>CAMTWC010000019.1:0-14176 GCA_947085345.1 uncultured Gammaproteobacteria bacterium | reverse complement strand
GCCCGCAGCGGTCCGGTTAGGCGTCGGGGTCGGGCCATCATTCGTTTTGCGACCTCGTTTGCCCCGTGTGCCGCCCCCATCTTCTCGCAGCCAGGGCTTTCATGCTCGGGGGCGAGGAGTCGTCATCATGACTGGTTAGGATGGACACAGGCAAAGGCAACAAGGCTAATGCGGCATCTAGTCCAAGCCTGGTTGAGTGCTGTAGCCAGGGAGCAGCATGGGACCAAACAAATGGTCAAACACCTCAATCCCTGGCTGACGTCCTATCCCGGCATCCAGCCTCACGCTATGACCACGCCCCCGGCCGCGCCGTAAAGCTGTCCAGCACGCGCAGGTAACTGGCGCGCGCGACGACCGATGGGTCGGGCAGGTTCTGCTGGCTCATGCTTCCCTTGAGCTGGGCGACCGATTCGTATTCCTTTTCCTCCATCCAGTTCTGCATGGCCGCCAGGACTTCGGTGAGCTTGTCGGGGCCATGCTGCAGCAGGCAGGACGCGAGATGCACGACGTCGGCGCCGGCCAACAAAAGCTTGAGCGCCTCGCTTTCGCTGTGGACGCCGCCGGTGGCGGCGAGCGTCATGTGCGTACGGCCGTGCAGGATGGCGATCCAGCGGATGCGCAGCAGCGCTTCCTCGGCGGTGGACAGATGCAGCTGGTCGGTCATGCGCAGTGCGTCGAGGTCGATGTCCGGCTGGAAGAAGCGGTTGAACAGGGCGATGCCCTGCGCGCCGGCATGTTCGAGCTGCTGCACGAAATGCGGCAGCGAGGAAAAGAAGGGCGACAGCTTCATCACGATGGGCAGGCTGGCAACCCGCCGCAGCTCGGTGAGCAGTTCAATGTAGCGCGCCTCCACCGACCTGCCGGACGTGCCGACATCGGCAGCGACATAATAGACGTTGAGTTCCAGCGCGTCGGCGCCGGCCAGCTCCAGTTCGCGGCCGAGCTCCATCCAGCCCGAGGGCGACACGCCGTTGAGACTCGCCACCACGGGGATTTCGAGACGGCGCTTGAGCTGGTGCAAATGCGTCAGATAGCGCTCGAGCCCGCCCTGGAATTCGCCGTGATTGGGCAGAAACCCGTCCGCCTCGCCGTGCCCAAGATCGGCATGCAGCAGGAATCGGTCGAGCATCGCGTCCTCCGCACGCAGTTCCTCCTCGAACAGCGAATACATCACCAACGCGGCGGCGCCGGCATCCTCCAGCCGCAGCGCGGTGTCGAGGTCGCGCGACAGGGGTGAGGCCGAGGGTACCAGCGGGTTCTTCAGCTTGAGGCCAAGGTAGTCGGTGGAGAGGTCGATCATGTCAGGCTTCCTTTTTGGGTTCGTCGGCATGGCCCCGCGCCAGCTCCTGATACGTCTTGAAGCGCCGCTCGGCGTCCTGCTGCGCCTGCACGAGGAAACGTTGCGCGGCCTCGGGGTCGCTGCGCGCGAGCATGGCGAAGCGGGTTTCCGACTCCATAAAGACCTTGATCGGCTGGCTGGGCGCGGCGGAATCAAGCTTGAAAGGATTGGCGCCGGATTCCGCCAGGCGCGGGTCGAAGCGGATGAGCGGCCAGTGCCCGCTCTTCACCGCCAGTTCCTGCTGGCGCTGGTTGTAGAGCATGTCGTAGCCGTGGGCGATGCACGGGCTGTAGGCGACGATGAGCGAGGGGCCGGGGTAGGCTTCCGCTTCCTGGAACACGCGCAGGGTCTGCACGTCCTTGGCGCCGTAGGCCACCGTCGCCACGTAGACGTGGCCGTAGTCGGAAGCCAGCTTGGCGAGATCCTTCTTCGCGGTGGCCTTGCCGCCGGCGGAGAACTTGGCGACGGCGCCGATCGGGGTGGCCTTGGAGGTTTGGCCGCCGGTGTTGGAATAGACCTCGGTGTCGAGCACCAGGATGTTGACGTCGTAGGGCAGCGCCAGCACGTGGTCGAGGCCGCCGTAGCCGATATCGTAGGCCCAGCCGTCGCCGCCGATGATCCACACCGAGCGGCGGATCAGCCATTCGGCGACACTGGCGAGTTCCTTCGCGCGGGGATGGCTGGAGCCGGCCAGTTTTTCCTGCAACAACGCGACGCGCTGGCGCTGGTCGACGATGCCCGCCTCCTCGCGCTGGTCGACGTTGACCAGCGCATCGGCGAGGTCGCCGCCGACTTCCGTGGCCATCTCCTTCACCAACTGCTGCGCGTAGGCCATCAGCTGGTCGGCGGCAAGCCGCATGCCGAGGCCGAACTCGGCGTTGTCCTCGAACAGCGAGTTGCTCCACGCCGGTCCGCGCCCAGCGCGGTTCACCGTGTAGGGGGTGCTCGGCAGATTACCGCCGTAGATGGACGAGCAGCCGGTGGCGTTGGCGATCAGCATGCGGTCGCCGAAGAGCTGGGTGGCGAGCCGGATATAGGGCGTTTCGCCGCAGCCGGCGCAGGCGCCGGAAAACTCGAACAGCGGATCGAGCAGCATCGAACCGGGGATCGTTCCGTGCTTGATCAAGCTGCGGTCGAACTCGGGCAGGCGCAGGAAGAAGGCGAAGTTGTCGCGTTCCCGATCCCGGAGCGGGCCGACCGGCGCCATGTTCACCGCCCGGTGGCTGACGTTGGACTTGTCGTGGATCGGGCAGGCCTCGACGCAGTCGCCGCAGCCGGTGCAGTCCTCCGGCGCCACCTGGTAGCTGATGCGGGTGCCGGCGGGAAACTCCTTGCTCTTCGCCGGCACGTGTTTGAAGGTCGGCGGCGCGTTGGCAACGGACTCGGCACTGAAGGCGCGCGCGCGGATCGCGCTGTGCGGGCAGACGAAGACGCACTTGCCGCACTGGGTGCAGAGGTCGGGCTCCCACACCGGGATTTCCAGCGCGATGTTGCGCTTTTCGTATTGCGCGGTGCCGAGGGGATAGGTGCCGTCGGCGGGAAAGCGCGACACCGGCAGCGCATCGCCGTGGCCATGGTAGAGCGGCAGGGTGAGGTCGCGGACGAAATCGGGAATGTCCACCGACGCGGCGAGGAGGGGTGCAGCTTCAACGCTCCCCGGCTGCGCCGGAATCGTGACCTGATGCAGTTCCGCCAGCGTGGTGTCGATTGCCCTGTAGTTCAGCTCCACCAGCCGCTTGCTCTTCCTGCCGTAGGTCTTGTCGACCGCGGTCTTGATCGCGGCGATGGCTTCGTCCTTGGGCAGGATGCCGGAGATGGCGAAGAAGCAGGTCTGCATGATGGTGTTGATGCGCCGCCCCATGCCGGCTTCGGCGGCGACGGCGTAGGCATCGATCACCCACAGCCGCAGGCGCTTTTCCAGGATCTGCGCGCGCAGTTTCTGCGGCAGCGTGTCCCACACCCGATCCGGCGGCACCGGGGTGTTGAGCAGGAAGACGCCGTCGGGCGCGGCATGTTCCAGCAGGTCGTAGCGCTCGACGAACATGGGCTGGTGGCAGGCGACGAAGCCGGCCATGCCGGGTTCGACCAGATAGGTGGAACGGATCGCCACCGGGCCGAAGCGCAGGTGCGACACCGTCACCGCGCCCGACTTCTTCGAGTCGTAGACGAAATAGCCCTGCGCCATGAGCGCGGTGGCCTCGCCGAGAATCTTGATCGAGTTCTTGTTGGCCGACACCGTGCCGTCGGCGCCCAGGCCCCAGAACACGGCGTGCTGCAGCTGCCGCGAGGCGTCGGTGCGGAAGTCCGTATCCCACAGCAGCGAGAGATTCGTCACGTCGTCGTGGATGCCGACGGTGAACTGGCGCTTGGGCGCCGGATTCGCCAGCTCGTCGAATACCGCCTTGACCATGCCCGGGGTGAACTCCTTGCTGGCGAGGCCGTAGCGGCCTCCGATGACTTTAGGCATCGCAAGCTTCGCGTCCGCCGCCGCCTGCGCCAGCGCAGTCACCACGTCCTTGTACAGCGGCTCGCCGTCGGCGCCCGGCTCCTTGCAGCGGTCGAGCACGGCGACGGATTTTGCCGAGGGTGGCAGCGCATCGAGCAGCGCGCCCGGTGAAAACGGCCGGTACAGCCGCACCTTCAGTACGCCGACCTTCTCGCCACGTGCAAGCAGGTGCTCGACCGTCTCGTGCACGGTCTCGGCGCCGGAGCCCATGAGTATGATGACGCGCTCGGCATCCATCGCGCCGACGTAGTCGAACAGCTTGTAGCGCCGCCCGGTCAATACGCCGAAGCAGTCCATCGCGTCCTGCACGATCTGCGGAAACGCGTCGTACCAGGGATTGGCGCGCTCTCGCGACTGGAAGAACACGTCCGGGTTCTGCGAGGTGCCGCGCAGCACCGGGTGTTCCGGCGACAGCGCACGCGCGCGGTGCGCCGCGATGCGGCCGGCGTCGAGCATGGCGGCGACGGTGTCGGGTTCCACCGCGGCGATTTTCGCCACCTCGTGCGAGGTGCGGAAGCCGTCGAAGAAGTGGATCACCGGGATGCGCCCGGCCAGCGTCGCCGCCTGCGCGATCAGCGCGAGGTCCTGCGCCTCCTGCGGCGAGTTGGCGGCGAGCAGCGCGCAGCCGGTGGCGCGACAGGCCATGACGTCGGACTGGTCGCCGAAGATCGACAGCGCGTGGGTGGCCAGCGCGCGCGCCGCGACGTGCAGCACGAAAGGCGTCAGCTCGCCGGCGATCTTGTAGAGATTGGGGATCATCAGCAGCAGGCCCTGGCTGGCGGTGAAGCTGGTCGCCAGCGCGCCGGAGGTGAGCGCGCCGTGCAGCGTGCCGGCGGCACCGCCCTCCGACTGCATCTCGATGATTTTCGGCACCGCGCCCCACAGGTTGGGCCGGCCCTGCGACGCCCACTCGTCGGCCCACTCGCCCATGCTGGACGCGGGGGTGATGGGATAGATCGCGATCACCTCGTTGGCGAGGTAGGCGATGCGGGCAACAGCCTCGTTTCCGTCGATGGTGAGCGTGGAGGTCATGGCGGGCATTTACAGGACACGTTCGTCCTTTATTCTAGCCCACTCCGCAAATCGGCCAGCCTGCCAGCGCATCCAGGCCGCCGACAGAATGCGCGCCACTCAGCGCGCGATGATGTCAGGTCAACGGCATGAAAGGGTTCAAGGCGCGCGGGAGTCGGCTCAGGCGCCGGCGTGCGGCGAACGCTGACTGCACAGGCGCGCCAGTTCGCCGAAGCATTGGGTTTTCAGGACATCGACCCGCTGCATGCGTTGCGGCAGCCAGCGCAGTGCGCGCAGCCAGGCGGTGCGGCGCAACGCAGTATAGACACCGTCTCTCACGGCCGAATCTTCCTTGTCCAGAACGCTGCGGATGGCTGTGCACAGCACCGGCAGCCGTTTCTCGAAATGGATTGCGGTGGAAAAAAAATACGGCAGCCAGTCGCGAATCTGCGCCTGTGCCAGCGTCATGGTGCTGATCGGGTCGTCCTCGAAATCGATCGCGCCAAGACCCTGTTCGGGCGACCACACCAGGTTGCGCGCGAACGCCTGGCTGAGGTACTGCCCGGCCCGATGCACCTGCCGAATGTAGGCGGCGCCGCGCTGCCAGTGTTCCAGCTGCGTATCGGGGTCGGCATGACGGATCAGCGTTTCGAGCGTGGTGTGGCCAAGGTCGGAAATGAGCAGCCAGTGGTCGGCGTATGCCAGCAGTTGCGGGACGCGCAGGTTGGCGCCGGCCAAGGCGTTGAGACGATCGGCCTCGTTGCGGATGCCGCACGCGCCGCCGTGCGGCCGCACCGGTTGCATGGCGGGCTGCCGCAGCAGCCGGGCCATTCCGGCCAGCAGCTGATAGCGCCAGGCGGGCGGTTGCGGCACGCTGAGCTTGAGCCAGGCGGGGTGCCCCTGCCACGCCACACCCTGAATGTGCCCGCCGGTCTGCCGCAGCGCCGCCACCTGCGCGTCGATGTCGGCGCGGCTGACCAGTTGCGGACGCTCGGATTTCATCCTGCTCTCAGCGCAGATGATCCGGCGCTTCGAGCGGAGTGCGGTGAGCCTGCTCGCTGTGCAGCTCGGGCTGATACCAGCCGAGCTTCTCGCGCAGCTTGACGACGTTGCCGACGATGATGAGGGTGGGTGCCTTGAGTCCGGCCTGCTCGGCCAGCGCGGGTAGCGTGGTGAGGTCGCCGGTGATGACGCGCTGGGTCGGCAGCGTGCCGTGCTGAATGATTGCGGCCGGGGTGTCGGCGGTGAGGCCGTGCTTGATCAGGGCCTCGCACAGCATCGGCAATCCCTTGAGGCCCATGTAGATGACGATGGTCTGGTCTTTGCGGGCGATGCCTTCCCAGTTCATGTTGAAGGTGTTTTCCTTCAGGTGCCCGGTAACGAAGGCGACCGACTGCGCGTAGTCGCGGTGGGTAAGCGGAATGCCCGCGTAGGACGCCACGCCGGCAGCCGCGGTGATGCCGGGCACCACCTGGAACGGCACGCCGTGCTCGACCAGGGTTTCGATCTCCTCGCCGCCGCGGCCGAAGATGAAGGGGTCGCCGCCTTTCAGACGCAGCGTGCGCTTGCCTTCCTTGGCCAGGCGCACCAGCATGAGGTTGATTTCCTCCTGCGGCACCGCGTGGTCATCGCGCTCCTTGCCGACGTAGATGCGCTCGGCGTCGCGCCGGCACATGTCGAGGATGGGCTGCGAGACGAGGCGGTCGTACACGATCACGTCAGCCTGCTGCATCAGCCGCAGCGCACGGAAGGTCAGGAGGTCGGGATTGCCGGGACCGGCCCCGACCAGATAGACCTCGCCGCGGGGAATGTCGTGGGAGGCTGAGTCCTTGATCATGGCGTCGAGCTGCGCCTCGGCCTCGGCGTCGCGCCCAGAGAACACCATTTCGGCGACCGGCGAGAGGAACACCTTTTCCCAGAAGGCGCGGCGCTGCTCCGGCTTGATCGCCGTGCGCACGCGGTCCTTGTAGCGCGAGGCGAGCGCGGAGAGGCGGCCATAGGCGGCGGGGATCATGGTTTCCAGCCGCGCGCGCAGCATGCGCGCCAGCACCGGCGATTCGCCGCCGCTGGAGACCGCCACCATGATCGGCGAGCGGTCGATGATCGACGGCAGGATGAAGCTGCACAGCGCAGGCTTGTCGGCCACGTTGACCGGAATGTGGCGCGCGCGCGCCGCATCGGCGATGGCCTTGGCGGCGCCCATGTCCTCCTCGACCACGATCACCGCGTCCTTGCCGTCGAGCAGTTCGGGCGTGAACGCATCCGCCACGCGTTTCAAGCGATCGGCGTGCGGCAGGCGTTCGAAGCCTTCGTGCAGGGCGGGGGCGGCGACATCGACGCGGGCCCCGGCGCGCAGCAGCAGTTCAGCCTTGCGCGCGGCGATTTCGGAACCGCCCACCACCAGGCAGTAACGGTCGCGCAGGTCGAGGAAAATGGGCAGGTAATTCATGAAATTCACTCGGCGGGGCCGGCGTCGGCTTCGGACTCGACGGGCCCGTCTTCTGCTGAATAGGGCGGGATGAAAATGAAGCGCATGTCGCCCGGACTCATTTCGACGAAATCGAGCGTCACCCCCTGTAGGTAAGGGGTGCTGGACGCGGCGATCAGGATTTCGATGCCATTGACGACCAGGTGCTCGTCGGCTTCGCGCTCGATATCGAAACCCATGCCGTAGTTCACGCTGCCATCGTCTTCCTGATAGGCGGCGACGCGCAGGACCATGTCGAACACATCGGGGTTGTTGTTGGCGACACGAATCTGAGCGGCGGCGGCGTCGGTGATCTTGATCATGGGCGTGTCCTCACGAAAATTAAGTGGCAGCGCGCGCCTTGTGCGCGCGCACCTGGTTCAAAAACGGCGCGATCCAGCCCTGCGCGCCGGTGCCGCGCCGGTGCACGTAGCCGGCCAGCAGGTTGTGTCGCTGATAGCCGTCGTGCCGGCCATCGATGCCGTAGCCGCGTTGCACCTGGTAAGCGTATATGGAGTCGGCCGGCAGGTTTTCCAAGCTCGAATAGTGAAATTCATGCGCCGGAAACGGCGCAGTTTCCTGCCAGCGGTCCTCGCCAGTGGGTTGCAGACGCGCGTAGCCGCGCCCGACAGGGCGCTCGTGCATCACGGTGTCGCCCGGCACCACGCCGACCATCTGCCGCGTATGCCCCTGCCAGCTGAGGCTCTTTGACAAATACATCAGGCCGCCGCATTCGGCATAGGTCGGCATCCCGGACTCGATGGCACTGCGAATCTGCGTGCGCAGGGCGGTGTTGGCTTCCAGCTCCGTCATGAACATTTCGGGGAAGCCGCCCCCGATGATGAGGCCGTCCACGTCCGGTAGCGTTTGAGCGTGCAGGGTATCGAGTTCGACCAGTTCGACGTTGGCGGCGCGCAGGCTGTCGAGATCCTCGCTGTAGTAGAAGCCGAAGGCCTGGTCGTGCGCGATGCCGATGCGCACCCGCTCGGCGGACGTTGCCGCTTCGGTCGCAAGCGGGACGTCCAGGGCCGGCGCACTGTCGGCAATCGCCAGCAGCCGGTCCAGATCGACCTGCGCGGCCACGCGTTCGCCGACGTGCCGGATCCGCGCGCGCGCAGCGTCCTGTTCATTGGCCGGCACCAGTCCGAGGTGGCGTTCGGCGATCCGCAGGCTGGCGTCGTGCTGCACCGCGCCGATCACCTCGACCTCGGTATAATGCTCGATCACCGCGCGCAGCTTGGATTCGTGGCGGCTGCCGCCGAGGTTGTTGAGGATGACCCCAGCGATGCGGATGTCCGGATCGAACGCCTGGTAGCCCAGGATCAGCGGCGCCACCCCGCGCGTCATGCCGCGCGCGTCGATCACCAGCACCACCGGCGCACCCAGCAGCTTGGCGAGCGCCGCGTTGCTGTTGCTGCCGTCGAGATCGAGCCCATCGTAGAGGCCCTTGTTGCCCTCGATCAGGCTGATGCGGGCGCTGGCGGCGGCGCGGGCGAACTGCTGCTCGATCTCGCTGCGCTGCATCATGTGGAAATCGAGGTTGTAGCAGGGGCGCTGCGCCGCCATGCCCAGCCACAGCGGATCGATGTAGTCGGGGCCTTTCTTGAACGGCTGCACCGCATGGCCGCGCGCATGCAGCGCGGCGCACAGGCCGAGCGTGAGCGTGGTCTTGCCTGAGGATTTGTGGGCGGCAGAAATGAAGACGCGGGGCATACGATCTTTCATGAGGTTTTAACCTCATATAAAGTCGGAGTCCTCTTGTAGGGCATACGATCTTTCATGGGCTTATAGCCCATAGAAAGGCGGAGTCCCCTTGTGCGACATTGGAGCCCCGCGCTTCGCTGATTCGTTTGGTTTGTCTTGCGGGTTCATGCCGATCAATCCCCTGTCAGGCGGTCGCCCGGCAGGTTCATGCAATCAGTGTTCCAGCTTGGCGACGGTGGCGTCGTCCAGGCTGGCCGGCAGCAGGCGCAGCACCTTGACCGCAAAGGTAGTCACCAGCAATGCGATCGCCACGCCGCCGAGACCAAGGAACAGCTCGGGCACGCTGGGCGTGTAGCCATGCACTTCGCCGTCGAAGAAGCTGCTCTTCTCGATCAGGCCGGGGAACATGTCCAGCGGGTACGCCTGCGCACCGATGATGGTGACATACATCTGCGCGACACCGCCCAGGATGACGAAGGCACACGCAATCATGATCCACATGCGCTGCTTGCCCAGGCCGCTCAGCAGGATGACCAGCGGCGCCACGCCGCCGATGACGATCTGCCCCACCCAGAACAGCGCGGTGAAGATGCCGCCGTCGCGCAGGATGAAGGCTTCAACCGCGTGATAGCGGGTGAAGTAGAGGTTGGTCATGTGGTAGACGACGACGAAGTACAGCACCGCCGCGACGAACACCGCGAGCAGGCTCTTCAGGCGCATCATCACCGTATCGCCCAGCGGCCGGCCGGTCCAGGCGTAGGCCGCGGCCAGCACCATCAGGTAAATCGCCAGGCCGTAGGCAAACGACATGATGATGAACATCGGCGCCAGCATGGCGGTACCGTACAGTTCACGCGCAATCAGGAAGCCGAACAGCGAGCCGGTACCGGTCGTCAGGATCAGACGCCAGATGAAGGCCGCCGTGCCCGCCGCCCTGGACCAGGACTTGACGTTGCGGTCCAGCATGGTCCACAGATAAACCCCCACCAGCCCGAAGAAGCCGGAATACAGGAACACGTTCCAGGTAAACATCGACTTGAAGTTGAAGTGCGTCATCGCCACGATCAGGCGATCGGAGCGGCCGAGGTCGAGCACCAGCACCAGCAGGCCGCCCAGCATCAGCGCCAGCGACAGGATCGCCGACAGCGGCGCCAGCGGCTTGTACATCGGCTTGTTGAACACCGAGGCGATGGACGCAACGTTCAAGGCGCCGGAAGCCGCTACGATCAGGAACACCGCAAACACGTGCGGCAAGCCCCAGACGATCTGGTTGTCCATGCCGGTCACGACGTGCCCGTAGTGGTGCATGGTGTTCCAGGCCAACGCGCCGAACAGGACGAAAAGGCCGAGGCCCCCGAACAGCAGCCAGTATTTCAGGCTGCTGCCCTCTACTTCGCGGAAGGTAATGCTTGCCATGTTGTTTTAGATTCCGTGATAACGAATGCCAAGATTGAGATTCAGGTCTGCGCGCACCTGCTTGGTCGGCAGTTCGCGCAGGCGCTTGGAAATCTCGCTTTCGGGGTCATTCATGTCGCCGAACAGCAGGGCGTCGTGGCCAGCGGCGGTGCACGCCTCGGCGCACGCGGTGTTGCCGTCGCCGCGATCCACCTTCTGCACGCACAGGGTGCACGATTCGACGCAGCCGATGCCGCGCGGCACATCCGGCTTTTGCGTGTCGTTCAGCGGCTCGTGCACCAGCGAACGCGCCTTGTAGGGGCAGGCCATCATACAGTAGCGGCAGCCGATGCAGGTGTGACGGTTGACCAGCACGATGCCGTCGGCACGCTTGAACGAGGCGCCGGTAGGACATACGTCCACGCACGGCGGCTCGGCGCAATGCTGGCACATCATCGGCAGATTGGTTTCCATCTGCGTCAGCGGATCCTGCAGTTCCAGCTTGCGGATCCATTGCGGCGCCTGCTTCGGATGCTTGCTCTCCGTCACCGGCGTCCAGCCATTTTCGGTGCTGCATGCGGTGACGCAATCATTGCAGCCGGTGGCGCACTTGGTCGCGTCGACCAGCATGCCCCAGCGCACGGCGCTGCTGGCCGCCTGGTCTTCCGGACGGCCGTGTGCCACTTCGACCAGCATCACGCCAGGGGCGATCGCAAGACCTGCTGCGGTTGCCGCGGCCGCGCCGACAAAACGGCGACGATCACGGGATTCAGGTGCCTGGTCAGACATTGGTTTCAGTTCGCTCATTGGGCAACCCCAGCCATCTCTTCCGCACTGACCTTGCTTGTCGCCTGGGCGGCAAGCTTGTGCTTGTAGTGCGCGGTTTCAGCATTCAACGGATGCATCGCCATCGAGCCTTGCGGCTTGGTCGAGTGGCAATCGAAGCAATCGATCTTCACCGACGCAAAGCTGTGGCAGCTCACGCAGAAGTCGTCCTTGGCCGCGGCCACGCTGCCGGTCGTTTCGCTGGCGTGGCAGTTGATGCATTCCTTGAGGCTGTGCTTCTTGGTGCGGATGCCCTCGATCACGACCTTGTCGCGATGCACGTCCAACACCACCATGTGGTTGCGGCGCATGTAGTCCGTATCTTCCACGCACTGCTCGCCCTTGACGGCCTTCTGGATCACGGGCTTGGGGGCGCCGCCGGCCTTGGGCTTGCTCTCCGAGCCGGCCCAGGCCAGCACGGCGGTGGTCAGCACCACCACGCCCAGCGCGAGGAGACCTTTAGTCTTGCCTGCCACGCTCAGTCACCCATACCCATGACGATGTAGCCGGTCGGGCAGACGTCGGCGCAAATGTGGCAGCCGATGCACTTGCTGTAGTCGGTGTCGACATAACGGCCCACGGTGGGATTGTCCTTCTTCTTTACTTTGAACACCGCGGTCTGCGGGCAGTACACCACGCAGTTGTCGCATTCGAAACACTGGCCGCAGGACATGCAGCGCTTGGCTTCATCGATGACGGCCTTCTCGGACAGGGCATGCAGGCGCTCTTCGAAGTTGCCGAGCGCGCCTTCCTTGTCGAGCACCGTCACTTCACGGATGTGACGCGGCACGTTGGGGAAGTGGCCGAGGAACAGTTCGTTGTGCGGGATGATGTGGCGCTGCGAACGGTCTTCGAAGTTGTGCAGGATGTCCTTGCGCTCCGAGGTGCCCCAGATCTGGCCGTGGATTTCGCTGTACTCGTGGCCGGATTCGAGCCACTTGCGGATTTCGTCGAAGTGGTGGACGTCAACCTTGGGACGCTTGTCGAGCTCCTTGCCTTTCAGGAAGGCATCGATGCCGTCCACGGCAATGGAAGCGTGACCGATTGCAGTGGTCAGCAGGTGCGGACGCAGCACGTCGCCACCAACGAAGATGTGCTCTTTGCCGGGGAAACGGTAGTTCTTGTCGGCCTTCATCAGGCCGTTGTTGTTGTTGAACTGCTCGAGGCCGGTGAAGTCGACGCCCTGGCCGATCGCGGACACGATCAGATCGGCCGGCAGGTCGCGCTCAGTGCCTTCGACCAGCTTGGTTTCCTTGCCTTCCATCACGAAGTCGGCCACGCGCAGGGCAGTTGCACGGCCATTTGCGTCGACGACCACGGCCACCGGGGTGACGCCGCCGATGATTTCGATGCCTTCCTGCAAGGCATGTTCGACTTCATGCTTGTTGGCGGCCATCTTGTCCATGGTGGCACGCGACACCAGCACCACCTCGGCGCCTTCGCGGGCAGAGATCGAGGCAACGTCGGATGCCATATGGCCGGCGATGACGTTTTCCGGGCGGTCGTCGTGCGTGCCCGGCTTGGTGACATTGCCCAGACGGCGCGCAACGGTTGCCACGTCGATCGAGGTATCGCCGCCGCCGATGACCACCACGCGGTTGCCGACGTGCTGCAGACGGCCTTCGTTGAAGGCGCGCAGGAACGCAACGGCGGTCACGCAGTTGGGCGCTTCGGCGCCGGGAACCGGTAGCGGACGGCCAGCCTGGGCGCCCATGGCCATGAAGATGGCGTCAAATTCCTTTTCGATCTCGTCGAAGCTGACGTCGGAGCCGATGCGGGTCTTGAGGCGGGTTTCCACGCCGAGGTCGATGATGCGCTTGATTTCAGCGTCGAGCATTTCACGCGGGGTGCGGAAGCCGGGAATGCCGTAGCGCATCATGCCGCCGAGTTCTTCATGCTCGTCGAAAATGGTCACGCCGTGGCCGCGCAGACGCAGCTGGTAGGCGGCAGCGAGGCCGGCGGGGCCGGCACCGATCACGGCCACTTTCTTGCCGGTTTCGGCTGCCGTGGAGGTGTAGGTCATGTTGTTTTCAATGCCCCAGTCGCCCACGAAGTGCTCGACCGCGTTGATGCCGACGTGATCCTCGACCATGTTGCGGTTGCAGCCGGATTCGCATGGTGCGGGGCAGACGCGGCCCATCACGCCGGGGAACGGGTTGGCTTCAGTAATGCGGCGGAATGCGTATTCCTGCCAGGTCACGCCTGCGGGCGGCTTCTCGATGCCACGCACGATGTTGAGGTAGCCACGGATGTCTTCACCGGCCGGGCAGGAGCCCTGGCAGGGCGGCGTGGAGAGCATGTACTCCGGGCACTTGTGCGTCCAGCTCGACTGGAAAATCCTGTCCTGGGCGGAACGGAAGTCAGCCTCCGACTCGCCATCCTTATAACGACGCCATGTAACGCCTTCGGTTTTTGCTTTGTTCGTCGTGACAGCCATGTTGGTTCTCCTAACGCCTATGTAACTAAAGATAGATAAATCGCAATCTGCCGGACCGGGCTCAGTCCAGTTTGATCGCCTTGCTGACCAATTGATGTACCCCGCCTACCATGCTCATGTCGAAGCCATACTTGGGCAAAACCTTGGTGAACTGCGCCTTGCAGATGGCACAGATGGTGGCCATGAAATTGACCTGATGTTCCTTGACCACATTGTTCAGTGCCGTGACACGTGGCAGCGCGCCCTTGACGCGGACTTCCATCAGGTCATCGGTCAGCAGGCCGCCGCCGCCGCCGCAGCAGAAGGTGGACTCGTAGATGGTGTCGTCCGCCATGTTGTGGAAATTGTTCACCACCGACTTGATCAGTTCGCGCGGAATGGTGAACTGGCCACCCGGTTCGGTGCCCATGCGCGAGGCGCGCGCCACGTTGCATGAGTCGTGATAGGTGACGACCAGGTCGTCGTTGAGAGACGGATCGACCTTGATCTTGC
>CAMTWC010000018.1:0-99232 GCA_947085345.1 uncultured Gammaproteobacteria bacterium | reverse complement strand
GTGCGTTTGTTGTTTCAATCCGCGCCCGGCCGTGAGGCCGGGCGATGCCAACGCGCTGATGAGTTGCTGATCGAGATTTGCAAAGTTTCAATCCGCGCCCGGCCGTGAGGCCGGGCGATGCACGGATGAACGCATAGCAGTCAAGCACGCCATGTGAGTTTCAATCCGCGCCCGGCCGTGAGGCCGGGCGATGCGCCGGGCTGGCAAATGGCTTGCAGTCGGTGTATTTGTTTCAATCCGCGCCCGGCCGTGAGGCCGGGCGATGCAAGAGGATTTTAATACCATCTGGGGCGATATTCGGTTTCAATCCGCGCCCGGCCGTGAGGCCGGGCGATGCACATGAGCGAGACGCCTGCGGCATTCGTGACCACTGTTTCAATCCGCGCCCGGCCGTGAGGCCGGGCGATGCGACTGCTGCATGGGCTGCTACGTGGGATGAGCAGTGGTTTCATTCCGCGCCCGGCCGTGAGGCCGGGCGATGCCAGGCTGTCCGGCGACTCTACCGGAGCGCGCGAGGTTTCAATCCGCGCCCGGCCGTGAGGCCGGGCGATGCTGCCCTGAACGTCGAACGCAGCGGCAAGCTCGAACTGTTTCAATCCGCGCCCGGCCGTGAGGCCGGGCGATGCACTGCTACGGACCGGCCAAGGTTAGCGCATACGTTGTTTCAATCCGCGCCCGGCCGTGAGGCCGGGCGATGCACCGGCCACCCTGCGGGTGGATATAGCGGGTAATGCGTTTCAATCCGCGCCCGGCCGTGAGGCCGGGCGATGCTCGCACAGCCCGCGGAACGGCGCGGAATCACGATCGTTTCAATCCGCGCCCGGCCGTGAGGCCGGGCGATGCTAAAGCGCATTGCATGCGCCTCGCCCAAGAACTCGTTTAAATCCGCGCCCGGCCGTGAGGCCGGGCGATGCTCTAACCGCTCGATCGCTGGCCCGTCATCGCGGTGTTTCAATCCGCGCCCGGCCGTGAGGCCGGGCGATGCTTTATATTCAACTACTTATAGAATACTACACGGAAGTTTCAATCCGCGCCCGGCCGTGAGGCCGGGCGATGCCCGGCTACCAGGCCGGGCGCAATCGTGGAGAGGGGGTTTCAATCCGCGCCCGGCCGTGAGGCCGGGCGATGCATTACGACACCACGCTGGTTGAGGTGAGTTACCTTGAGTTTCAATCCGCGCCCGGCCGTGAGGCCGGGCGATGCACCCACTACCATTTGTTAGCGGATCTCCAGTGTACTGTTTCAATCCGCGCCCGGCCGTGAGGCCGGGCGATGCCCCGCTCATGCAATCGGTTGATTATTTTGCGAAGCACGGTAAGTTTGCGCGAACCTGACATTCGCGGCAATCCAAACGGTGTGTGTTGGAACGGAACTATTTGCCAAATTGTTAAAGAACAAGGACTTGTTGCGCGCGCGAACCCGCTGGCTTTTTACTGTTGATAGATGTTCGCGCTTCATATGACGAGGGGGCCGTCGAAATCGACGGCGCGAAAGACACCGTATTCCTTAACGCGTAGTTCGGTCGGTTCGGTGATGCGGTAAAAACGCAGGTTGTCGTGCTCAGGATCGATTTCGGCCAGTAGCTCACGTTCAAGCTGTTCGAACTGCATGTCATCAACCCGGCATTCGAAGACGGATTTTTGTACGCGCTGGCCAATGCGTTCGCAGGCCTTTGCAACGCGGCGCAGCCGTTTGCGACCGGCGGCGGTTTCGGTGGAAACATCGTAGGTGATGATGATAAGCATGGCTTATTTGGCCAGATAGGGCAGGTAGCTTTCCATTTCGCCGCGCAGGGTGCGGGCGATGAAGCGTGCCTGAATGAAGGGCAGCAGGGCGAGGGGCAGTTTTGTTTCTGTCAGCGGATGGGTAATCCCCTCCTGTTTGCGTTCCTGCCAGGCGGTGACGACGGTGCGGCGGCCTTTATCGTTCAGCATGACCGCGCCGCCTTCGCGCTGATCGAAGTCGGCCGATCCAACCTGGCCGCGATTGATAAGGGTGAGCGCCAGGCGATCGCAGAGCACGGCGCGGAATTCCTCCTGCAAATCCAGCGCGAGCGCAGCGCGGCCGGGACGCACGGTGTGCAGAAAACCGAGCTGAGGATCGAGGCCGACGGCTTCCAGCGCGGAACGGCAGTCGTTCATGAGCATGGCGTAGAGAAAGGAAATTAGTGCGTTGAAGCGGTCCAGCGGCGGACGGCGGGTGCGCCCGTCGAGCTGGAAGTGCTCACGCATGGCGGGTTTGATGACGAAGTTGAGGGCGGCGAAGTAGCCGCGCGCGGCTTCGCCTTCGACGCCGCGAAGCTCGTCCAGCGTGGCCGCAACGGCGGCGGCGCGCAGCGAGGCAGCGAGATTGTCAGTTGTGCGGGTGAGCTGGGCTGCTTCGGTTTCATCTGCTGCTTCGCGCGCGCCACGTTGTAATACGCTGCGGCTGTTTTTGAGTTTGCCTGCGACCACAGTGCGGGCGAGTTCGAGCGTGAAAGCTGCGTCGCTTGCCTGTCGGTACTGAGCTTGGCGCAAGAGAATGTTGCCAGATACCGGGCCTTCGAGCCGCGCCTTGAAGCGGCCATGGTCATCCAGCAGCACCAGCGATTTTCCCTCATCAGCCAGACGGTGCATGAGCGCGGGCGAGACCATGACGTTGCCAAAACAGACCAGACCGCCAACATGGTGCAGTGGTACCTGAAGCTTCTTTTCGCGTTCGACGTCGATCCGAACAGTGGCGTTTTCCAGGTGGGCATAGGCCTGGGGAGTCATGACGTAGAGGGTGTTCTGGATGGTATGCAACTTATTCCCCAGGGTTGAACAGATCGCGTTTTTGTTGCCGTTGCCGGGAGCGGTCGGCAATGGCCTCGGGCTGGCAAATATCCTTCAGCGAACATTCCTTACAGCGTGAATCGTTCACCGGCGGCGGCAGCCTGCCGGAGACAAGCATCGCGCGGATATCCTCGGTGGTTTCGATCACCAGCCGCCGCAGCTCAGGCGTGATCGCGACCTCGCGTCGACGATGACTGCTGGCGTGAAAGATCGCCCCTTTGGGCACAGGGCGGCCAAGCATGCCTTCCAGACACATGGCCTGGGCGACAAGCTGGAGGTCGTCGTGCAGCTTTTGCCGCTTGGCGCCGTGCTTGAACTCCACTGGGAACACCGTGCCATCCGGGTGAAATTCGACCAGGTCGGCCTTGCCAATCAGATTGAGCCGGTCACTCCACAAGGGCAGCGCGCGTTCCATCCGCACGCCGGACTTGATCTCGTAGCCCGGTGTGTCGACCAGATGATGCACCGCCTGCCCCCGCGCGGTGTGGATGTTGTCGGCGAACGCCTGCTCCAGATGAATCAGTCCGCACTGGCGCGGGCAATACGCCCAGTGCTGAAGCGCGGAGAGGGGAATCGGGTCTGTTTCGGCCATGATGCGAGTGCTACCATTTCAATAAGAAGTCATTTCTGGAGCGTGTCATGGCAGCGTTATTGAAAGAGATTGAAGATCAGGCATTGCAGCTCTCATCGCAAGAGCGCGGCGAACTGATCCACCGCCTGATTGTGAGCCTGGAAGGCATACCGGAAGACACGCCCGAGGCCATCGCCCAAAAAATCGGTACAGCCAAAGTCAATGCGGGTTAGCCTCAGTCACGAGGCCCAGGCAGACGCCAGCGCCGCCGTTGGCTGGCACATCAACGAAAATGCATTGGCGGCCGCAGACAATTTCGCCAACGAACTCGACCAAGCACTGGCACTAGTTGTCGCAATTTTCCGGGGTTGGCGAATTGGGCGCTTTCAAGACCCGGATGCTGCCACTGCAAGGTTTCCCTTCTTCCCTGATTTGTCGTCTGCAACATGATCAAATCCGTGTGATCGCCGTGGCCCGCCACAGCCGCCGCCCGGAGCATTGGGCCGGGCGGCGGCTGTGACTTGGCTTTCTTGATCAGTTGTGGTGTTCCCCACTCACTCAAACAAACGTTGGATGAGATCATCCCGAGTGAGGCCGTGATGCGCGGCTACGCCAGCCAGAATGGCGGCAAGCGTACCCAGCCTGAGCGGGTCGTGATTGGGAATGGTGACGTGATGCTCGCCATGGGTGGTGCTGGTCAGCCGCATATGACTGCCCGTCTGGCGTGAGACACTGTACCCAAACCGCCCAAGGCGTTTGACCAGATCCGCCCCGGACAGATCACGCGGCATCCTCATGCTGCCAGTACTTCTTCTCGGGTGATATGCAGGCGGATCAGGCCGGGCAATTTTCCTTCGTCAAAGTGACAATGCACTGCATCGCGTACCTGGGCGTGCAGGCTGGGCAGGTCGTCGGCCTCGGTCACAATATCCACACCGACAGCACGTGCGACATACCCGCCTTCAGGCGCTTCTTCAACGATGAAATGGATTTCGCTCATGGATGCGCTCCTCCAATAACAAAGATAATTTCAAGTATCGCCTATCTCGCCGGCAAAAATATCAGCCTTGAGTCGGGTTTTTCAACACGACTTACGCAGAAGCGTCACTCCTGCGGGCAGATCGGCATCTTGAATCGCCATTGCCCACCCGAACTGCCGCTCGGGATATGGGGTGGGCGGTAGTAAGCGATTCTGATATTTAGAACCCATTGATTTCTTCAGGAACCAAGCTTTCCAGGCTGGCAAGCGTGTAGCTGCCATCAGGATTCACGGTTAATGTCCGATGCACTTTGGCCGAAGAATACTGACCCGATTTGCAGTGGTGTTTCCACCAGATGACTTTCAACACTTCCATGCTACCCGCTGGGCGCGCAGATGACTCGTCGTTTTCGAGCAACTTGGGGAGTACCTGCTTGATGGCATCGGCATCGGCGTCTGAGAAGCTGGTTCTTTCGGCAAGCTGCGGGTTCATGCTACCGAAGAACACATATACACCCTGATCGACGCGGTGCTTCATGCCCATAGTGTCGGAGCCGCGCTTGGTGCCGTCGCCTTCGCCGCTGACACTTTTGGTAATTTGGGTACTGGTGATGTCGATAGGCTCGACGCTGAAGGCGGATTGGACGGTGACCGGGCCGCGAATGCCGATGGATACTCCGGTGTCGCTTTCATCGTCGCTGCCATCTTCCTTTTTCTTTCCGGCTTTCTTGTTGCTCTTCAGCGCAAACAACTGACCAAAGGCACGCACGTCAAACCACTTCTCGCAGGCGAGCTTGACGGTCTCGTCAGACCCCAGTTTGTTACCCAAAACAGCTTCGGCGCGTGCGCGCAGGCTTTTTGCCTCATCTGCTTTTCGATCATCCGACTGAACGAAGATCATATTTCCGTCGTCGTTTTTGCCATCGGCTACCCAGCGTTCCAGCAACCGATCCCGAATCTTCCGCTTAATCGAAACATCCGTCATTTCCCCGAAGTTTGAATAGTCAGTGCGCGGACGGTTGCCATTGAGTGGGTCGCCATTGGGATTGGCGTTCTTGACGCGGAGGATGACGGCGAAGTCGATTTTGTTTTGCAGAGTGGTCATGTTTGGCTCCTTGGATTGGTTTATTCGGCAGGTATTTTTTCGTCGCTGGCGGCGGTATCAGCCTTGGGTGGGTTCAAGGCCTGCCGCTGACAGTGGTAGCCAAGCAGGAATTCGCCAGAGAGTTTTCGATCGTCAAGGAAGTCCTCCCCGACAAACCTAGAAACGACTTCGTCATGCAGCTTTTCCATTTCATACAAAGGGCCGGGGCGTTTGGCGCGTAGGCGTGACTTGGAGGGCGTGAGGGCAAGTTCGATAGTGCGCCAGGTACTTGCCGGGCGGTCAGCGAAGCGCTGCATCAGTTTGGTGGCGGTGGTGTCGCGTGTTTCGCCGCCGACATACAGCGCCCTACCTTCAATATGTTCAGCAATGGCTAGGAGGCGGCCATACAGGTAATCCCGGGATGTCCGGTCTGTTTCCAGTGTCATTTGATACTCCCTTTCATTGAAAAATCCCTTGAACAGGGCGCAGGCGATGCCTAGGTTTTTCTCCCACTCCCAGTGGTTCAAACCCACCCGGTTACAGGTTCTGCGTATGACTGAATCGACAAGATCACGAGGCAGCGGGCGACCATCGACAATGCAGGGCAGAAGCCGTTCCACCGTGGTCTTGCGCAATTTGTCGTCGAGGCGACGACCGAAGGCGGCTTCGGCGATGTCTCGCGGTGCTGGCGTGCCGACAAATTTGGATTGCTTGCCGAAGTTTTGCGGCCAGGCGTGTTTCTCATGCCAGGCCTGAAGTCGGTCCAGAAATTCCGAGCCCTTCAGTTCGCGATAGAAGGTGATGGCCATGCGCCCAGGCGTGGCCGAATCCAGCCCCATGACGACAATGTCCTCAGTGGGGTCGATCTTTGCGCGATAGCCGGCAATCGCTTTTTTCAGCCGTAGTGCGAATGCTTGACCGGTATCGCCAGCGACAGGGAGTACGTTTTCCGTCGCCCCTTGGGCGGCTTCTTCGCTGCCAAGAAAGAGCGAGAGCGAGTCCTTGAACGGATCGGGTACTGGCTTGCCTGCAACGGCCCAAGTGACGATTACCTGCTCTTCGTTTCGATAGGCCTGACGGTGAATGAGCCAGCGCAAAGCGTTGTGTGCCTTTTGGGTTACTTCGTAACTGACGCCACATGCCTGCTGGCCGGTATCGTCCGTGAATCGGCCTCGGAACGTATAGCCTGAGGCGTCATTAGCGCTGATCAATTTGGCACCATCCCCGGCATGTCTGATTCGCTTGGGGTGGCTCATGGTGAGCGCGGCCTTGTCATCGCCAGTGACCATGCATACGCCCATCAACTGTTTCGTGCTGGCATCAAACTTTGCCCAGGCTTCCTGCAAGGAAGGGTCTTCCCAAACGGCGGTGCACGGGTTGTTGGCTTCCCGGACATGCCAGCGGATGAAGGCATCTCCTTGGTCACGCTCGCCAGCCTTTGCGGTCAGTAAACGAAAGAGGTCGGGGGCTTGGTCTCCTCCTGTCCAGCGGGTCAACAACTTTCCCTCGGAATCGACGCGAAGGATTTTTTCCTTGACCAGATCAGCCACCACGCAGCCCTTGCGGATATATGCAAGCACCGCCTTGGCCTTGGGATGGCTGAATTCGGATTCGCACCACCTGCTAAGTTGCGCCTCGTATTCCTTGAAAAACGAAGGCTTTCCACCGCCATGTTCTGGGTAATCAGCGGCGCAGTATTGCACTTTGTCACACAGGGGATGAGGTGGCGGGGTTTTACCTGTTCTGCCCGCCGATTTTTCAGTGGCAGGAATTACTGTCTCTTCTTTCTGAACAATTCTGGCACCCTTAAAATTGCCATCGGCATCAAGCGTGATTTCGATATGTGTTTGTTGCGGTGTATGGCTTATCGGCATCAGTCGTTCTGCGCCAAGCGGTTCCCGTCCCTTGCACTGTTCATAGGTTTCATGGAGTTTCTGAACCCAGCTCATGTCAGCACTCCAATTCTGCTATTTCGTTTTCGACGCTGCGCAGGTTGCCCTTGCCGAATTTCTTTGCGCCCATGCCCCGAACGAACTTGCGGATGGTGCAATCCTCTGGGCGGATGAATCGGATATGACCATCGGTCATGGTGGGTCGCCAGAAACGGGCATGCAGTTCTTTCAAGCCGGTTTCGTCAGGGTAGTCGAAGCCGTGGAACATCAGGCTGAAGGCGAGCTCTCCTGCGCCGTCGTAGTCGCCGTCACCTGAGCCGAACTCACAAGGTTCGGCATAGCCCTGACAATCTCGCGTCCCCAGAAAGATGTCCTGCCGACCGCCCCGTTCCAGCATGCGCTGGGCGACGGCGTAGTGTTTGCCTTCGATCCGGTCGTCTTCCAACTCAGGCCGATGCGTGTTCCATTCAAAATGGGCGCGTACCTGGTATTCCACATCGGCCAGGAAGGTGTATATGGCCAAGGTATTACCGCCACCGAATTCCAGTGGCTTGGTGCCTTTGGTCTGGGTGCGGATACGCTTCATCACGCGCACCTCATCAATGACCCAAATGAAGGTGGGCTTCCAGTAGATGGACTTGGCGATGCCCTTGAGCGCTTCGTAGGTGGGGATGTGGTACGAGTACTTCTCGCCACCGATCTTGGTGAGTGGATCGGTGAACAGGGCATGGCGTGCCGAGACTTTGAATTCAATGCTGTTTCTTTCAGCCACAGAGAACCTCCATTTTTCCATCCGGTGTTTCGCTCAAGCCGAACTCGGGGCTGTAGTAGCGTGAGTCGGCCAGGAACAGTATGCCCGTCCCCGCCAGGATTTCTTGCACCGCACCGGCCTTGGTGAGCCGTTCCAGAGTTTGCGGAAATACGTTGACGCTGAATTGTTGCGCCCGGCGCAGCAGGTCGAATTCTTTATCAGGCATGTAGGCTGCGCAAAGTGCCGTGATGATGGCCCGCCCCGCCTCTCCATGCGGGACGATGATCCCGCGTGTTGGTGAGTCAATCGCCTTGAATGCCTTGGCGGCAGCCATGAAGGATTGGCGCAGGTAGATGTTGGGTGCCTGTCCCTTTGTTCTGCCATATTCGGCTGTGGCTTGTGAGTTGACCGAAAGCAGATTGAGCAAGGTGTCATCGTGCCCTAGCGTTCTGTCGGAAACCGGGTAATCCATATCACTGGCACGGGCGAAAAAGTAGTTCTGGTAATACCACGCCATCGCTTCCGGCCCAATGCGGTTGTTCCCGAACTTGTCTGGATTTTCCTCGTAGTCGTCCAGCACGCGCTCAGCTTTGTCGCGGCCGATGCTGATGTCAGGCAACATGCCCAAGCTTTCATCTTGCGGATTGACTACATGGACAAACCCAATTTCACGGATGCCATTTCGGTTGCAGCGCCCCGCCGCTTGGGCGATGGAATCCAGCCCGGCGGTAAAACGGATGACCGCACCAAAATCCACGTCCACACCTGCCTCAATCAGTTGGGTGCTGATGCATAAAGTCGGTTCTTGTCTTTCCAGTCGTTCCCGTACCTCGGCCAATATTGACTTGCGATGCGCCGGGCACATATTAGTGCTCAAGTGGTAAACCGGGATTCCGTCTTGCTCCTTGCACATGCGATAGATTGTTTGCGCCGCGTTCTTGGTATTAACGATGACCAGGCAGCTGTTGGCTCTCGCGGTTTCCTCGCGCGCGAGCAAGGCAATCTCATCCATCGCCCAGCCACCCGGCTTGCGGCGGTTCTTGACGTCAACGCGCTTCAGGTCATCAAACAATTTTTTCACATCCGGCATGAGTTCGTTGCCATCGGGGATGCGAATGGCTCCTTTGTTTGCATCGACCTTGTCTAGCAGCGGCTGGGTGGCGGTGCACAGGACGACGGTGCTGCCGCACTGCTCGACCAGAAAATTCATTGCGTTGTTGAAAAGGTGAACGCAGTTGAGGGGTAGGGTTTGAATTTCGTCGAAGATAAGCACCGCGTTGGCCAACTGGTGCATCCGCCGTGCGCCTCGGGTGCCCGCGCCGAACAGAGCTTCCAAAAACTGGACGCTGGTGGTGTAGATGACGGGCGCATCCCAGTTCTCAGCCAGGATTTTTCCGCGCCAGCTTTGTTCCTCCGGGGTGAGATTGGAATGGTGTTCGAGAACCACGCTGCTCGGCTCTACGCCATCCGGCTCAAGGATTTTTCGCACTACGTCGGCGTTCTGGTCGATGATGGATGTGAACGGAATGACGTAGATCACCCGATCCATTTTCGCGCCTTTCGTTTTCTTGTTCGCGTGATGCAATGCAAATCGCAGGCTGGCTAGAGTTTTGCCACCGCCAGTGGGCACTGTCAGGGTGTAGACGCCTTTGCCGCGCGACGCGCCTTCCAAGCAATGGCGAGAAATGTCTTGCCGAAGCTCATCGATAGGGTGGCGGGGTTGAAGGGTTTCGAGGTGATTTTCCAGACGGTCGATCAAAACATCCCATGCAGCGTACCCGCCATTCGCCCTGAGCTTCTTCCCCTTGGGGTTCTCAAAATCGGCGCTGTCGATACGGTCGGCATCAATGAGGCAACTGAACAGAAAGCGCACCAGTAGTCCGATCTGCTGCTGCGCTACAGTGCTCTTACCATCTTTTCCCGGTGCGGCACGCACGATCCCGGAAATCACTGCTTGCATGGCCTTGAGCATTTCCGGCTGACTGGTGAGTTCGCGAGCGCGGGCAAGGATAACCTCGTCGGCCTTGCCAAGTGCTTCATTGAAGTGACTACGGTCATCGGCCTTGTTCATGCGCCTGCCGAACACGTCTTCGCCAAGGCTGTTCGTATCGGAAGACAGGCAGTCGATCAGCCCGGAATGGTGGGAGGCGATGCAAAGGGAGAGAATTTGTCCGACGATCTGTCCAAGCTGCCCGTGTTTGGAGAGTTCCCGCCACACCAATTGGGCGCCGGCGGTGGAGTGGTCGATCTTGCCCTTCAGCCCGGCTGCATCGACGAATTCTTCGTCCTCATCCTGGTTGAGTAGGCCGACGGCGGACTTGATGTAGGCCTGAAACGCTGCGCTGAATTTTCCCAAATCGTGGAGCAGGCCGATCAACTCCCCTTGTTTATCCAAGCCAACTTTTCCTGCAAATGCGTTCGCCAGCATTGCCACGTTACATAAATGGGTCGCGAGCGATTGCGTGGCATCATCCGATTCACGGTGGTGGGCGATGAATACAGGCTTGTCCGCCCTGCCTTTGGTTTCTACTTTGAAGGTGAGACTCTCAGCGTCCATTTTTACTCACCACCCTTGCCTAGCCCCTGTCCATCTTCCAGTATCAAGGCGACTCGATATTTCGTGGGCATCAATGTTGCGTACTCGGGAATCTCAGCCAGCCGTCGAGCGAGCGCGAAATCCCAGTCTTCTTTATCGAAGTCGTGCTGCATAAAACCAAACCCAGTTTGGGTTCCGTCCGTTTTTTTCTGTTGCCATGCGTCGTAATCCCGCAGTAGGCGGAAGACGAGCCCCAAGGCCTGGTGCTGTTTGCAACGCGCGTCGTAATGATCGCGAGCATGAAGCTTGAAGGCTTCGAGTTGACGCTCCGGCACCGTCCATAATTTGGCCATGGCGTCAGCGGCCTGTTGTGCTTCACTCTGGCTGGGGGCGACGTAGCTGTCCAGAAAACAACCATCGACCAAAAGCAGTACCGCCCATTCCACCGGGCAGCTTGCATCGCTGTTGTTTTCGTTAAAGTCTTCGATGTAGGCCGTGATGCCAAGCGGCGTGGGTTGGTCGAAAAGCACAAAATCGCCGAGGCGGTATTCGTTCAGTGCTTTAACGAACGCTTTGCTCTGGACGGCGAGGGTGCGACCCTTGTCGCACAGGTAAAACGTGTCGTACATGCTCATGCCGCTCTCCCTTGCTACTGAATTCATGCCAGCACTTTACACCCGCCAAGGCTCAAAACATGAGCCTGCCACAAACCCTTATTCATATTGGCCTCTGGCCTCATCGAGCTGATTTTTTATGGTCTCTTTCAGTGTTTCCGGGGCGATGACTTCCACATCCGCGCCGTATTTGAGGATGTCCATGACGAGCTCCTTATCGTTGGAATAGGGGACGCTCAGTTCATAGCGGCCATCGTCCAGCCAGCGGCTTTTTTGCTGCGGGTGCCAGGTTTCATTGGCGACCCAGCGGGCGCGGTGGGCGGTGAAGCGCAGAACGGCTGTGGCGGTGGGCTTGCCGGCGAAGATGCCATAGGCGCTGCCGAGTTCCTTGTCGAGGGTGGTATCCGGGATGGCTTTGGCGGGTTTGTTCAGGGCGTCTGCGTGGCGGATGGATTCGACGGCAAAGATGCGCAGGGCTTTTTTGTGGTGGCACCAGGCGTCGAGGTACCAGTTGTCGCGGTAGTGGGCGAGGCGCTGGGGGGAGACGGTGCGGTGACTGGTTTCGTCGCGGTCGCGGTTGTAATAGTCGATGACGAGGCGTTTGCGTTGCAGGACGGCGCCGGCGATGGTTTGAAAGTGGTGCGGGTCTTTGGCGCGCGAGGCCATGGCGAGGATGCGGATGCGTGCGGGGGCCTCGCCTGCGCCGAGGTGTGCGGCGCCGAGCAGCTGGTGCAGGCGGTTTTGCAGCGGGCGCAGGTGGTCGTTCAGCAGGCCGGGCTGAAGGTTTTGCAACAACTGGTTGAGGGTGACGAGGGCGAACAGTTCTTCGGCGGTGAACCACAAACCGGGTAGATGATGATGGCCGTCGGCGGTGTCGTAGCGATAACCGCCGCGTTCAGGGTCGTGGATGAGCGGGGCGCCGAGGCGGTCGCGCAGGTCGGCGATCAGGCGGGTGAGGGTGGAACGCGAAAAGCCGTGCTCGCCGATGAGCGCGGCGCGGGGGAGACCCGTGCGCCGCCCGTCAAGCAGGCGGTGCAGGCGATAGAGTTCGTCGAATTTGCTCAAGTGGGCCGGTTCGCATGTTGACTCATTGTTCTTGCCGGTTGTGCTACTTGTGGGATCGAGTGTGCGTTATGCGAAGGGCGCTTGCAAGTCTATGACTTGTCGGAAGGTGGCCGACGATGCGCATTTTGTCGGGGGCGAGTCAGGGAATCGTCCAGTCGCGTCAGCATGGCTTCAGCAGATACGAAGGCGCCGGACACTTGTGCTGCGTCGCGCGCGAGCAGGCCACGTGCAATGAATTCGCACCGGGTTTCGTCTGTGTTTGGGGGTGACACGACTGCATTTCCAGAAGGGGGCGGCGTGTCGGTTTTCATGGTGCGGTGCTGGTTTGCGCGCTTCAGCCGAGCGACTTGCCGCTGGCCCAGAAGTCGTAGCCCTTGCTGAGGAATTCGTCCCACGGCAGGTAGTGCGAGCCGTCGCACGAGAAGGTGAGTCCGACCATGCCGTTGAAGATGTTGAGCGACCCGGCGCGCAGGTAGAAGGTCTCGTCCATGAAGCGCAGCGCGCGCAGGCCGTCGAGCACCGGTCGGATCTTGTCGCGCGGCACCACGGCATCGGCAGGATAGGGGTGACACGGGTAGATCAGGCAGGTGTCGGGGTGGGTCAGCGCGTCGATATCGAGCAGCCGGTAGCGATAGGGATCGTCGACCAGCCAGATGGTGGCGCGGCTGCTGGAAAAATGTAGCTTGCCGTGGAAGATGCCGCGGTCGGTCATCAACTCTTCGATCACGCCCAGCACGGTGTCGAGATTCAGGTCCATCTGGCTGTCGCTGCGGGTCTGGTGGAACACCGCGCTGCGGATCGCCGGGTCGCCCTTGATCTGCCGCCAGTAGGTGGGCTCGTCGTACAGCTTGCCGGTGATCGGCAGGTCGCGCAGGTCGAAATCGGCACCGACAAAGCCGAGCGCCTTGCCGTCGTCGTCGCGCACGATCTGGATCGCGGTAAGCGACGGCCGCTTGGCGCGCAGGCTGATGTAGGCCTGGGTCAGCAGGAAGCCCTGGTTGGGCACGGCCTCGTTCATGTAGGGTCGGTTGGAGCGGTCGCGCCCGTAGTCGATCTCGATCAGGCCCTCATGGCTGATGTTGTCGGAGAGCTGGATCGCGCGGGTGTCCAGCGCATACAGGTACTTGCAGGTGGGCAGGGTGGTCAGCGCATGGATCAGCGCGGCGTTGAGCCCGGCCCGGCTCGGCCACGCCCGGCTGCACGCCTCGGCAGCCAGCGCCAGCGGTTCGCGCAGCAGATTGGCCAGCGCTTCGCGTTGCTTGGCGACGCTTTCGGCAAGGGTGGTGGGTGTGGACATGGGCGATCGATCCGTAGCAGCAATCTGCATTATCTGCAATGTAAATGACGTAAGGATTAACGACGCAAGGAAATCACCGGCCAGCCACGGGCCTCGGCATGGGCGCGCAGGGTGGGGTCGGGATCGACGGCGACCGGGTGGTGGACCTTTTCCAGCAGCGGCAGGTCGTTGTGCGAGTCGCTGTAGAACCAGCTGGTGTCGAGGCAGTCGAGCCGGGTGCCGTGGGCTTCGAGGAAATGTTCGATGCGCACGACCTTGCCTTCGCGGAAGCACGGGGTGCCGGCGACCTCGCCGGTGAAGCGGCCGCCGACTTCCTCGGGGTCGGTGGCGATCAGGTGCGGGATGCCGAATTCCTTCGCGATCGGGCCGGTGACGAAGCTGTTGGTGGCGGTGATAACGGCGACCAGATCGGCTGTGTTGAGGTGTTTGTTGACGAGGTCGCGCGCGGCCTGGGTGATCATCGGCTTGACGCGCGTTTCCACGTATTCGGCGCGCCAGGCGTCGAGCTGTTCGCGCGTGTGGGTGGCGAGCGGGCGCAGGGCAAACGCGAGGAAGGCGTAGATGTCGAGCTCCCCGGCCTTGTAGTCCTCGTAGAAGGCGCGGTTCTTGGCTTCGTAATGGGGGCCGTCGACCGCGCCCTTGGCGATGAGGAACTGCCCCCATTCATAGTCGGAGTCGCCGGCGAGCAGGGTGTTGTCGAGATCGAAGAGGACGAGTTTCATTCCAGGGGTCAGGGTCAGGGGTCAGGGGTCAGGGGTCAGGGGTCAGGGGCGCGGTCCCTGGCCGCGGTCGAGCCAGAATTCGCGCAGTTCGTAGGCCCCCCAGAGCACCAGGGCGAGATGGTCTTCGCGGCGGATGGCGCACTCTTCGGGGCTGAGTTCGTCGAGCGGTGCGGCCAGCACATAGAAAGGATCGAGCGCTTCGTCGACGAAGGCTTCGTCCTTGCTGCCTGCGGGGAGTTCCCAGTCGTCTTCCCAGTGCTCCACCGCCAATAGAAAACCGCCGGCCCACAGCTGGGCATAGGGCGGGATGCCGGCGTCCTTCAGGCGGCGGGCCTCGGCCGGCGGCAGTTCGGCCAAAAGGCCGTTCCAGTCCATGACCAGCGGCGACAGCGCCCTGGGATCGGCGATGTTTTCAATCGGCGCGGCGAGCGCGCGGGCGATCTCGTTGCGGCGGCGCTCGAACAGCGCCAGAAAGCGCGCCTCATCGGCCGCGTCCTCGAACACCGTGGCCAGGCCGTCGGCGCGGTCGAACAGTACCGGGAAATATTCCTCGGGCGGAATGGCGCGCGGGCTGCAGACCAGCGCGGTAATGAAGCCGTCGAGGCCTTCCAGCGAGACCGGCACGTCGGTGCGCTCGTCGATCAGGTCGACCAGGTTGGCCAGTTCATCGATCTCGTCGTCTCTGAGCGGGGCGTTGGGGGATTTGGGTGCGGACATGGCGTGGGCTCGAAGTAACTCGATTAAGGGTGCGGACCGGCGCATCGCGTAAAATCCGCGCATGAATTTTACCGCGCCGGGCCTGTCCGCATCACTGTTGCCCGAATCCTTTTATCTGATCGGCTGGCTGGGCCTGGCGGTTCTGGCCTGGCGCTGGCTGATGTCGGGCGACTGGCGCCGCCTTGCCGAACCCTCGAAGCTGAACCTGTTCCTCGCCGCCACTGTGGCGGTGATGGTGCTGTGGCAGATACGCACCGGCATCAAGCCGGGGCTGACGTTTCATCTGTACGGGATGGCGGCGCTGACGCTGATGTTCGGCTTCTGGCACGCCACTTTTGCCGGCGTGCTGATCCTGTTGGCGAACGCGGCGTTCGGGCGCGGCAATTGGAACGCGCTGGGCTTCGATGCGCTGCTGGTGGCGGCGCTGCCGGCGGCGGTGAGCTGGAGCGTGTTTCGTCTGCTGGATCGCCGATTGCCTAACCATTTCTTCGTGTATGTGCTCGGCAACGGCTTTTTTGGTGCGGCGCTCTCGGTGGCGGCGATCGGCCTCGCCACCACCGCGCTGATGACCCTATCCGGCGCGTATTCGCTCGATTATCTGCTCACGCACTACACGCCGTACGCCACCCTGCTGATCAGCTGGGCCGAGGCGTTTTCCACCGGCATGGCGATCACCGTGATGGCGGTGTATCGGCCGGCCTGGCTTGAAACTTTTGATGACGTCAAATACATCCAGAACAAGTAGCACCTTGCATATCGCCTATCCCGACCTGCCGGTTTCCGCGCGCCGCGACGACATCCTTTCCGCGCTGCAGGCCAACCGCGTGCTGATCCTGTGCGGCGAGACCGGCTCGGGCAAGACCACGCAGATTCCCAAGATGTGCCTGGAAGCCGGCGTTCGTCCCGGCAAGCTGATCGGTTGCACCCAGCCGCGCCGCATCGCCGCGCGCTCGGTGGCGGCGCGCATCGCGCAGGAACTCGGCGGCGAGCTGGGCGGAATCGTCGGCTACAAGGTGCGCTTCACCGACACCGTGCGCCACGACACCGCGATCAAGGTGATGACCGACGGCATCCTCCTGGCCGAGAGCCAGGGCGATCCGCTGCTCTCCCGCTACGACACGATCATCATCGACGAGGCGCACGAGCGCAGCCTCAACATCGATTTCCTGCTTGGCTATCTGAAGACGCTGGTGGAAAAGCGCAGCGACCTGCGCGTGGTCATCACCTCCGCCACCATCGACGCCGAGCGCTTCTCGAAGCACTTCAACGACGCGCCGGTGATCGAGGTGTCGGGGCGCACCTATCCGGTGGAAATCCGCTGGCGGCCTATTGAACGCAGCGAGCGAGAAGCGCTCGCCACTCCGGCCAAGAGCGAGCGCGAGAAAAAGGACAAGGATGCCCCCGACCTCATCGCGGCCATTCTGGATGCCACCGACGAACTGGCGCGCGTGGGCCCCGGCGACATCCTGGTGTTCCTGCCGGGCGAGCGGGAAATCCGCGACACCGCCGAGGCGCTCAGAAAACACCATCCGCCCGGCACCGAAATCCTGCCGCTGTTCTCCCGCCTGTCGGTGGCCGAACAGGACGCGATCTTCAAGCCGACCAGCGCCCTGCGGCGCATCGTGCTGGCGACCAACGTGGCGGAAACCTCGCTCACCGGGCCGGGCATCCGCTATGTGATCGACCCCGGTACCGCACGGGTGAAGCGCTATTCGGCGAGGAACAAGGTCGAGCAGCTCTTGATCGAAAAGGTGTCGCAGGCCTCGGCCAACCAGCGCGCCGGGCGCTGCGGCCGGGTGGCCGACGGCGTCTGCATCCGCCTGTACGACGAGGCCGATTTCGGCAACCGTCCGCGCTTCACCGATCCCGAACTGCTGCGCTCGTCATTGGCCGGCGTCATCCTGCGCATGAAGTCGCTGGGGCTGGGCGACGTGGTGGGCTTCCCCTTCATCGATCCGCCGAGCGCGCGCCTGGTGACCGACGGCTACCAGCTGCTGGCCGAACTGCACGCGCTCGACGAAGCGGGGCAGCTGACCCAGATCGGTACCCAACTCGCCAAACTGCCGCTCGACCCGCGCATCGCCCGGATGCTCTTGGCGGCCGAGCAGCAGCGCTGCGTGCGCGAAGTGCTGATCATCGCCAGCGCCCTGTCGGTGCAGGATCCGCGCGACCGCCCGATGGAGCGTGCGCAGGCGGCGGACGAGAAGCACAAGCTGTTCGCCGACGAACGCTCCGACTTCATGGGCTGGCTGAAGCTGTGGCGCTGGTACGAGGAGCAGGTGCGGCACAAGAAGACCAACCGCCAGCTGCAGGCGCTGTTGCAGGACCATTTCCTGTCGCCGCGACGGATGCGCGAATGGCGCGACATCCATGGCCAGCTGCACGCGCAGGTGAGCGAACTGGGGTTGAAGGAGAACGAGAAGGACGCCGGCTACGACGCCATTCACCAGGCGCTGCTGACTGGTCTGCTCGGCAACATCGGCTTCAAGTCGGACGACGGCCGTGCTAAAACAGGCGTGGCGCGCCCCAAGCCGGCCGAGGGCAATTACCAGGGCGCGCGCGGCATCAGGATGGCTATCCACCCCGGCTCGGCGCTGGCGAAGAAGGGGCCGAAGTGGATCATGGCGGCCGAGCTGACCGACACCGGCCGGCTGCTTGCGCGCACCGTCGCCGAGGTGCGGCCGGAATGGATCGAGGCGGCGGGGCGGCATTTGTTGACGCGCATGTTCATCGAACCGCACTGGGAGCAGGATGGCGCACGGGTGGTGGCGTTCGAGCGCGTGAGTCTGTACGGCATCACCCTGGTGCCGCGGCGCAAGATCCACTACGGCCCCATCGACCCGGTGCTGTCACGCGAGCTGTTCATTCGCGGCGCGCTGGTGGCGGGGGAATACGACACGAATGCGCCGTGGTTCGCCCACAACCGCGCGCTCATCAAGGAAATCGAGGACCTCGAACACAAGGCGAGGAAATCGGGCGTGTGGCTGGACGAGGAGCGCATCTTCCGCGTGTTCGACGCGCGCGTGCCGCAAGGCCTCCACAACGGTGCGGCGTTCGAAAGATGGCGTGCGGAAGCCGAAGCAGCAAACCCGAGAATCCTGTTCCTGCAGCGCGAGGACATCCTCGGCGAGGGGCTGGGCGCCGACCACGCGCTGTTTCCCGAGACGATGCTGGTCGACGGCGTGGCGTGCAAGCTGAAGTACCGTTTCGAGCCCGGTCACGCGCTCGACGGCGTGACGCTGCACCTGCCGCTGTACCTGCTCAACCGCATCGAAGCGGCGCAGATCGACTGGCTGGTGCCCGGTCTCATCCGCGAAAAACTCACCCTGCTGCTGAAGTCGCTGCCCAAGGAAAAACGCCGCCCATTGATCCCGCTGCCCGATACGGTGACGGCCTTCCTCTCGGCAGCGAAACCCGGCGAGCAGGTGTTGGCTGCAGCGCTGGCCGCCTACATCCGCAAAAAAACCGGTACCGACATCCACCCCGACGAATGGAAGGGCGAGCTGCCGGCGCACCTCATGATGAATCTCAGCGTGATCGACGACAGCGGGCAGGAACTCGCCAGCGGCCGCGATCTCGCCGCACTTCGCCAGCAGCTCGGAGGGGCGGCCCGCATCACCTACGGCGGCGGCGCCGAGGACAGCGAGTTCGAGCGCACCGGGCTCGTCGAATGGAATTTCGGCGACCTGCCGGAACAGGTGAAATTCAAGCGCGGCGGACGCGATTTGCTGGGCTATCCGGCGCTGATCGACAACGGCGAGAGCGTCGACCTGCGCCTGCTCGACACGGCCGATGTGGCAGAAGCTGAAACCCGCCGCGGCGTGGTGCGCCTGCTGCGGATCGCGCTTGCCGCGCAGTTCAAGCAGCTCGACAAGGACCTCGCGCGCGAGACCGCGCTGGCGCTGAAATACCGCAGCTTCGGCAGCGCCGACCAGCTGCGCGCGGCGCTCATCGATGCCATCGCCACACGCGCGCTGCTCGGCGACGACGACACCCCGCGTGACGCGAAGACCTTCGGCACGCAGAAGGAGCGCGCCAAACCGAGAATTGCCGTGGTGAAGCAGGCGCTGCTGCGCGATGTGGCCGAGATTCTCGACCTGCACGCGCAGGTGGCGGCGCGTCTCAACGCCAAGCCGCAGTTCACCGCAGCGATGCGCGACGAGCACACCCACCTGGCCGCGCTGGTGTCGGCTGACTTCATCACCGCCACGCCGTGGGCACACCTGAAAGACCTGCCGCGTTACCTGCGCGGCATCCTGAAGCGGCTGGAGAAGCTGCCCGCATCCGAACAGCGCGATTCGCGCGGCATGGCCGGCGTGCTGACGCTGCAGAACAAGTATCTGGCGCGGCGCGCGCAGGTGAAGGGCGAGGTCCCGGCCGCGCTGGACGATTTCCGCTGGCAGCTGGAGGAGCTGCGCATTTCGCTATTCGCGCAGGAACTCAAAACGCCGTATCCGGTGTCGGTCAAACGGCTCGACAAACTGTGGGACGAACTTGCCAGGCAGCCCCTGAATTGAGTAGCGTCTCGATATGAGCGAACGCGTCTTCAATCTGCCGAACGTCGTCAGCCTGCTGCGGGTCGCCGCCGTGCCGATCGTGGCCTGGCTGATCCTGCAGCAGCGCTGGGAGGCGGCCTGCTGGCTGTTCCTCGCCGCCGCGGTGTCGGATGGCATCGACGGCCTGCTGGCGCGCTGGCTCAAACAGCTGACTCAGTTCGGCGCCGCGCTCGACACCGTCGCCGACAAGGCCCTGGGCCTGGTGACGCTGGTGATGCTGACGCAGGCGGGCGCAATCCCGCTGTGGGTGACGCTGGCGATCCTGCTGCGCGACAGCGTCATCGTGCTGGGTGCGCTGAGCTACCGCAGGCTGGCCGGCCACCTTGAGATTCATCCCACCTGGCTCGGCAAGACGCACATGTTTGCCGAATTCACGCTGCTGGCGCTGGTGCTGGGCGGGCTGGCCGGGCTGCTGGCGCTGGACGACTGGCTGCAGCCCCTGTTCGTGACGGTGTTCGTCATCGCCGTGGTGTCCGGCGTGCAGTATGTGTTGATCTGGAGCGCCAAGGCCCGCCGCGAGCGCGATGCCGGTCGTCTTGAAAGGCACTGAACAAACCCGAATACGTCATTCCGGCGTCCTTTGTGGGAGCGGCGCCCTCGCCGCGATTTTCGCACCATTGCAACCGCCACCCCATCGCCCCGGGGGCGGGGCTCCTGCATCATCGACCTGAACCCTGCAGGGCCCGCAGCGAGTGTGCGACCTCCTCTGCATGCCGTGCCGGATCAACCTTGTCGAAGCGCGCAGCGATGCGGCCGTCCGGCGCGATGATCAAGGTGTGGCGGCGCGCAAAGCGCGCGACACCCAGATTCAGCAGGCTGCCGTAGGCCGCCGCCGTTTTGCCGTCGGGGTCCGACAGCAAGGGAAACGGCAATTCATATTTGCGGGCGAATTCGGCATGCGATTTCGTGTCGTCGACACTCACCCCCACCACCGCCGCGCCGAGATCGCCCAGCACCCCGATGTCGTCGCGGAAACGGCATGCTTCCTGAGTGCAAATGGGGGTGTCATCCCTGGGGTAGAAGTACAGCACCAGCCAGCGTCGGGCATAGTCGCCCAGGCGATGAGTCTGGCCGTTCTGGTCCGGCAATTCAAATTCCGGCGCGGCGCTGCCCTCAAGCCGCTGCGCGCCCGGCCGCAGTATCCACAAGACCGCACTCGCCACCAGCAACAGCGCCGCCAATCCACCCAATATCAGTTTCATCCTGTGTTCTCCTGTCACGCATCATAGCGGGCCCGGCATGGCTCGGTAATCCATGCGGGATTCGGTACAATGCGCGCCACGCCCCGGTAGCTCAGTGGATAGAGCAACCCCCTCCTAAGGGGTAGGTCGGACGTTCGATTCGTCTTCGGGGCGCCATTAGATCAATGCGCAACGCACAAATGAAAATAGCGGCCTTGGCCGCTATGTGTTTTTAACATCTGCTTTTTGTCACAACCCGGGAAGGATTGTGGCGTCCCCACGGGGATTCGAACCCCGGTTATCGCCGTGAAAGGGCGGTGTCCTAGGCCTCTAGACGATGGGGACCCGGACGGCGGTGTGAACCGCCTAACGTTTACTGCACGACTTGCGTCGTTACTGCTTGTTGGAAAGCTGGGTCAAGGTGACGCCGAGCAACAATCCGACGAAACCCAATGGTACCAGCGAGATCCAGACTTCGGCGTTCTCACTGCCATTCAGCATTTTCCAGAACCCAACGATCAGTCCGACGACGCTCAGTATCAGCCCCAGCAAAGTGGTGATGACGCCAAGCTTGTGCATCGAGCTTCCTGTTAGTTGGTGGAGGTAAGCGGGATCGAACCGCTGACCTCTTGCATGCCATGCAAGCGCTCTCCCAGCTGAGCTATACCCCCAACGAAGCCGCGCATTCTATAGATGCCTTTCGCGCTTGTAAAGCCTTCGCAGCGATATCAATCAGGAAAAAGTTTGCCGGGGTTGAGCAGGCCGTGCGGATCGAACTGTCGTTTGATCGCGCGCATCAGCTCAAGCGTGGCGGAATCGATTTCCTGCGGCACGAAGCGGCGCTTTTCGGTGCCGATGCCGTGTTCGCCTGAGAGCGTGCCGCCCAGCGCCAGCACGCGCAGCATGATGGCGTCGAGCGCCAGGTGGGCGCGATCCATTTCGTCGGCGTCGTCGGGGTGCACCATCAGGTTGACGTGCAGGTTGCCGTTGCCGGCGTGGCCGAACGACACCACGGCCAGCCGGTGCGTGTTGGCGGTGTGGTCGATGAAGTCGACGAAGCCGGCGAGCGTCGACACCGGCACCACCACGTCCTCGTTGATCTTGAGCGGCGCAATCTGCTTGACCGCATGCGACAGCGACTTGCGTGCGGTCCAAAGGTTGGCAATGTCGTCGCGCGTGAAGCCGCTCTTCATCTCGATCAGGCCGTCGCCGGCGAGCGCCTGTTCCAGGGCGGCGATCTGTCGCGGCAGATCCGCTGCGGCACCGTCGGCCTCGACCATCAGCAGTGCGCGGGTGCCGGGCGGCAGGTCGTCCGCCGCCCCGGTCGGGCGGATGGCGTCGATGGCGCGATGGTCCATGAATTCGAGCGCGCACGGCATCACGGCCTGGTGCATGACGCGGCTGACGGCATCGAGTGCGGCGCGGTTGCTGGTGAAGCACAGGCGCAGGGTGGCGACGGACTCCGGCGCGGGCAAGAGTTTCAGCGTGGCTTCGGTGATCAGCGCAAGCGTGCCTTCCGAGCCGACCAGCAGGCGAGTGAGGTCGTAGCCGGTGACGCCCTTGGTGGTGCGGCAGCCGGTGCGGATTTCCTCGCCGCTGCCGGTGACGGCGCGCAGCCCCAGCACGAAATCGCGGGTGACGCCGTACTTGACGGCGCGCGGCCCGGCGGCATTCATCGCGAGGTTGCCGCCGATGCGGCAATACGCATTGCTGCCGGGATCGGGCGGGTAGAACAAGCCGGCGCTGCGCGCGACGCGCTCGATTTCCTCGGTGACTACGCCGGCTTCGACGACGATGAGCCGGTTGGCCGGATCGAATTCGAGCACGCGCCGCATGCACTCGAAGCTGACGACCACGCTGCCGGGCGCGGGCAGCGCGCCGCCGACGTTGCCGGAGCCGGCGCCGCGCGGGGTCAGCGCAATGCGGTGTTCGAAGGCGATGCGTGCGAGCGCTGCCACTTCGTCGTGCGAGGCGGGGAACAGCACGGCATCGGGTTCGACCCGGCGCGGGGTTTCGTCGCAGGCATAGAGTGCACGGGTGGCGGCATCGTCGAACACGTGATCGGCGCCGAGGGCGGAACGGAAAGCGGCAAGGGCGCGATCGGACAACATGGCAAATGGGGAAAAGGGGTCAGGCCGAGTGCTCGGGCGGCAGCTGCGCGATCAGCTGGGCGATCGTGTCGGCATCGAAGTCCATGCCGATGTCCCAGCCCGGATTGAGCGCGATCGGCACGCCGCCGCCGATGCGGCGCAGCAGCCAGGAAAACTCGGTCAGGAGGCCGCCCGAAAAACCGGGGAAATGCTCGACCAAGGGCTTCGCGCGCTCGGGGCTGGTGAACATGACCAGCACGCGCTCGCCGTCCTCGTCCTCGATGATCAGCGGCTCGGCCTGGATGGTGCGCTGGAAGCCCTGGATGGGGTTTTTCTCGTCGCGCACCGGCATGAACAGCTGCTGATCGATCAGCTGCAGTACGAAGGTTTCGGGGTCGAGCGAGCCGGCGTGGACGGCAGCCAGCTGCTCTTCAAGTGCGTTGTGGGGGACGAAGTTCATGGTCTTGGGGCGGCGGATGCAGGGTGATGGCCAGTGTAACGTATGCCAAGGCGCTTGCGACAGGCGTTGGGACGGTTACGGTTCCCAGCGTTCTGGGTTGGCCCAGAAACGGGGGTTGAGCCAGTCCGGCACCGTCTTGTAGGTGTCGAGGTCGTAGTAGTGGATGCGCAGGCCTGCTGCCGGGTCGGTTGTGGACAGCGTGAAGCCGAGTGCGCGAAACGTCGCCTCGTCCAGCACGCAGCCGGATTGCGCGACCAGCAGGATGCGCGGGGCAACGTACAGGCGCGTCTGGCTGATCAGGTGCTGGGCCTGCTGTGCGTTCAGCCCGTTCAGGGCATCGATACCCAGTGCCAGCGCGCAGGGCGAATCCGGCACGGGATCCGGCGCGCGGACCGGCGTGCCGGGCAGCACTTCGCCTGCCAGTTGCCGGGCCGCCGCATCGAGTGCGCACATGCTTTCGGGCTGGATTTCCAACAGGCGTGTCCGCAGGTGCTCGCGCCAGGTCATGCCCTCACACCTTGCGCGGCACCCGCACCAGCCGGGTGCCGACGATACGGTCGTGCAGGAACTGGCGGTCGCGGTCGACGAGCGCCCACCAGAACCCGGCGCCCGCCAGCAGCAGGCCGGCCAGGGCGAGGAAAGAGCGCAGCACGGCCTGTTTGAAGGTCAGGGGGTTGCCGTTCTCCTGAACCAGGCGAATGCGCCAGGTTTTCATCGCCAGCGTTTGCCCGCTGCGCAGCCAGAACGCGCTGAAATAGGCGAACAGCACGCTCAGGATGTAGACCTGAAACAGGTGGCGCTGCCACGGCGCGTGCATCTCGCCGACCACCGGGATAATGACGAAGGAGGCCACGAACACCACTGCGGTGACGAGCAGCGATTCGTAGATCATGGCGGCGATGCGCACCAGAAACGGGGCGGGGACAGGGGCTATTGCGTTGTCTTGCATGGTGGCTCTATATTGCGGTCTGGCGCGACACTTTGCCACAGCGCGCCGCAACCATAAGCAAAATCAAGGAGGGGGCTCGATGCATGTCGTAAAGCAACTCATGGCGATTCCCGGTGTTGTCGCTGCCGGCGAGTATGCATATCGTGGCGACCGTTTCTCGTACGAGGGCGCGCTCACCGACGAGTTTGCGCGCATGGCGTCGATTCTGTGCCGCGCCAACACGCTGTCGGTCAACATGCAGTCCGAAATATTCGATTCCTTTGCCGAGAACTGCGGCTGCCGCCCGGTGCAGGGCTGGATCGTGCGCGGCAGTCAGATCACCATTTGTGCGGTGGGCAATTATTTTGCCTTCATCGAGAACCGCGACGAACTGCTGAACGACGTCATGACCATCATGCGCGCCAAGGTCGGTGACGTGCATGGCGACCTGCTGGTCAACCTGTATGCCAAGCTGGGCGGCGACACCCAGGAAGCCTTGTACTGAAATCCGATACCAATAGGGAGAAAGCCGAATGAATCTGGAAAAAATGATGGACTTGCCGGGTGCGCTGGCAGCGTTTACCTACACCGACAAGGGCGAGCTGCAGTCGCACGTGCTGCGCGAGGGCACCGAGCTGACGCCGCAGGTGCTCGATCTGCTGGCGCATTCCTGCGTGGCCAACCTGGCGATTGCCGCGATGGAGGCGCGCGGCTGGGAGGCGCTCACCGGGCAGGGCGGGTTTCAGCCGCTGAAGGGCTTCTCGGTGGTTGGTCTGGAGTGGTCGGTGATCGTCGATGGCAATTGCGGCGTGGTCGTCAAGAACCGTGACGCCGACTACGAAGCCTCGTTCAAAGCCGTGCAGTCGGCCTGAGGGAACGCCCATGTCGCTTAGAAAAATTCTGGCGCTCGATGGCGTGACGGCGGTTTGCCGCTTTCGCGACGACGGCGTGGTGATGGAAGCCGAGGGCATGCTGTCGCGCGAACTGATGGAACGCCTGACGAAGTTTGCCCAGTGGTATCGCCGCATGGTGTCGGGCAATACCGACTTGTTGTCCCTGTTTTCGCAGATGCGCGGCTGGTCGCCGTCGCAGGGCTGGATCGTGCAGGGCGCTTCGATGACAGTCTGCAGCGTGGGCAACACAGTGTGCATGGTCGACAATGCGCAGGGCTCGATCAACGAGATCATGCGTGCGCTGGGCGAAACGGCGCACGAATAGACATGTTCACCGGTTCCACACGACAAACCCTCCGTTCGCGGAGGGTTTTTCATGCCAGAAAGCAGGCGTTTTGCAGGCAGAACGGGAAAAAAGCGCAGCGTACAGGCGTATTGGGCAGGTTTTCTTGACCGAAACAGGGCAAAACGATTACTCTCGCAGGTTCACCAACGAATTGATTTATTGCCAGTTTATGGAAGCCACGGGCGCCGAGATCGTCGTACGTTGTCTGGCCGAAGAGGGGGTCGAGTTTGTGTTCGGCTATCCCGGCGGGGCCGTGCTCAACATCTACGACGAAATCTTCAAGCAGAACAAGTTCAAGCACGTGCTGGTGCGCCACGAGCAGGCCGCGGTGCATGCCGCCGACGCCTATGCGCGCGCCACCGGCCGGGTCGGCGTGGCGCTGGTCACCTCGGGGCCGGGCGTGACCAATGCGGTGACCGGGATTGCCACCGCCTACATGGATTCCATTCCCATCGTCGTCGTCACCGGCCAGGTGCCGACCCCGGCGATCGGGCTGGATGCGTTCCAGGAAGTTGACACCGTCGGCATCACGCGTCCCTGCGTCAAGCACAACTTCCTCGTCAAGGACGTGAAGGATCTGGCGGTGACGATGAAGAAGGCCTTCATCATTGCGTCCACCGGCCGCCCCGGCCCAGTGGTGGTCGACGTGCCCAAGGACGTGACCGCGCACCTGACCGATTTCGTCTATCCGGCCACGGTCGAGATGCGTTCGTACAACCCGGTGGTCAAGGGCCACAGCGGCCAGATGAAACGTGCGGTGCAGATGTTGCTCGAAGCCAGGCGCCCGATGATCTACACCGGCGGCGGCGTGGTGCTGGGCGATGCCTCGGCGCAGTTGCTCGAGCTTGCCCGCCTGCTGGGTTTCCCCGTCACCAACACGCTGATGGGGCTGGGCGGCTATCCCGCCACCGACAGGCAGAACCTCGGCATGCTCGGCATGCACGGCACCTACGAAGCCAACATGGCGATGCAGCACTGCGACGTGCTGCTGGCGGTCGGCGCGCGCTTCGACGACCGCGTGATCGGCAACCCTGCGCACTTTGCGCGCGAGCAGCGCCGCATTATCCATGTCGACATCGACCCGTCGTCGATTTCCAAGCGGGTCAAGGTCGACGTGCCCATCGTCGGCGACGTGCAGAGCGTGCTGACCGACATGCTGGCGCTCCTGAAGCAGGCCAAGGAAAAACCCGATGCGGCCGCGTTGAATGCGTGGTGGACGCAGATCGAATTGTGGCGCTCGAAAAACTGCCTCAAATACAACCACAGCAGTTCCATCATCAAGCCGCAGTACGTGGTGGAAAAGCTGTGGGAAGTGACCCGGGGCGATGCCTACATCACTTCCGACGTCGGCCAGCACCAGATGTGGGCGGCGCAGTACTACAAGTTCGACAAGCCGCGCCGCTGGATCAATTCCGGGGGCCTCGGCACCATGGGCGTCGGCCTGCCGTACGCCATGGGCGTGCAGCTCGCGCACCCCGAGGCGCAGGTCGCCTGTATCACCGGCGAATCGAGCATCCAGATGTGCATCCAGGAACTGTCGACTTGCAAGCAGTACCGCATCCCGGTCAAGGTCGTCACGCTCAACAACCGCTACATGGGCATGGTGCGGCAGTGGCAGGAATTCTTCTATGGCAGCCGCTACGCCGAGTCCTACATGGAGTCCTTGCCCGATTTCGTCAAGCTGGCCGAAGCCTACGGCCACGTCGGCATGCGCATCGACAAGCCGGAAGACGTCGAGGCCGCGCTGAAGGAGGCGTTCTCGCCGGCGCTCAAGGAAAGAATGGTGTTCATGGACTTCCAGACCGACCAGACCGAGAACGTCTTCCCCATGGTCGAAGGCGGCAAGGGCCTGTCCGAAATGATCCTGGCGGAGGAGCTATGAGACACATCATTTCACTGCTGATGGAAAACGAGGCCGGTGCGCTGTCGCGCGTGGCCGGGCTGTTCTCGGCGCGCGCCTACAACATCGAGTCACTCACCGTCGCGCCGACGGAAGACGCCACCCTGTCGCGCATGACCATCGTCACCACCGGCTCGGAAGACGTCATCGAGCAGATCACCAAGCAGTTGAACAAGCTGGTCGACGTGATCAAGGTGATGGACCTGACCGATGGCCTGCACATCGAGCGCGAGCTGATGCTGGTCAAGGTCAAGGCCGTGGGCGCCGGGCGCGAGGAAATGAAGCGCACCGCCGACATTTTCCGCGGCCGCATCATCGACGTCACCGATGCGACCTACACCATCGAGCTGACCGGCACCGGCTCCAAGCTGGATGCTTTCCTGGAGGCGATCGATCCCGCCTTCATCATCGAAACCGTGCGCACCGGCGCGTCTGGCATTGGACGCGGCGAGCGCAGTCTTAAAGTCTGATTTTTTATTTCTCAGGAATTCACCATGAAAGTTTTTTACGACAAGGACGCCGACCTTTCCCTCATCAAGAAACGCAAGGTCGCCATCATCGGCTACGGCTCGCAGGGCCACGCCCACGCCAACAACCTGAAGGATTCCGGCGTCAAGGTGACGGTCGGTCTGCGCAAGGGCGGCGCTTCGTGGGACAAGGCCAAGAAGGCCAAACTGGATGTCAAGGAAATCGGCGATGCCGTGAAGGCAGCCGACTTCGTCATGATCCTGATCCCCGACGAATTGATGGCGGCCACGTATTACAACGATATCGAGCCCAACCTGAAGAAGGGTGCGACGCTCGCGTTCGCCCACGGCTTCAACGTGCACTACAACCAGATCACCCCGCGTGCCGACCTCGACGTCGTGATGATCGCTCCCAAGGGCCCCGGCCACCTGGTGCGCTCCACCTATACCCAGGGCGGCGGCGTGCCCTCGCTGATCGCCGTCTACCAGGACAAGTCCGGCAAGGCGCGTGACCTCGCCCTGTCCTACGCGGCTGCCAACGGCGGCACCAAGGGCGGCGTGATCGAGACCACCTTCCGCGAAGAGACCGAGACCGACCTGTTCGGCGAGCAGGCCGTGCTGTGCGGCGGCTGCGTTGACCTGGTGAAGGCCGGCTTCGAGACGCTGACCGAAGCGGGCTACGCGCCGGAAATGGCCTACTTCGAGTGCCTGCACGAGCTGAAGCTGATCGTCGACCTGATGTACGAGGGCGGCATCGCCAACATGAACTACTCGATCTCCAACAACGCCGAATACGGCGAATACGTGACCGGCCCCAAGGTCATCAACGCGCAGTCCAAGGCGGCGATGAAGGAATGCCTGGACAACATCCAGAACGGCAACTACGCCAAGCAGTTCATCCTCGAAGGCCGCACCAACTACCCCGAGATGACCGCGCGCCGCCGCCTCAACGCCGAGCATCAGATCGAAGTCGTCGGCGCCAAGCTGCGCGCGATGATGCCCTGGATCAGCAAGAACAAGCTGGTCGATCAATCGAAGAACTGATAGGGATCAAGGGTCTGGATTCAGGGGACAGGGGAAATATGAAGCGTGAGGCGTAAGAGGAATCTTGCGCCTGCCCGCGTCTGACGCCCACCCTTCACCCCTTACCCCTCACCGAATTTATGACACACCCCCTCATCGCCCGCGAAGGCTGGCTGGTTCTGCTGGCCGCGTTTGCGGCCGCCCTGATCGCGACCTGGCTGATCGGCTGGTGGTCGATCCCGTTCTGGATATGGGCGGTGTTCGCGCTGCAGTTCTTCCGCGATCCGGCGCGAGTGCCGCCTCAGGACGCCGACGCGGTGATCTCGCCGGCCGACGGCCGCATCGTCGCGGTGGAAAAAGTCAGCGATCCTTATCTTGAACGCGAGGCGCTGAAAATCAGCGTGTTCATGAACGTGTTCAACGTGCATTCCAACAAGAGCCCGGTCGACGGCGAGGTCAAGGGGCGCTGGTATACCCCCGGCAGCTTCGTCAATGCCGACCTCGACAAGGCGTCCACCGAGAACGAGCGCAACGCGATCTGGATCCAGACCGCGCGCGGCGACGTCACCTGTGTGCAGATTGCCGGCCTGATCGCGCGGCGCATCCTGTGCTACGTGCGCACCGGCGACCGTCTGGTGCGCGGCCAGCGCTACGGCTTCATCCGCTTCGGCTCAAGGGTCGATGTCTATCTGCCGACCCATGCGCGCGCCGAGGTCTCGATTGGCCAGAAAGTGACCGGCGGGCGTACCATACTGGCTCGCTGGTAGCTAGGGCGTGTTAACACTAATTTCACGCCCGCGACGAGGTCGATTCGGGATGCAGGCCGCGAAGCGAGATGCGCTGCAGTGTCGTTCACTGCAAGCGGCTCGCGACAAAGGGATGCGCCCGAATCAGCCCGTCCCTTCGGGTTGCCGCGAGAAAGCGATGGATGCAAGGCGCGACGCGCCGGCAAGGGCCATTCCTTGCCAAGCGGCGCAACGCCGCAGACGCGCTTTCTCGCGGCAACGCGGACGCGAAATTAGTGTTAACACGCCCTAGGTTCGCCATGCCTGAATTCGATCGCCACAAGACCGATATGACACGACCGCGGATGCGTGACCGCGGTATCTATCTGCTGCCGAATCTCTTCACCACCGGTGCGCTGTTTGCAGGCTTCTATGCCGTGGTGCAGGCAATGAACGGGCGCTTCGAGCATGCCGCTGTGGCCATCTTCATCGCCATGGTGCTCGACGGCCTCGACGGCCGTGTTGCCCGCATGACGCACACGCAGAGCGCCTTTGGCGCCGAGTACGACAGCCTGTCCGACATGGTCTCGTTCGGCGTCGCCCCTGCGCTGGTGATCTACGAATTCGCCCTGCAGGACATGGGCAAGCTCGGTTGGATCGCCGCTTTCGTCTACTGCGCCGGCGCCGCCCTGCGGCTGGCCCGCTTCAATACCCAGCTCGACAGCGTTACCGACAAGCGTTTCTTCCAGGGCCTGCCCAGCCCGTCGGCGGCGGCGCTGGTCGCCGGCTTCGTCTGGGTGATGGTCGAATACGGCGTGACGGGCGACGAGGTGCGCTGGCTGGCCGCGGCGATTGCGCTGTTCGGCGGGCTTTCCATGGTCAGCAACTTCCGCTTCTACAGCGGCAAGGAAATCAACCTCAGGAAAAGCGTGCCCTTCTTCGTCATCCTGCTGATCGTGCTGGCCTTCATCCTGGTGTCGACCAGCCCGCCCGAGGTGCTGTTCGGCGTGTTCGTGCTGTATGGCCTGTCGGGCTATGCCGATGCGCTGTGGCAGCTGTCGCGCCGCCGAAAAAGAACGTCCCCCTTGCAGGGCGGCGAAAAATAGATAGAATTTAGACTATGTCTAATCAGTCGCAACCGTCCTTCCTCCTCTGCCTGTCGAACCTTCTGTTCGGCAGCCTGCTGCTGCGCTCTGCGCACGCACACTAAACCCCCTTCTCCCTGCAGTACCCCGTGCCGCCAGCCATACGCGGCAACCCCTTATAATGCGTCGGCTTGACGCCGACCCACCATGGAGCCTGCCATGAACGACCGCCTGTACATTTTCGACACCACCTTGCGCGACGGCGAGCAAAGTCCCGGCGCGTCGATGACCAAGGACGAGAAGCTGCGCATTGCGCGCCAGCTGGAAAAGCTCGGCGTCGACGTCATCGAGGCTGGCTTCGCCGCGGCGAGTCCGGGGGACGCCGACGCCATCCGCACGATTGCCGAAACCATCCAGAACTCGACCATCTGCTCGTTGGCGCGCGCCAACGAGCGCGACATCCACGCCGCAGGCGGTGCGATCAAGCCAGCCAGCCGAGGTAATCGGGCAGGGGGACGCATCCACACCTTCATCGCCACCAGCCCCATCCACATGGAAAAGAAGCTGCGCATGCAGCCGGACCAGGTGGTCGAAGCGGCGATCAAAGCCGTCAAGCTTGCGCTCGAATACACCGACGACGTCGAATTCTCAGCCGAAGACGCGGTGCGCTCCGAGATGGATTTCCTCGTCCGTATCTTCGACGAGGTGATCAAGGCCGGCGCCAGGACCATCAACGTGCCGGACACCGTCGGCTACAGCGTTCCGGCGTTGTGGGGCGAACGCATGAAGCAGCTTATCGAGCGCGTGCCGAATTCCGACAAGGTCATCTGGTCGACCCACTGCCACAACGACCTCGGCATGGCGGTGGCCAACTCGCTCGCCGCCGTGATGAACGGCGCGCGCCAGGTCGAGTGCACCATCAACGGTTTGGGCGAGCGCGCCGGCAACGCCTCGCTTGAAGAGATCGTGATGGCGGTACGCACCCGCAAGGATGTGTTCCACTGCGACACGCGCATCGACGCCACCCAGATCGTGCCGGCCTCGAAACTGGTTTCGACCATCACCGGCTATCCGGTGCAGCCGAACAAGGCCATCGTCGGCGCCAACGCCTTCGCCCACGAATCCGGCATCCACCAGGACGGCGTGCTGAAGCATCGCGAGACCTACGAAATCATGCGCGCCGAAGACGTGGGCTGGCACGCGAATCGTTTGAGCCTTGGCAAGCTCTCCGGCCGCAACGCGTTCAAGACCAAGCTTGCCGAACTCGGCATCGTGCTCGACAGCGAGGAAGCGCTCAACACCGCGTTCGCCCGCTTCAAGAATCTCGCCGACAAGAAGCGCGAAATCTTCGATGAGGACCTGCAGGCGCTGGTCTCAGACGAGGGCTATGCTGCCGGACACGAGCGCTACAAGCTGGTGTCGCTCAAAGTGTGTTCGGAGACCGGCGAAGTGCCGCATGCGCAGCTGGTGTTCACCGACGAAGGCGCCGAGAAGCAGGCCGACGGCCTGGGTTCGGGACCGGTCGATGCCACGTTCAAGGCGCTCGAATCGGTGGTCAAAAGTGGCGCCGATCTGCTGCTGTATTCTGTCAACAACATCACCAGCGGCACCGATTCGCAGGGTGAGGTGACCGTGCGGCTGGCACTGGACGGCCGCGTGGTCAACGGGCAGGGCGCCGACACCGACATCGTGGTGGCCTCGGCCAAGGCCTACCTGCATGCGTTGAACAAGCTGCACAGTAAGCGCGAACGGGCGCATCCGCAAGTGTGATCGGCCTTCCCCTTTGCGGGGAGGTTTATGGAAAGCTGCGGTTCAATCCTGCAGCTTGTAGAGCCGCTGCGCGTTTTCGTAAGCAAGCTTGCGCGCAAGATCGGCCGGAAGCTGCTCCAGCAGCTTCCGGGCAAGCGCATGTGATTGCCTGGGTCCGCGCCTGGGCGGCCATGTGGGCACGTAGAACATGTCGGTGTGAACGGTAAAGCGATCCGGAAAATCCTCGATCAGCCTGAGCCACACCGGCTTCAGTACGCCCTGCTCATTCAGCGCAGCCGTAGGGTGCGGGCTTTTTGACACAATCCGGAATGCCGCGTAGAGATTGGGGTGTCGCTCGAGCAACTCGCGCATGAGCTCGGGCGTGCGCTGCTGGGGGATCCGAGCCGAGATGCGCCCAGGTGAAGCGGGCGTTGCGGTTGTGGCTCAACAGCAGTTCGAATGCCGCCTGGTTTTCCGCCAGTTCGGGCGGATTGCCTGCCCGCAGCCGTTCCGGAGTGGGAAGGGTGCGGGGGAAGATGTCGAAGTGAATGTCGATTGGCACGTTCTTTTCCGCGGCAATGTCCGCAAGCAAAAGCAGCAAGGGATGGTCGGCGGCTGTCACGTTGTGGAAGTGGCTGAGTCCGCCTTCCTTCATGGTGGGCAGGCTCAGGTGCTCCGCCGTCACTTCGCCGAAGCCCAGCGCGCCCAGGGCAAGGATTGCTTCGGCGCGGGCACGGAATGCCGCCCTGACCTCCGGGGTCACCTTGTCGGCCGGCGTTTCGAGCAGGCTCATGTTGAGCGACCCGCCGCCGGCCAGGAAGGCGAATCGATCCGTCTTGTCGCCAATCGCATTGACGATTTCCTCGGCATCGTAGGCCCGCGCAGTCCTGGGCGGAAACGGCGGGGGGACGATCAGCATCCTGCTGATACCGACCCGATCCATTTCCTGCAGCATGGTGTGGGTGGTGGCGCTGTAGTTGACATCCACAGGGTCAAACTGGGCCTGCGTGTCGATGAACCGGAGGGGCTCGGCGTAAACGGGGCTCAGGCCAAGCGCCCCGACCAATAATGTCGTCATCAAGTGGTGGATCATTGTTTTCTCCCTGTTTCTAGGTTCAAACGCAAGGCTGGACACGCCGTCATGCAGGCGAATCGCGCTGGCGATGCACGCATGCTGTACGGTTATCCGGCGGAGCGGGCGAACCGGATTTTCCTGTACCCGATTTTTACGGTGCCTGCCGCGACGGCGCGCTGAGCTTGGCGTAATAGATCGCGGCGAAGAAGAACACCACCGACAGCGCCACTTCGGCGCCGGCCAGCCACGCCGACAGGCCCTTGTCCGACCACGCGCGCACCACGCCTTCGGTGAAGTAGGCCAGCACCAGCATCGGCGCCCACTGGTAGGTGTAGCGGCGGCCCTTGAGGATGCCCATCAGCGGCAGCAACAAGGGCAAGGCCTTGAATGCCAGCGAAGAACCGCCGGGGCGGATCGGCGCCAGCCACAGCTCCCATGCCAGACACAGGAAGATCAGCGCGATCAGGCTCGCGCTGGAGACAGTTTGCAGGATTTTCATGCGGTGGCGAGTTTGCGGGCGGTTTCGGCGAGGCGCTTGCCGAGCGCGATGCACAGCGTGCGCTCGTCGTCGGTGAGCGGTTTGTCGTCGGTGGCGCCGGCCCAGTGGCTGGCGCCGTAGGGCGTGCCGCCGGCCGTGGTATGGGTGACTTCGGGCAGGGTGTAGGGCAGGCCGACGATCAGCATGCCGTGGTGCAACAGTGGCAGCATCATGCTGGTGAGCGTGGTTTCCTGGCCGCCGTGCAGGCTGGCGGTGGAAGTGAATACCGCGGCGGGCTTGCCAACGAGTGATCCTTTGGCCCACAGCGCGCCGGTGGTGTCGAGGAAATACTTCAGCGGCGCCGCCATGTTGCCGAAGCGGGTGGGCGAGCCGAGCGCCACGCCGGCGCACTGTTCCAGGTCGGCCAGCTCGACATAGGGCGCGCCTTCGTCTGGCACCGGCGGCTCGGTCACCTGGGTGCGCGGCGCGACCGGCGGCACGGTGCGCACGCGGGCGGATGCGCCAGCTACCTGGTGGATGCCTCGCGCGACCAGCTGCGCCATCTCGCGCACGCTGCCGCCGGCGCTGTAATACAGGACAAGAATCTCGGTCATGACGGCTCGTCGGCAATCAGGGTGAAATCGATCAGGTCGAAGCTGGGCGTGTGTTCGAGGCAGCGGCCAAACGTCAGCGTGTACTGGTGCGGCGGCTGCCAGATGTCGGCGTCCATGCCGATCTGATACAGGTAGCTCGGCAGCAGCAGGCGGTCTTTGTGCTGCAGCGCAGCCAGGCCCGGAACGAACAGCGCCGCTTCCGGGTGCGCCTTGCGGTGACCGCGCAGCGGCCGCACCCATACCGGCAGGACCTGCGGTGAAAGCCGCTCGATGCCGAGTTCGACCTGCTGCGCATCGCGCATCCGGATCCAGCGGATCATGCCCAGCGACCATGCGGCCACGCCACTGGCTTTCAGGGCCAGCGGATCGCCCACTTTCAGATTCAGCGGGGCGTCAGGCTTGCTGGAAAGGGCGAGGCCGGCTGCGCTGTCGTTGTCGACAGTCCACTGGCTGAAGACGACGGGGGCCGGCGTGGCCTGCACCCGTCCGGCTTCGGGAATCAACAGGCTGTCCGCATCCGCCGGGTCGGGCCAGGGCGTTTTCTGCTCCGGATCCAGCAGCCGGTGGATGGCCCTCAGGCCCGCCACCACTTGAACCGTGCTGCCGGGTGTGGCGTGGCGTCTGAACGCACGCTGCGTGCCGCCGCTCCACTGCTTCAGCAGACGCTTGAACAGCGACTGGCTGAGTTCGGTTTCCATCCCGGCCGGTAGGCCGATGCGGCGTGGCGTTCCGCCGGTGCGCAGGCGCACCCCGGTTTCGTGCAGATGGCGGCACAGCGCATCGGTATCGAGCCAGTGGCCATACTGCTCCGGGCTGCTCACGTGCGGGCTGGGCACCGCATCGCCGGTGGCGGCGATCGGAAAGCCGCGATGGCCTTCCACCGGCGCGGCAACCAGCGTGCCGAGCGTGCCGAACTGACCGAGGTACAGCCGGGTGTGGATGCGTTCGGCGTGGGTCATGTGCGGCGGGTTGGCCAGCGCGAACAGTACGGCCTGGATGTAGGCCGTGCGGGGCGCAGGCGCGTCGTCCACCGCGAGATCGGCCAGGTTCGACGTCACTGCAAATTCGTGGATATGGCGCATCTCCTGCCACAGGCCGGCGAGCGGCGGCGTGTGGGTCAGATAGCAGGCCATCTGGATGTCGCGCAGCGCCGCCAGCAGCCGGGCGGTGACTTCGGCCGTGCGCTTGGGGCTGGCGCGGCCGAAGCGCCGGTTGGCCAGCCCCAGCAAGGCCTGCTTGTAGCCGATGCTGTGCTCGATATGCAGTTCGCGCAGCAGGGTGCCGAGCTGCCGTTGCTGGGCTTGGGGCGGCACGCCGGCGTCGGCCAGCTGCGATTCCAGGCTCGCGGCGGCGCGCTCGATCACCGGGCGGTACAGCGCCAGCAGCGCGTGGCGATCGTCCTCGCCCAGCGGGTGGCGGTTGAGCGCGTACAGGGCGACGAGCAGCTGCTGGGCGGTGTCCGCCGGGCTGGCGAAGGGCAGGCGGCCCAGCCAGTCCGCAACGGCTTTCGGCCGGGTTTCAACCGCGTGCTGCAGCGCCGCGTCCTTGTCTGGAATATTGAGAGTGAGCATGGATTCAGTCGAACACGACGGTCTTGTTGGCGTACACCAGCACGCGGTTGTCCAGGTGCCACTTTACGGCGCGCGACAGCACCACTTTTTCCAGGTCCGCCCCCTTCTTGACCAGGTCGTCGAGGCTGTCGCGGTGCGAGATGCGCGCCACGTCCTGCTCGATGATGGGGCCGTCGTCGAGCGTTTCGGTGACATAGTGCGCGGTGGCACCGATCAGCTTGACGCCGCGCTCGAACGCCCGGTGATACGGCTTGGCGCCGTGAAACGCGGGCAGGAAGGAATGGTGGATGTTGATGATGCGGCTGGGGAAGTGGCGGATGAAATCGGGCGACAGCACCTGCATGTAGCGCGCCAGCACGATGAAATCGATCTTCTGGTCGCGCAGGATCGCCAGCTGCACCTGCTCGGCCTCGTGCTTGGCGTCCTTGTGCACGACCAGATGCTGGTATGGCACCCGGTAGGCGTCGGCCAGCCAGCGCGTGTCCTCGTGGTTGCTGAGGATGATCGGCAGCTCGCAGTGCAGTTCGCCGCTCTGGTAGCGGTACAGGAGGTCGGCCAGGCAGTGGTCGAACTTCGACACGAACACCGCCAGGCGCGGCTTGCGGCTCGATTCGGCGAGCCGCCAGGTCATCCCGAAGCGCGTGGCGATGGGGCCGAAGGCGGCGCCGAAGTCGGCCAGGTCGAGGTTGAATTCCGCCAGGTCCCATTCCACCCGCATCAGGAACAGCTTCAGTTCGGCGTCCTGATGCTGATCGGCATGCAGGATGTTGGCGTTGTGCTGCAGCAGGAAATCGGCAATCGCTGCGACCAGTCCCTTCTGGTCGGGGCAGGAAATCAGCAGAACAGCGGTGTGACGCATGGCGTGGCCCGGCAATTTTGGAATCGGGTTTTTTGCGCAATCATAACCAATATTTCCCTGTTCTTCTTATGGCGTCTTATGGCGTCCCGGCCGGATGGAGGGCGGCGGGGCGCATTCGGGGCCGCGACCGCGGTTGCGGCAGCCGGCGATCGCCGGGGCGCGCAAAGATTCAGCAGGGTTTGCGCATCGCCGCGCTACATGCGTGCATGCTGATAGGCTGAATTTTCACGCATTCAATGGCTCGACCGGGCGTTTCCTGGCGCCAGCCCGCATCCAGCCGCGCCCCTGTTCAATATTTAGGCATCCCGTCCGGAAAAAACTTTGATTTGACTTGGGATTTTTGCACCCGCAAAAAATGTCGTCCGGATAGTCCAAATCCGGGTTGACATGCGGGGCTGGGCACCTAGAATTTGTACCTGCGCCTCGCCCGAACCACAATATGTTGTGAATAAAACTGTTGGCAGGGGCGGGGAAAGCTGTGCATAAGGTGTGGAATTTCACGCACCGGCACGGCAATCCCGTTTTCGTTACATCCACCAAGGAGCCCCCATCGATGCTGAACGTCGCCACCGAATCTGTTCCGCCTGCGCCCATTCCCCCGCTCGAAGCTGCCGATGCGCCCGTGACCGACACGCGCTACGCCGACTACAAGATCATCCGCCGCAACGGCGCTGTGGTCGGATTTGCGCCCAACAAGATCGCCATCGCCGTGACCAAGGCCTTCATCGCAGTGCAGGGCGGGCAGGCCGCGGCCTCGGCGCGCATCCGCGAGCTGGTCGAGTCGATTACCGGCCAGGTGACGGCAGCGCTGATGCGGCGCAACCCCAACGGCGGCACCTTCCACATCGAGGATATCCAGGACCAGGTCGAACTGGCGCTGATGCGCTCGGGCGAGCATGAAGTCGCGCGCGCCTATGTGCTGTACCGCGAGAAGCGCGCGCAGGAACGCGCCGCGCAGAAGGCCGCCGGCGTTCCCGAAGCCACCCTGCACGTGATCGAGGACGGCCAGAAAAAGCCGCTCGACACCGCGCGCCTGGCCGGCCTGCTAGCCGACGCCTGCACCGGCCTCGGCGACAACGTCAAGGCCGAGCCGATCATGCACACCGTGCTGCGCGACCTTTACGACGGCGTGCCGATGGCTGAAGTCGAAAAGGCGCTGGTGCTGGCCGCACGCTCGATGATCGAACAGGATCCGGCGTATTCCTTCGTCACCGCGCGCCTGCTGCTCAATTCCATCCGCCACGAAGTGCTGGGCGAGGCCGTGACGCAGGCGCAGATGGGTGAGCGCTACGCCGAGTATTTCCCCGCCTACATCAAGAAGGGCATCGCCGCCGAACTGCTCGACGAGAGGCTCGGCCAGTTCGACCTCGCGCGCCTGGCCGCCGTGCTCGACGCCGGCCGCGACTACCAGTTCGGCTACCTCGGCCTGCAGACCCTGTACGACCGCTATTTCCTGCACATCGAAGAGTCGCGCATCGAACTGCCGCAGGCCTTCTTCATGCGCGTGGCGATGGGCCTCGCCATCAACGAGATCGACCGCGAAGCGCGCGCCATCGAGTTCTACCAGGTGCTGTCCTCGTTCGACTTCATGTCGTCGACGCCGACGCTCTTCAACGCCGGCACCCGCCACAGCCAGCTGTCTTCCTGCTACCTGACCACCGTCACCGACGACCTCGACGGCATCTATCAGGCGATCAAGGAAAACGCCATGCTGCAGAAGTACGCCGGCGGCCTCGGCAACGACTGGACCCCGGTGCGCGCCATGGGCGCCCGCATCAAGGGCACCAACGGTAAATCGCAGGGCGTGGTGCCCTTTCTCAAGGTGGTCAACGACACCGCCGTCGCGGTCAACCAGGGCGGCAAGCGCAAGGGCGCGGTGTGCGCCTACCTGGAAACCTGGCACCTCGACATGGAAGAGTTCCTCGAGCTGCGCAAGAACACCGGCGACGACCGCCGCCGCACCCACGACATGAACACCGCCAACTGGATTCCCGACCTGTTCATGCAGCGCGTGATGGAAGGCGGCGACTGGACCCTGTTTTCGCCCAACGACGTGCCCGACCTGCACGACCTCTACGGCCGCAAGTTCGCCGAGGCCTACACCGAATACGAGCGCAAGGCGGATCGCGGCGAGATCAAGGTATTCCGGCGCATCCCCGCCCTGCAGATGTGGCGCAAGATGCTGTCGATGCTGTTCGAAACCGGCCACCCCTGGATCACCTTCAAGGATCCGTGCAACATCCGCAGCCCGCAGCAGCACGTCGGCGTCGTCCACAGCTCCAACCTGTGCACCGAGATCACGCTCAACACCAGCGACAGCGAAATCGCCGTGTGCAACCTCGGCTCGGTCAACCTGGTGAATCATCTAAAACTCGATGTTGAATCAGGGAAGCCCAAGCTCGACCTCGACAAACTCAAGGTCACCATCCACACCGCGATGCGCATGCTCGACAACGTGGTGGACGTGAACTACTACGCTGTCGGCAAGGCACGCAATTCCAACCTCAAGCACCGTCCGGTGGGCCTCGGCATCATGGGCTTCCAGGATGCGCTGCAGGAGCTGCGCGTGGCCTACGCGTCGAACGAGGCGGTGGAATTCGCCGACCGTTCGATGGAAGCCGTCGCCTACTACGCCTTCTGGGCGTCCACCGAACTGGCCCAGGAGCGCGGCCGCTATTCCAGCTACGAAGGCAGCCTGTGGAGCCGCGGCATCCTGCCGCAGGATTCGCTGAAGCTGCTGGCCGAGGAACGCGGCGGCTACCTGGACGTCGACATGAGCAGCACGCTCGACTGGAACGCGCTGCGCGAGCGCATCAGCCAGTACGGCATGCGCAACTCCAACTGCCTGGCGATCGCGCCGACCGCGACGATTGCCAACATCGTCGGCGTCTCCGCATCGATCGAGCCGACGTACCAGAACATCTACGTCAAATCCAACCTGTCGGGCGAATTCACCGTCGCCAACAAGTACCTGGTCAACGACCTGAAGAAGCTCGGCCTGTGGGACGAAGTCATGGTCGCCGACATCAAGTACTTCGACGGTTCGCTGGCGAAGATCGACCGCATCCCGGCCAACATCCGCACGCTCTACGCCACCGCGTTCGAGATGGAAACCAGCTGGCTGGTGGAATGCGCCAGCCGCCGCCAGAAGTGGATCGACCAGGCGCAGAGCCTCAACATCTACATGGCGGGTGCCTCCGGCAAGAAGCTCGACGAGACCTACAAGCTGGCGTGGATCCGTGGTTTGAAGACCACGTATTACCTGCGCACCCTGGGCGCCACCTCGGCGGAGAAGTCCACCGGCAAGGGCGGCGAGCTCAACGCCGTGTCGTCGAGCGGCGGGGCCGGTGCGATGAGCAGCGGCGGCAGCGCGATGAACAAGGCGGCGGCCAACCTGCCGGAGCCGGAGACCGAAGGCCGCGCCTGCACCATGCGGCCGGGGGATCCGGGGTTCGAGGAATGCGAGGCGTGCCAGTAAGGGGCCTGGCCGTCACCCCGGCGGACGCCGGGGTCCAGTTGAACAGGCTGGATTCCGGAATGACGAAGCGTCCGTTGGCCGGGGGTAGCACGGCGGCCAGCCACTTTCTCCTGGACGGCCAAGAGAAAGTAACCAAAGAGAACGCCGCCCTGCTGCGCCACCCCTTCGGGGCGGGCCTCGACTGAACCGACCATCGGGGCGGCTGCGCAACTCGCCCTGGCAAGCCGCACAAAACGCGGCTTGCTGCGGAGCTCGGACAGTGCTCGCCTTCATCCCCGCTGACTCGATCCAGTCGAGGTGGCGCAGAAGGGGAGCAACAGGAATAGAAGGTGGGCTCAGCCCGCCGCCAGATTAAAAGTAGTGTGGGCCCAGCCCACTTTGGGACAACCAAAGGAGATAAGAAACGATGCTAAACTTTGAAGAAGACTTCACCCCCGCCGCCCCCCGCATGGCCGCTGCTGCGCCCATGCCTGCCGTGGGCCTTGCCGACACCACGCCTGCGCCACAGACGCGCCGCGTGCAGGCCGCCGACAAGCGCGTGATCAACGGCGCGACGGACGTGAACCAGCTCGTCCCCTTCAAGTACAAATGGGCGTGGGAAAAATACCTCGCCGGCTGCGCCAACCACTGGATGCCGCAGGAAGTGAACATGAGCCGCGACATCGCGCAGTGGAAAGACCCCACCGCGCTGAGCGAGGACGAGCGCCGCCTGGTCAAGCGCAACCTCGGCTTCTTCGTCACCGCCGATTCGCTGGCTGCCAACAACATCGTGCTCGGCACCTATCGCCACATCACCGCGCCCGAGTGCCGCCAGTACCTGCTGCGCCAGGCCTTTGAAGAAGCCATCCACACCCACGCCTACCAGTACATCGTCGAATCGCTGGGCCTGGACGAAGGCGAGATTTTCAACATGTACCACGAGGTGCAGTCGATTCGCGACAAGGACGAATTCCTCATCCCCTTCATCGACACGCTCACCAACCCCGAATTCAAGACCGGCACCCCCGAGGCCGACCAGGCCCTGCTGAAGTCGCTGATCGTCTTCGCCTGCATCATGGAAGGCATCTTCTTCTACGTCGGCTTCGTGCAGATCCTGGCCCTGGGCCGCCAGAACAAGATGACCGTCGCCGCCGAGCAGTACCAGTACATCCTGCGCGACGAGTCCATGCACTGCAACTTCGGCATCGACCTCATCAACACCATCAAGCTGGAAAACCCCCACCTGTGGACCAATGAGTTCAAGGCCGAAATCCGTGGCCTGATCCAGAAGGGCGTTGAACTCGAATACCGCTACGCTGAAGACACCATGCCACGCGGCGTGCTCGGCCTCAACGCCAGCCAGTTCAAGGAATACCTGCGCTTCATCGCCAACCGCCGCTGCCAGCAGATCGGCCTCGACGAGATGTTCCCTGGCGTCACCAACCCCTTCCCCTGGATGGCCGAGATGATCGACCTGAAGAAGGAGAAGAACTTCTTCGAGACGCGCGTCACGGAGTATCAGACGGGCGGGGCGTTGAGCTGGGACTGATGGTTTTCTCGGAGTTGATGAATGATCGACAAGCGAAAAATTCAGCATGAGGCACGCGAGATTCAAAAACTCATTTGGTCTCGCCGACATGAAATATAGCCTGAAGGCGTTCCCCAACCGATTCGGATGTTGGAGCCGGAGATCGCAGCCCGTGTTCTTGATGTCAATTTTGAACTCCACCAAGAATTGATTTTGTTGAACAGGCGAAACAGCAAATATGAAATTGCTGGTTTGCTTGACAGGCAATCCAGAAAAATTGCAGTTGCCGAGCAGTTTCCAGATGAGACAGTTCGCTTTACAGGCGCTCATGAGATTGGGCACTGGGTTTTGCATGAGGACGAAACGATGCATCGATATCCCCCCGCGTCAGAATAGTTGTCGCCCCGATATGATCTTGAACTTGGGGGCGATAAGGACGAAAGATGGCACGGTACGGAGAAGCATTCAGGAACAGAGCGGTGGCGCGGTTGTTGCCGGATCGTCCTGTCAAAGGTCTGGATGCAGAGATGTTGGTACGGCCTCAGAAGGAGAAAGAGGCAGACTATTTTGCCGCCTGCTTTCTGATGCCGGAAAAGCTTGTGATCGAGGCTTTCGAATCTACGTTCATGGCTAGCGGTCAATTTATATTTGATGACACAGCTGCGTTTTGGCTGAATCGGAACGATCCGGATGCGTTACTGAGAGCCGATTCTGGTTCGCTTGATCGCGCACTGGCGCTTTCATCTGCCCAATCGTATGGCGGGAGACACTTCAACTCATTGGCAAAACAATTTCGGGTGTCGGCTACGACAATGGCAATTCGATTGAACGAGTTGAATTTGATTGGTGAATAACGAACTTCGTACTTTGAGCTATTACACCAAAGTTTTTCTTTGACATTTCCTGAGTTGATAAGTTAATCCAATTTTCAAGGGGAAATTAATGGTTACGAAAGTTACAGGTAGCAAGGCAGCGAAAAGCTCTTCCTCGGTACTTTCTAGTGGCTCGACAGGGAAAGCTTCAAAGTCAGCAGCCGGCAGTGCTTTGTCGCAAGTCGTTCCGCCCAGAGCCACGTCCACCAAGGCGGCAAGCGCCGCGTCCGCAGTGTTGAGAGATGGGCGCACGAGCGCTGCTTCCAAGAGTGCAGCCGGATCTGCTTTGGCGCAGCGAGCTGTCACCAAGAAAAAATAGCCTGAGTAGGGCGCATTAGACGCAGGCGTAGTGCGCCGTATTGACAATTCCAACTGAGGGGGATGCTAAGTGACACGACCCACCGCTGAACAAATCGAACTCGGTCTTCCCGACGCGCCGGTTTTTGCGCCCATCGCCCGTGACACGTATCAAATCGACCCGGATGCCAACATCGCGGTTACGGATAATCTGACCTATCTGCACGACCTGACCGATGGCAGCATGAAGCTGATCGTTACATCTCCGCCTTATAACATTGGCAAAACTTACGAGCGTCGGACTTCACTAGAGCGTTATCTGGCCGAACAGGCGAGGGTGATCGCAGAGTGTGTGCGCGTGCTTCACCCACAGGGAAGCCTGTGCTGGCAGGTGGGCAACCACATCACACCGGATGGTGAGGTGGTGCCGTTGGATATTGCGTTGTATCCGCTGTTCAAGCATCACGGTCTGCGCTTGCGCAACCGCATTGTGTGGCATTTCGAGCATGGACTGCACTGCTCGAAGCGGCTCTCCGGGCGGCACGAAACGATTCTGTGGTTCACCAAAACAGACAACTACACATTCAACCTCGACCCGATCCGGGTGCCGTCTAAATATCCGAATAAACGCCATTTCAAGGGACCGAAAGCTGGTCAGCTATCGTGCAATCCGCTGGGTAAGAATCCGGGTGACGTGTGGGTGATCCCGAATGTGAAGGCCAATCATTGCGAGAAAACCGAGCATCCCTGCCAGTTTCCGGTTGAATTGGTGGAACGCTTGGTGCTGTCTATGACATCTCCCGGCGATGCCGTGTTAGACCCGTATCTGGGCGTCGGCAGTGCAGTAGTCGCGGCGGTCAAACACGGTCGCCGGGGTTTTGGCTGCGATGTTGAGTCGCGCTATGTCGAGATTGCGCGCGAACGCTTGAACCTGTTGCGCGCGGGTGAATTGAAGACGCGTCCGATGAACAAGCCGGTCTACGATCCGGCACTTAAAAATGGCGGACATTGATGCGCATCGTCGAAACCTATTCCCATCTGAATGGCTTGGAATATTTATTGGTACATCATCCCAAGCTCTGGAAAGAGTTGCAGGCTGTGGTGAAACTGATTGATGGCGAGGCTGCTAAAACAAAAATCAGTCAAGAAAAAACCATGATGGGGAAGATGCTCTACAGCCCTGCCGAAATGAATAGCCGCTTCAAAGCCATGCTTACTGAACGGGGCTGGGCAGAATCTCGTTACGATTACTGGGTGACCAGGGATGTGCAGCTCATTCGCAAAACGATGGGTCTCCCAGCCAAGGAGCAGAAGAAAATGATCACGGAAGCTGGCGGCGAAGCAATCAAGAGCTACAACCAGACTGATTTCGTTAAAGATCGTGTCGCTGTCGAAGTGCAATTCGGAAAATACTCGTTCATTGCTTACGACCTATTCGTCAAACATATGGCGTTTTATGTGGGTAACGAAATTGATGTTGGCGTGGAAATTCTGCCTATGAAAAGTCTCCAAGCTCAAATGTCGTCCGGGCCGGGCTACTACGAAGGCGCCTTGTACGACTTGATTAGGCAGGGCCGCGGTGTGCCGGCTGTTCCCTTGGTGCTTGTTGGTATTGCGGCTTGATAACCATTTAAGATCGGAAGCCGCGCGCACAGCGCACACAGGGTCACAGCGTACACAGGGTCAGGTTGAGCTAGCCCGGGTCTCACGGACAGGTTAATCGCACCTTGCCACTCCCGTTCCACCTGCGCTGGCGGCCAGACCGCCCCGCAGCCCCCGTGCTACCATCCGCCACGCCACGCGACTCCCTCAACTCCGGCAACGTCTACGCGATTTGGGCGCTGCACCCTGTCATGAGGGGCGCGTGCTGCGGGCGTGGGTTCAGGGGCGCTCGCTCGACACCAGGCAGCGGCGCGCCGAGGACTTTCTGCCGCTGGCCGTGCGCGATGAGCTGCCTGGCCTCTTCGGCGATTTGCGGGGCCTGGCGCGTGTGCATTCCGAACATCCCGGCGAGGATGCCCGGCCCGCTTGCTGGTGGAGCTTGGAGGATGGCCAGACGGTGGAAAGCGTGCTGTTGCCCCGCGACGGTCTGTGTGTCTCCACCCAGGTCGGCTGTGCGGTGGGCTGCGTGTTCTGCATGACCGGCCGCGCCGGCTTGTTGCGCCAGCCCTCCAGCGCGGAGATCGTCGCGCAGGTGGTGCTGGCCCGCAGCCGTCGCGCGGTGAAGAAGGTCGTGTTCATGGGCATGGGGGAGCCGGCCCACAATCTGGACAACGTGCTGGAGGCCCATCGAGCTCTTGCGGGTGGAAGGCGGCATTGGCCACAAGAATCTGGTCTTCTCGACCGTCGGCGACCGGCGCGTGTTCGAGCGCCTGCCTCAGTCCACGGTGAAGCCTGCCCTGCACCCGCCTGCCCCGCCGCGTTTTTTATTGGGGCGTGTGTTGATGCAAGCGCTGCCCCTGTTTATCCCAAGCGGTGATTACCGCCGCCCGGCTTTGGACGTGGCAGGCTCGACTGCCGTTGGGGCTACTTCGCTGGTCAGCTCCTCGGTCCAGGCAAGCGATTGCAGCTGGGCGACATTGACCTCTTCGGGGCTGGAGGCGATATCGCCGGCGTAGCGGGCGATCTGCTCGAAATCGCTGCGCTCCGACGCTTCGGCGAGTTTCAGGAAGGGCGCATAAGGACCTGTATGGTGGATCAGGGCCTGAACGATGGGGTTGGGCATGGGTAAATGCTCGAGCAGACGGGCGAGCGGGATTTCCATCAGCGGTTCTGCCAGGGAAAACAGCCCGGTGATGAACAACTCGTCCTGAGCCTCGCGGTTGAATCGGGATTGGCCGAGCAGTTCGCAGAGGCGCCCGCGCGTCACGGCGGTCCGCGCCGCCATGGCATTGGTGGGCGACGGGTTGGCGGTCACCAGGAGCAGCGCCAGCCAGCGATAAAGTGTCTTCAGCCCGATCTGGGTCAGGGCCTGGCGCACGGTGTGTACCTGCTGCCGCAGGCCCGATGCGGCGGAATTGGCGTAGCGCAACAGGCGCAGGGTCAAGGCGGCATTGCGGCGCAAGGGTTCTTCAATCTCGGCGAGGTCTTCGCAGGTACGAACCTTGTTCATCAGTTCCAGAACGGACAGCTGACTCGGCTGGATGGCCTTGTTGGCGAGATTCTCCGGGCGGGCGAAATAATAGCCCTGAAAATACTGGATGCCGCTGTTGCGGCAGATGTCGAACATTTCGCGGGTTTCGACCTTTTCGGCGATGAACTGGCCTTTGAAGTTGAGCTGGATGTGCGCGATGATTTCCACGGTCTTTTCGGGATGCTGCTCGAGCACGTCGAGCTTCACGAAGTCGACCATCGGCAACAGGGGGCGGTACTCATCCAGGCAGACGAAATCATCCAGGGCAAAGCGGTAGCCAAGCTGCCGGAGTTCCTGGACGCGGGCGATCAGCACCGGCGTGACCGGTACGGTCTCGAGGATTTCGTAGACCACGTTGTGGGGCGGGAGCAGGCAGACGAAGTCGCTCATCAAGGTGGCTTCGTCCAGATTGATGAAGGCGAGTTTGCCTTGCAGCAGCCATTCGGGACCGAGACAGAGGGTGTTGCTGATGACCTCGACGCCGGCTTGCAGCTGACTGGTGATCTGGGCCGAGACGGAAGCCATCGATTGCCTGAACAGGAGTTCGTAGGCGAACAGGCGATGTTCGGCATCGACAATGGGTTGCCGTGCGAGAAAGGTTTCCTTGCCCATCCAGGCTCCTCGAAAGACTTGTTTGTGTATTTGTCAGCAGGAGCATATCAGTTCATTTCCACCTGCGGTGAGCACGGGATAGGGGGAGGCCGAACACCTTGAACTGGCTCTGGCTTCTCAAAGAACGAAATCACTGAAGTCCGGTAGTTTGAACGATCAACATGCGCGACGCCTTGGGTGTCGTTTCGCGATCCCGAGACCGGCAAGCATCTGGTGTTTCTGACCAACATGTTCGAGCCACCAGCTTTGACCATCGCTGCCATTTACAAGAACCGCTGGCAGATCGAACTGTTCTTCAAGTGGCTCAAGCAGAATCTGGCGGTCAAGCACTTCTTCGGCAATTCCATCAATGCCGTCAAGGCGCAAATCTGGATCGCCGTCTGCGCCTGTCTGCTGGTGCTGATCGCCATCAAGCATCATCGATTGCCCGTCTCGCCACAGATTTTTCTGCACCTCATCGAAACCAATGTTTTCGAGAAAAGCATGTTGGATCAACTGGTTGCCAATGCCGTGCTGAACGAAGAAAACCAGCCATCCGGCAACCAGCTGATTTTGTTATGAGATCGACCGGACAGTAGTGGATGTCTCTATCATGCATGCATGAGCCAACAGGATTTTTTCCGGTCACGCAACGATGTATCTCCACAAACGGGCTGCCTTGGATGGACGGCTTTCATTGCGACAGGCCAACCCCGCTTTTGCACAGGCCATGCCAAAACATGATTTCCATTGTTTTTCATGGGCTTGGGCGCAATGCCCGGCGGCGGAAGGCTTTCGTTTCGTCGTCTCCGGGCGACACACAGCAGGTCTTTGCAAGCAACTCGTTGAAGGAAAGGGCATTTTCTGTCTCTTGACGGAGACAGGGCCGGCCCGTCAGGCGCGCCGCACTCCGGGGCCAGACAGCCGATTGATTTTTTTCGGGGGATCGGGTGTCCTGAAATAGCGAGAAATTTGGCGAACGGAAAATCGATCGGCGACGAGCCTGCCCGCCGATCTGCACAATTACAAAAACCGGTCTAGGAGTTTGCGGCTGTGCCGGTCCAGTGCTTGCAGGTCGCGAATCAGGAACTGGATGCCGTGGCTGTCGGCAATGAGCAGGGTGCTTTCGCCCACGCGGCGGATGTCTTCTTCGCCCTTGAGGACAAAGCGGGCCTCGCCCCGGTCGGTTTCGACTTCCCAGGTGCTGGGGGTGGCGAAGCTGGAGACACGATGCAGGCGGTGGATCTCCGGCACGAATTCGCGGCTGGCAAGTTCTTCCTCGACCAGGGTGCGCGTTGCATCGGGCAACTCGTCCAGACGGTCGATCCAGGCCAGCTCGTGGCCATCTGCGCCCACCAGGGCAATGCCCTCTGTCGGCGCGGCGATGGGGAAGGCGCGCACCGGCACCACCCCTGCATGCACGCCGCCATCGGAGGTGGTCAGCTGGAGTCGGCCATGGGCGTCACGGGTGAGCTGGTGGATATCGGCTGTCGTCATGTCAATCACTTCGGCACGGGGGGTTTTGCCTCTGCGCTGACCGCGGGCAGTTCATCCAGGTCGGTGTCGACGTTGCGGGCCTGGGCCTGGTAGAGGCGGTAGTAGTGGCCTTCACGGGCCATGAGTGCGTCGTGGTTGCCGACCTCGACGATCTGGCCGCGGTCCATGACGACCAGGCGGTCGGCGCGCCGCAGGGTGGAGAGGCGGTGGGCGATGGCGATGGTGGTGCGGCCGCGCACCAGGTTGTCGAGCGCCTTCTGGATTTCCTTTTCGGTTTCGGTGTCGACCGAGGAGGTGGCCTCGTCGAGGATGAGGATGCGCGGGTCGATCAGCAGCGCGCGGGCGATGGAGATGCGCTGGCGCTCGCCGCCGGACAGGCCCTGGCCGCGTTCGCCGACCAGGGAGTCGTAAGCCTGCGGCAGGCGCAGGATGAATTCATGGGCATGGGCGGCGCGGGCCGCGGCGATGATTTCCGCGCGGCTGGCATCGGGTTTGCCGTAGGCGATGTTCTCGGCAATGGTGCCGAAGAACAGGAAGGGTTCCTGCAGGACGAGGCCGATGTTGCGCCGGTAGTCCGCCACCGACAGGGAGCGGATGTCCACGCCGTCGATGCGGATGGCGCCCTCCGAGAGGTCATAGAAGCGGCAGATGAGATTGACCAGGGTGCTCTTGCCGGAGCCGCTGTGTCCGACCAGACCGATCATCTCCCCCGGCTGGATGTTCAGGTTGAGGCCGCGTATCACGCCGCGGTTGCCATAGCGAAAGGCGGCGTCGCGGATCTCGATCCGGCCCTGCACCCGGGCAAGGTGCACCGGTTTGGCCGGCTCCGGGACGCTGGAGACGTGGTCGAGGATGTCGAAGATGCGTTTGGCGCCGGCCGCGGCTTTCTGCGTCACCGAGACGATGCGGCTCATCGAATCGAGACGGGTGTAGAAGCGGCTGATGTAGGCGAGGAAGGCGGTGAGCACGCCGACGGTGATCTCGTCATGGGCAACCAGCCAGATGCCGAATGCCCACACCACCAGCAGGCCGATCTCGGTGAGCAGGGTGACGGTGGGCGAGAACAGCGACCAGATCTTGTTCAGGCGGTCGTTGACCGCCAGATTGTGGCGGTTGGCCTCGCGGAAGCGCTGCGCTTCGCGTTTTTCCTGGGCGAAGGCCTTCCCCACGCGGATGCCGGGAATGGTGTCGGCAAGGACATTGGTGACCTCGGACCAGACGCGGTCGATCTTCTCGAAGCCGGTCCGCAGCCGGTCGCGCACCAGATGGATCATCCAGGCGATGAAGGGCAGCGGCAGCAGGGTGACCAGGGCGAGGGCGGGGTTGATGGAAAAGAGGATCACCGCGGTCATGGCGATCATCAGCACGTCGGTGGCGAAATCGAGCAGGTGGAGGGAAAGGAAGACGCAGATGCGATCGGTTTCCGAGCCGATGCGCGCCATCAGGTCGCCGGTGCGCTTGCCGCCGAAATATTCCAGGGAGAGCTGCAGCAGATGCTCGTAAGTGGTGGTGCGCAGGTCGGCACCGATGCGCTCGCTGACCCGGGCGAGGATGTAGGTGCGCGCCCAGCCGAGGCTCCAGGCCAGCAGGGCCGACACGAGCAGGCCGGTAAGGAGAAAGGCCACCACCCCGATATCGATCGGCTGGCCGTTCTGGTAGGGGATCAGCACCTCGTCCATCAAGGGCATGGTCAGGTAGGGCGGCACCAGCGTGGCCCCGGTGGAGGCCAGGGTCAGCAGAAATCCGGCCAATAGCTGGTATCTGTAGGGCTTGGCGAAACGCCATAGCCGGAACAGGGTCCAGGTCGACGGCACCTCGTGCAGTTCGCGGCTGCATAGGGGGCATTCCTCCTGATCGGGCTCCAGCGGTGCCTTGCAGGTGGGACATACCGCTTCCTCCGGCAATTCCTCCGGCTGGCCGGACAGGGAGGCCGTCAATTGCCTCTTGAAGAGATCGTTCAGCCGCAGGGCCGCCACGTTGTGGCCCAGGGTAAAGCGCCAGCAGGCCAGGCGCGATGTCGCATCGTGAAGTTCGAGCGTACCCACGCCGGCATGATCGTGATGCTGCAGGGACATGCCCGGCCTCAACGGCCAGGCTGCCCAGCCCCCGTCGCCGGGCGACCGGGCCAGCAGGTGCCGGTTGGTCAGTACCACCCGTCCCGCAGCAAAGATCAAATGCACGTCGAGATCGGTTTCCAGCGTGGCAACGACCTGCTCGTCGGGCGCGAGCTGCAGGTTCAGCTCGGCTTGCCAGGCGTCGGGGGCGTTCGCGAATGGGCGGGGTAGAGGAAGGCGTGTACGGGTCATGAGTGGGAGAGCAGCCAGGCACAGGCCTGGATGGCCTCGTTCGGAGAGTGGGGCCTGCTGCAGGCGCGGCAATGAATTTTCATTGAATCGTTATGCGCGGTATCCGGCCACGCCCCGGCGAAGCGGGGTTTATTGTATGCTGCGCGGCGTGGTTTCGTGTAACCTGATCGTAGCGCTTAACAGTTTTTCTCGGCGAAGTCCCAGCGTCCTTATCCGTTATCCCATGCCTGCCGCATTTCATTTCACCGTCTGGTTCAGGCGTTACGCGTCGTGAGCAGAAAAACCATCGAATTCCTGCGCGTTATCCATCTGGACGGACCGAATATCTGGACTTACCGGCCCGTGCTCGAAGCCTGGGTCGACATCGGCGACCTCGAAGATTCGCCCTCCAACACCATTCCCGGCCTGTATGAGCGTCTGACCGGCTGGCTGCCCGGCCTCGTCGAGCACCGCTGCGGCGTCGGCGAGCGCGGTGGTTTTCTGCAGCGCCTGCGCGAGGGGACCTGGCCGGCCCATATTCTCGAACACCTCACGATCGAGCTGCAGAATCTGGCCGGCATGAAAGTCGGCTTCGGCAAGGCGCGCCAGACCGCCGAGCGCGGCATCTACAAGGTGGCGGTGCGCACGCGCAACGAGCAGGTGGGGCGTGCCTGCCTGCAGGCAGCACGCGATCTGCTCATGGCCGCCATCGAAGACCGCCCTTTCGAGGTGCAGGGGACGGTGGCGCGCCTGCGCGACCTGGCCGACCGGCACTGCCTGGGACCGAGCACGGCCTGCATCGTCGATGGGGCCGCCAGCCGGCATATCCCGTCGATACGCCTGACCGAAGGCAACCTGGTGCAGCTCGGCTATGGCGCCCGCCAGCGACGGATCTGGACGGCTGAAACGGACCTCACCGGCGCGATCGCCGAAGACATCGCCCGCGACAAGGATCTGACCAGGACGCTTCTGAAATCCTGCGGGGTGCCGGTACCGGACGGCCGCATTGTGGAAAGCCTGGAAGACGCCTGGGAGGCCGCAGAAGAGATCGGCTTGCCGGTGGCGGTCAAGCCGGTGGACGGCAACCATGGGCGGGGGGTCTCCCTTGATCTGAGCACACGCGAAGATGTCGAGCAGGCCTATCGACTGGCCTTGCCGGAGGGGAGTGAGGTCATCGTCGAACGCTACGTGCCGGGCAATGAGCATCGGCTGCTGGTGGTGGGCTCGCGCGTCGTTGCGGCAGCGCGTGGCGAGGCTGCCTGGGTGACGGGCGATGGCCGTTCCACCATCGTCGAGCTGATTGACGGCCAGCTCAATGCCGACCCGCGCCGCGGGACGACGGAAGACTATCCGCTCAACAGGATCCTGATCGATGAAGACCCGGCAGTCGGCCTCGAACTTGAGCGCCAGGGCTTTACGCCGGATGCCATTCCGGAGGCGGGCCAAACGGTCCTGATCCAGCGCAACGGCAACGTCGCCTTTGATGTCACCGACACGCTCCACCCCAGCGTGGTGGAAACAGCGGTCCTCGCCGCACGGGTGGTGGGGCTGGACATTGCCGGTATCGATATGGTGGCGGAGGACATCTCGCGGCCGCTGGCCGAGCAGGGCGGGGCCATCGTCGAAGTGAACGCAGGGCCGGGTCTGCTCATGCACCTCAAACCCGCCGCGGGCGCTCCTCAGCCGGTGGGACGCGCCATCGTCGATCACCTGTTCCCCGCTGCGGAAACCGGCCGCATCCCCCTTGTCGGCATCAGCGGCGCCCTCGGGACCACCGCCATCGCCCACCTTGTCGCCCAGCTGGTCTCATCCACCGGCAAGCGCACCGGGCTGGCCTGTCGTGACGGCTTGTATCTGGGGCAGCGACAGGTCAAGCCGGGGAACTGCGCAACCTTGCAGGTGGGCCGGCAGCTGCTGATGAACCGGGGGGTGGACGCGGCCATTTTCGAACACGATGCCAGATCGATCCTCAGCGAAGGCTATGCCTACGACCGCTGCCAGGTCGGCGTGGTGACCGACATGCAGATGGACGAGGCGCTGGCGGAGTATTACATCCGCGAGCCTGAGCAGATGCACACGGTGATGCGCACCCAGGTGGATGTGGTCCTGTCCGAGGGGGTGGCCGTCCTGCATGCCGCCGACCCGGCAGTGGCCGAGCTGGCCTCGCTGTGCGACGGGGCCGTCCTGTTCTACGCGCTTGAATCGGATCTGCCGGTGATCGCCGGGCACCGCGCGCAGGGGAGGCGGGCATTGTTCCTCCGCGAAAACCAGGTGGTCGTCGCGAGCGGCGCCGACGAGACCCCGCTCTTCGACCTGGCCACCCTGCCGTCGGCCATGAGCGGCAACCCGCCGCTGCAGCCGCTGCATGTGCTCGCTGCGGTGGGGGTGGCACTGGCGCTGGATATTCCGCCGGATCTGATCCGGGCCGGGATCGAAACCTTCGCGGCGCATCCCTCGCCTGCGCGCCAGGCCAACCTTTAGGAAATCACCAGGCAGGCCGAGCCTGCCACTGGAACCATTACAGGCAAAGGCGTTCATGGAAATATCGCATATCCGGGCACTGCGCGGCCCCAACCTCTGGAGCCGGCACACTGCCATCGAGGCGTTGGTTCGTTGCACCCCCGAAGAGTCGATGATCGGCACGATCAGCGGTTTTGAGGCCCGTTTGCGCGCGCGTTTTCCGGAAATCGGCCCGATGCGGCCGATCGGCGATGCGGACGATATTTCCGTGGCGCATGCGCTGGCGTTTGCCGCCCTCGGCTTGCAGGCGCAGGCCGGGTGTCCGGTCAGTTTCTGCGTCACGTCCCCCACGGTTGAGGCGGGAAGCTATCAGGTCGTCTTCGAATATACCGAGGAGGACGTTGGACGACTGGCGCTCGAACTGGCCGAATCGCTTTGCCGCGCCGCACTCGACGATACCCCCTTCGATCTGGAAGACGCCCTGACGCGGCTTCGGGATCTGGATGAAGACGTTCGCCTCGGCCCCAGCACCGGCGCAATCGTCCAGGCTGCCATTGCGCGTGGCATTCCCGTCCGGCGGCTGACTGCAAACAGCCTGGTGCAGTTTGGCTGGGGGAGTCGTCAGCGGCGCATCCAGGCCGCGGAGACGGACAGCACCAGTGCCATTTCCGAGGCCATTGCCCAGGACAAGGAACTCACCAAGAAGCTACTGGAGGCCGCAGGCGTTCCCGTGCCGCTCGGACGGGTCGTGAGCAGTGCCGAGGCGGGCTGGACTGCCGCCTGCGAGATCGGACTGCCGGTGGTGGTCAAGCCTCGCGATGGCAACCAGGGCAAGGGGGTGACGGTCAACATCCTCACGCGCGAGCATTTCATGGCGGTGTACGGCGCCGCCGCTGCGATCAGCGATGCGGTGCTGGTTGAGCGCTTCATTCCGGGCCATGATCACCGCCTGCTTGTGGTCGGCAACCGCCTGGTCGCCGCGGCCCGCCGCGAACCGCCGCATGTGACCGGCGATGCCGTCCATACGGTGCGTGAACTCGTCGAGCAGGTGAACAGCGACCCGCGCCGCGGCGAGGGGCATGCCACCTCGCTGACCAGGATACGCTTGGACGACATCGCCATGGCGCGTCTGGCCGTACAGGGCTACGACGCGGACACGATCCCCGCCATGGGCGAACGGGTGGTCCTGCGCAACAACGCCAACCTGAGCACGGGCGGGACGGCGACCGATGTGACCGACGATGTCCATCCGGACGTGGCGGCGCGGGCGGTGGAGGCGGCGCAGATGATCGGGCTGGACATCTGCGGCGTCGATGTCGTCTGCCAGACCGTGCACAAGCCGCTGGAAGAGCAGGGGGGCGGGGTTGTCGAAGTGAACGCTGCGCCAGGCTTGCGCATGCATCTCATGCCCTCGTATGGCAAGGGCCAGCCGGTGGGCGAGGCCATCGTCTCGGCCCTGTTCGCTCCGGGCGAGGATGGCCGCATTCCGGTGGTGGCGGTGACCGGCACCAACGGCAAGACCACCACCGTGCGCCTGATCGCCCATTTGCTGACCCTGAGCGGCAAACGCGTCGGCATGACCGCCACGGATGGCGTTTACGTGCAGGGCCGGCGCATCGACACCGGCGATTGCAGCGGCCCGAAAAGCGCGCGCAATGTCCTGCTGCATCCGGACGTGGACGCGGCTGTCCTGGAGACGGCCCGGGGCGGACTGCTGCGTGAAGGGCTGGCGTTCGACCGCTGCAAGGTCGCGGTGGTCACGAATATCGGCATGGGCGACCACCTTGGCCTGAACTTCATCGCCACGGTCGAGGATCTCGCCGCGCTCAAGCAGGTGGTGGTGCAGAACGTCGCTCCGGACGGCGTGGCGGTGCTCAACGCCTGCGACCCCAAGGCCGTCGAGATGGCGAACCATTGCCCGGGATCGGTGACCTTCTTTGCCAGCGAGCGCCACCATCCCATCATTGCCGCCCATCGCGCCCAGGATCATCGGGTGATCTACCGGGACGGCGACAGCATCGTCGCGGCCCTGGGCGAAATGGAACAGCGCCTGCCGTTGGGGGACATCCCGCTCACCCGCGGCGGCACGATCGGTTTCCAGATCGAGAACGCCATGGCGGCCACGGCTGCGGCCTGGGCGCTGGAGCTGGACTGGGACATCATCCGCGCCGGGCTGCGCAGCTTCGGCAGCGACGCCCGGACCATCCCGGGTCGCTTCAATCTGTTCGACTACCGCGGTGCCACCCTCATCGCCGACTATGGGCACAACCCGGATGCCATCCTCGCTCTCGTCAAAGCGGTGGAAGCCATGCCGGCGCAACGCCGGATCGTCGTGATCAGCGGCGCGGGCGACCGGCGGGATGAGGACATCCGCGCACAGACCCGGATCCTGGGCGAGGCATTCGACGAGGCCATCCTCTATCAGGACCAGTGCCAGCGCGGCCGTGCCGATGGCGAGGTGCAAGCCTTGCTTCAGGAGGGGCTGGGCAAGGCCACGCGCACCCGTGTCGTCGAAAAGATCACCGGCGAGCTTCTTGCCATCGATACCGCACTGTCACACCTGAATCCCGGCGACCTGTGCCTGATCCTGGTTGACCAGGTGGATGCGGCACTGGCCCATATTGCCAAGCGCATCGCCGAGTCCTGACGTATGCGGGAACTGATTTTAAAACTCGTCACGGCGGCCTGATCACAGGGCGTCCACAAAGGCCATGTCAGCGATTCAGTCCTCTGTTGCCGCTGCATCGTCCGGCAGATCCGCCTTGTCTGGCTGAGCGATTGCCCCTGAAGCGGGGGGCAACTCGGTTGCTGCTGCTTTTTTTTGCTCTTTTTCGGCCTTCTTTTTCTTCTTTTCCATCTCGCGTTGTCGCTTTTCGTACTGATAGTTCGGTTTCAATCCGTGGCTCCTTTCAATGGTTGAACCCAGACGATACCCGATCCAGGGGACTTCAAGTGGGCCGGATCGGACCACGGTTTGCGGATGGGAACAACAGGAGGCGTCTCGGGACGGCGGCAGCCCAGCGCAGAGGCCAGCCCGGCTTCCATTGCGGAAGCGCGGCCGGCCACTTTCAGCCGGGTTCGGTGGGGCCGGACGGCTTAGGGATTGATGAAGAACCGCGCTTTTTCGATGTTCGAGCGAGTCCGAAGGCCATGAGGTCATGCTTGTCGCACACGCCGTCGGCGTTGGCATCGGGGATCGCTGGGGGCGTCGTTGAAGATGCCGTCGCCGTTCAGGTCGGCCGCCACGGCCGCGAGTATGTTGCTCACCGTGTTGACGCCGAAGTTGGGCGCGCCGACGAGCCAGGTGTCCCACATCTCGGTCGAGTCGTCCTTGATGTCGGTCACGCCGGTCGACTTCGAGGCTGCGTTCGTTTCCGCCCGCCAGCGCGCCGACGCTTGAAAATGCGGTAAAGATCGCGGCCATGCCGAGCAGGCCCGATTTCACTGTGTGCGTGTTCATGTCCTCCTTAAGGTTACCGTGGGGATGGGAAGGCATCCCAGGCGCTAACAGTTGTGGCGGGGATTTATTCCGGCGGCGAAGAAATTCAGGCCCGGTATGACGCGGAGAAAGCGGCAACTGGCCATCCGTCGCCGCCCCGCCTAAACGCTTCGCGTTGTTTCACGCTAAGATGGGAAAGCAGGGAGGCAATCCATTTCACTTGGAGGAGTGCGCCATGAACCACCGCGTCAGCCTGCTCATGAGTCAGTTCGTCACCCACGACGTGAAGCGCTTCATCGTCAGCAAGCCGGAGGGATTTTCCGTCGTGCCAGGCCAGGGGGTGGAGCTGGCGGTCGACCGGCCCGGCCTACGCGAGCAGACCCGGCCCTTCACCCCCACCGGGCTGGCCGCCGACCGGGTGCTGGAATTCACCATCAAGTGCTATCCGGACCACGCCGGCGTGACCCGGACGCTCCACCAGCTGGAGCCGGGCGCCGAACTGCTGATGTCCGAGCCTTTCGGTACCATCCGCTACCAGGGGCCCGGTGTGTTCATCGCCGGCGGCGCCGGCATCACGCCTTTCCTGGCCATCCTGCGCAATCTTGCGCGGCGGGGAGAACTGGGCGGCCAGACCCTGATCTTTTCCAACAGGGCCCCGCGCGACGTGATCTGCGAGAAGGAACTGCGCCATCTGCTGGGCGAGCGCTGCATCCTGCTCTGTACCGGCGCTGCTGCGCCAGGCTATGTGCAGCGGCGGGTCGACCGCGCTTTCCTGGAAGCGACCATCCAGGACTTCGGCCAGCGCTTTTATGTCTGCGGCCCGCCCCCCTTCATGGAGGCGGTCAACGGTGCGCTTTCCGCGCTGGGGGCCAGCGCGGAAAGCCTGGTGTTCGAGCGATGAGGGTCCTCACCAGGGGATTTCCGTGCCGTCGTAGCGGAAGAAGCGGCCGCTCATGCCCATGCTGAATTTGTCGACCAGCACGCGCATGGCGGCGACGCTCTCGGCGGGCGTGAGGGGCGCATCCCAGCCGCTGCGCTGGGCATGGGCTCTCCCTGCAAGCCTTTTTATACTAGCCACATTTTTGTAGCGTGTTTTGCCTGGGGGAAAAAGCGCATCAAAATCCGAACCGTTCCGAGCCGGCCGCCGCCAGCTTCCGCTGGACGCTGGAGCAGGTGTTTGCCCGGGTCACCGTCCGACGTGCACGATCAAATCGCGTAAAGGGGGCACGGGAGGGGGTGCTCTGCGGGGTGGCGGCCGCCGAGGTCCGCTTCCTCCGCCAGCTGCCGCCCAAAGGGCATTCTGCGCTGTTCGACGAACAGCTTGCTGCCGTCGATGCGCTTGGCCATGCGCTTGGCTTCGGAAGCGGCGCGTGCGACTTCCTGATACTGGTGGAAGTGGGCTGGATCGATCGGCACTGCGCCGATGGATAGCGAAACCAGGGGATGAAAGGCCAAGGCACCGCGCCGGTCTTCGCTGTGGTAGCCGCCGGCCTCGACGTGCTCGGGGTTGAACAGGGACAGGCACTCACGGTCGAAGCGCCCCAGCATGCCGTGGCAGCGTACTTCCCAGTCCGGGCTTTGAAACAGCACTACGAAATCGTCGCCGCCGATGTGGCCGACAAAATCGAGTTCGGGATTGCTGCCGTCGCGCAGAATGCGCGCCAGCAGCTGAATGATCTCGTCGCCGCGGCGGAAGCCGTAGACGTCGTTGTAGGGCTTGAACTGGTCGAGATCGACATAGGCGGTGACGAAAGTTTGGTCGTTGGCCAGCAGACGCTCCATGTGTTCCTGGATCGGCACATTGCCGGGCAGGCCGGTCAGCGGGTTGGCGTAGCGCGCAGCAACGATCTGCAATTCGGTGATTTCGCGCATCAGGTCGAAGCCCGACCCCAGCCCGAGGTAGCGCCCCTCGGCCGTGATGACGAAGCCCTGGGTGAAGGCGGTCTTGCCTTTTTTCACCACCAGTTCAGACAGCTCGGCCATGCGCGTGGCCTTGTCGACGATGAGCGGTTCGGCGTCCATCAGCTCGCGGCAGGGTTTGCGGCCATGCAGTTCGCGCCCGTAGAGACTGATGAATCGATCAAGCAGGGCGGGGCGGTGAATGATGCCGACCGGGATGTCCTGGTCCACCACCGCGACCGCATGCAGCTCGGGATACTGCATCATCAGTTCGAGCACTTCCTGGCTGACCGTTTCCGGTAAAACAAAGGGCGCCGGCATGACCAGCTTTTCTGCAGAGACGCCGAGGTCGCCGCGCCCCCGCGGCATGGGAAACACGCTGATCCGCCCGGATTGCAGGCAGGCGACCACCTCGCTCGCCGGGATCCGGACCGGCACCGGCGACGGGCGTCCAATCAGATAGCCCTGCGCAAGACGGATGCCCAGGTCTTTCAGCACCGCCAGTTCGGACGGGTTTTCCACCCCCTCGGCAATCACGCATGAGTGCGCGCCTTCGGCCAGTTGCTTGATCGAGCGCACGAACTGGATCTTGTGGGGGTCCTGATGGATGTCGGTGATGAAATGCTTGTCGATCTTGACGTAGGCGGGCCGCAGTTCGGACCACAGGCGCAGGCTGGAAAAGCCCTCGCCGAGATCGTCGATGGCCACTTCAACACCCGCTGCACGCATCCGCGACACCGCTTGCCGCAGATCGCCGTAATCGAGCGCGGCGGCGTTTTCGGTGATTTCGATCACCACCCGATTGCTGTCCAGGCCGGCATCTGCCAGTTCAGCGAGCAACGCGTCCGGCGCAAAGCTTGCATCGAGAAGGCTGCTGGGCGACAGGTTAACAAACAGTCGCCCAGGCAGATTGAGCCGCGCAAAGGTCTTGAGCGCCGTACGGACGCAGACCCAGTCCAGCGCTGTCAGCAGACCGTGGTGTCCGGCCACGCGGAACAACGCCTGCGGGGCGTGCAGTGGGCTGTTGGACGGGCCACGCGAAAGGGCTTCGTAGCCCATCACCCGCCCTTCGACCAGGTCGAGTATCGGTTGCAACAGGGTCATCAGCCGCGCGTGGGCCAGAATGTGTTCCAGATGAAGGCGTAATTCTTCGTGGCTCATGCAGGGGCTTTGGAATTTATTTGGATATGGGGACGATAGGCGGGAGGCGTTACGCTTGCGTGACAGCAGGCAAGTGGCAAAGGGGCGATGTGCAGGGCGGCCGCCTACCTTCAGGGCTTCAAGCCCGAGGATTGCCCGGCTTCGTCAAGATGGTTCGGCGGCCGATGCGGAAATCGTGCGGCTGCAGCAAGAAGAAGGCTTCGCCTACATGCGATAAGCTTCACGGAAACGGCGGGCTGGATCCGGGCCGCAGTGCCCTGACTCAAGTTACGGCTGCACACACCGATTACTCTGGTATCAGTAGCAGTATCGGTAGCGCATGGGTTGCCGATGAGTCTTGACGTACCGTCATGGAGGAATAATGCCGCAGCAACCGAAAAGCCTGGCAGCCTGGCTCGCTTTTTTTGGACAGGCTGAAATTCCTGTGCTGCGACATACCGTGCGCGAGCTGGAACGCCTGTGCGCCGATGAAACGCTGCTCAACGCCCGCAGCGTGGCCGATGTGGTGACCGATGATCCGCTGATGACGGTCAAGCTGCTGCGCCATCTGCAGACACACAAGCATCGCAACCAGAAATACGAACTGGTCGACGTGAAGCAGGCGCTGCTCATGCTGGGCCTGGACATCTTCTTCCGCGAGGTGCCGGCGACGCCGGTCGCCGAGGATATGCTGAGCGATCACCGGGTCGCCCTGGTGCATCTCCTGCAAACCGTTCGCCGGGCCCAGCGCGCGGCGCATTTTGCATACGACTGGGCGTTGCGTCTGCACGACCTGCATGCGGAAGAGGTGCATGTGTCCGCGTTGCTGACGTGCTTCTCCGAAATGCTGATGTGGTGTTTCAATCCGGCGCAGATGCTCGAGATCGCCAGGCGGCAGGAGGCCGATCCCACCCTGCGCAGTGTGGATGTTCAGCAGCAGGTGCTGGGATTTGCCGGCGTGGATTTGCAGCGCCAGTTGACGACTGAATGGCTGCTGCCCGAATTGCTGCGGAATCTGACGGATCCCGCCCTGGCGAATACGACCCGGGTGCGCAATGTGATGCTGGCGGTCAATCTGGCCCGGCATTCCGCCCAGGGCTGGGATAACCCCGCCCTGCCCGATGATTTCCGCGAGATCGCCGCGCTGTTGAGGATGGAACCGGACAAGGTGATGGCACTGGTCAAGGCCACCGCCGCAGCCAACGAAGGCCAGACAGGGCTCCCCGCCTGATTGAGCAGAAACTAGGCCGGCTTTGGAATGACGGTTTTTTCCAGCGTGCCGGCAATTTGCGAGATGGCCTGTCCGGCCGGGCAGCCGGGCGTGGTCGCCATCATCAACTGGCGGCGCATCACAGCGTGGCGTACTTCGGGGTCGACGGGAATGTCGCCCATGTGAATCAGGCGGATGGGATGGGCGGGGTCGGTGACGGCGAAGCGGTCGAGCACATGCTGCAGCTGATGGGTGATGGCCAGGCCGGTCCCTGGGCGGGCGGCCTGGTTGATGATCACCCGCACGGTCTGCCGCTGCTGCTGACCCACCAGCACCTTGATGGTGGCGTAGGCATCGGTGAGCGAGGTGGGCTCGGGGGTGGCAACCATCAGCACTTCGGACGCCAGCGAAACCGCGAACAGCACGACATCCGAAATCCCCGCGCCGGTATCCAGCAGGACGACGTCGTAATGCGGCACCAGGCCGCTGATGATGCGCAGGAATTCATTGCGCACTTCGGTGGTCAGGCGCGAATACTCGACCATGCCGGAACCGGCCAGCAGCACGGAAAAGCCACCGGGGGCCGGGAGAATGGCCTCCTCCAGCCTGGCCTTGCCGGTGAACACGTCGTGCAGGGTGATCTTGGGATAGAGGTTGAGCACCACGTCGAGATTGGCGAGACCGAGGTCGGCATCGAGCACCAGCACCTTGTAGCCGCGTTTGACCAGTGCGGCGGCGAGGTTGGCAGACACAAAGGTCTTGCCGACGCCGCCCTTGCCGCTGGTGATGGCGAGCACCTTGCCCAGCGGCTTCAGGGGAACCTTGGCCGCATCCTGGTTTTCAGCGGTGGGGGTCAATAGATCGTTCATGCGTTTACCCGGTTCGTGGCCTTGTCCGCGGCATCGGTGGGCGTGTCGCCCGGGACGGCTTCAGCCGTGACCATCTCATTCATGTCAAGGCTGCCGAACAACAGGCCTTTTTCTTCTGCACTGACCGAAAGTTCCTGGGGCTGCTCCAGGCGTATCTGATCGCGGCCTTCGGATTTGGCACGATAAAGCTGCAGGTCGGCGCGCTCGATCCACAAGTCGGCGGTGGATCGCACCCATTCCGGCGCGTAGGCGCCGCCGATGCTGATCGTGGTCTGGATGTTGAGAAGCGGCGCCACGGGAATCGAGAGCGATGCAATGGTTTGGCGAATCCGCTCGGCCACGGCGCGCCCGAAAAGGGGCCGGCAATTGGGCAGGATCACGGCGAACTCTTCGCCGCCGTAACGGGCGACGGTGTCCATGGGGCGCACGCAACGCGCCAGGCAACTGGCGACGGCCTGCAGTACCAGGTCGCCTGCCATGTGGCCATGGCTGTCGTTGATGGATTTGAAATGGTCGATGTCCAGCAGCAGCAGCAGCACCGATTCGCCGGAACGGGCGACGGATTCGATCGAGCGTTCGAGTACCGAGCGGAAATGCCGGCGGTTGCTCAGCCCGGTCAACGGGTCCTTGAGCGAAAGCTCGCACAGGTTGTCGATCACGCGCTGCAAATAGTCGGTGGGTGACTCGCCGGCTTCCTGTTCGCTGTTCCTTGCGTCGTGCTTCAGCAGTGCGCGCGCGTCGTCGAGTTGCAGGGCCTGCAGGTCGATTCGGGGAGATGCGGTCAGGGTGGCCACAGTGGGTTTCTATACCTGGCGTCAAGGTTGGGCAAAGGGCATGGAGTGGGAACTCGACGGCTTTTTTGGCGAGTATGTGGGGGTTATCGGCTTTGATCAAGTGCCGGATGCGCGCCCAGGCGTGCCGGATGCGGCACGGGCGGTTCTGTCGCCGGCGTATTCGGGCTTGCGGCCAACAACGATCCGGATCGGGTTTCAGGGCCGATGCGTGGGGTGTGCTGGGCTGGGCTGGCCGTCAAGGACGCCCTCTGTCGTGGGGCGGCCAGGCCCTCGGATGCGTCGTCATGGAGGTGGCAGACTGCGCGCGCGGGCGCAGCGCCATGGATTTGCGCGGCAGCCTGAATGGGCTGCTGTACAAGACAGCTAAGCCACGCTTCCGAAGCTGAGGTCGGTGGCGATGAACGGCGCCTTCAGCCCTGCAAGGCGACAACTCTGGGCGATGGGCCCCCCGGGGAAGAGGGTGTACAGGTACTTGATGCCGCCTTTCTGGTGGAAGTGCTCGTCCAGGGCGTCGTGCAGATCGCGCAGGTTGATGACGGTGTCGTCTGCATGATGCGCGTAATAGTTCTGCAGGGCGCGAATGGTTTCCCAATGGTCTTCTGTGAGTTCAAGCCCTTCTTCCCGCGCCGCTTTCAGGGTTTCCTCGCGCGTCCAGTCCAACGGGGCATGGGGGAAATCAGGGTTGATTGCCGGTTCGTTGATGAGTTGTTTGATATCGGTTGAAACGTGCAGCATGGCGACTCTCCTTCAAGCTTCCAAACGCTTAGTTAAAAATAGGCCACGCCTTCCCCGGATTCAAGGACCGTCGGCCTTGCTTCGTCCCGGAGCACATGCGCCCCGATTGACTAACGGCGGCTGCCGCCGCGGGTCGTGGTGGGACGGCTGGCGTGTCGAACGCTAAGCTGAAACATCCGATTCCCGCGAAGCCAGCCATGGCAAAACGATCCTGTCCGCTGTCCAAGGCATATGGCCTGCTGGAGCCGGGGCCGGTGGTGCTGGTGACGACCGCCCGCAAGGGCTGCGCCAACATCATGACGATGTCGTGGCACACCATGATGGAATTCGAGCCGCCGCTCGTCGGCTGCGTGATCAGCGGCCGCAATGCCTCGTTCGACACGCTGCGCGCGACGAAGGAATGCGCGATCAACATCCCGACGCGGGAGTTGGCGAAGCAGGTGGTGGGCATCGGCAACTGCTCCGGACTCACGGTCGACAAGTTTGCCAAGTTTGGCCTCACGCCGGTCAAGGGCTCGCAGGTGCAGGCGCCGCTGATCGCCGAATGCTATGCCAGCCTGGAATGCCGGGTGGCCGACACGCGGCTGGTGAACCGCTACAACTTTTTCATCCTGGAGGTGGTTCAGGCGTGGGTCGACGCCGCAGCCAAAAACCCGCAGACGCTGCACCATCGCGGCAACGGTGTGCTTGTGGTGGCCGGCGAGACGGTCAGGGTGCGCTCCGGCATGAAAGGGTCGGCGGGCGTCTTTTTTTGCGCGGTGACCGGCTTTTCGGTTGGATTCCGCGTACCAGTTGATAGTCTGAACGCTGGGCATCCAATTCAAGCGGAAGGACATCATGAGCATCGCAAAAACCATCGAAGTCACGGCGAGTTCCAAGAAGGGGTTTGATGACGCGATCAAGCAGGGGGTCGCGAAAGCGGCCGCGTCGCTGGAAAACATTACCAGCGCCTGGGTGATGGATCAGAGCGTGAAAGTGAACAAGGGCAAGATTGCCGAATATACCGTCAGGATGAAGCTGACCTTTGTCCTGAAGTAGGCCGCATCGGCAGCTCGGGCACGCTTGCGTGAATCCGGGCGTGCCCGGTATTTGATCGCGCCGGCGTTTCCCGCATTCATTCCGAAGCCGCATAATGCGCGCTGCGTTTTGGCCGCCTGCGCGGCAGTCTGAGTTCATGCCCAATCTCCCCTACTGGCGCCTGTCCGGTTTCTATTTCTTCTACTTCGCCTTCGTCGGCGCGATGTCGCCGTTCTGGGGGCTGTACCTGCAGTCGCTGGCTTTCAGCGCGTTCCAGATCGGCGTCCTGATGTCGCTCTTGCAGGTGATGCGGATTTTCGCGCCCAATATCTGGGGGCATATCGCCGACCGCACCGGCCGCCGCACCGCGATCGTGCAGATTGCTGCGCTGGGCAGCGTGCTGGTGTTCGCCGGGGTGTTCTTCGGCAGCAGTTTCTGGTGGCTGTTCGCGGTGATGGCTTGCTTGAGCTTCTTCTGGAGCGCGTCGCTGCCGCTGGTTGAGGCGATGACGCTGTCGCATCTGGGCGAGCGCACCGACGCCTATGGGCGCATCCGCCTGTGGGGCTCGATCGGCTTCATTCTCATGGTGGTGGGGCTGGGCTATGCCTTCGACCATGTTGCGATCAGCTGGCTGCCATGGGCGGTGCTGGCGGTGATGCTGGGGATCGTGGCGTTTGCGCGGGTGATTCCCGAGGCCGAGATCCTGCCGCATCCCACCGACCATCATTCGGTGTGGGACATCGTGAAGCGGCCGGAGGTGGCCTCGCTGCTGGCCGCCTGCCTGCTGATGGCGGTGACGCACGGGCCGTATTACACCTTCTATTCGATCTATCTGGTCGACCACGGCTACGACAAGTCCACCGTGGGCTGGCTGTGGGCGCTCGGCGTGATCTGCGAAATCGGGATTTTTCTGGTCATCCCGCGCATCTTTGCGCAGGTGACGCCGCGCCGCCTGATCCTGGCGAGCTTCGCGCTGGCGGTGCTGCGCTTCCTGCTGATCGCCTGGGGGGTGGAATCGGCCTGGCTGGTGTGGGGCGCGCAGACGCTGCACGCCTTCACCTTCGGCACCTATCACGCGGCGGCGGTGGCGCTGATCCACCAGCATTTCCGCGGGCGTCACCAGGCGCGTGGGCAGGCGCTCTACACCAGCCTGTCCTACGGCGTCGGCGGCACCATCGGCGGCCTGGCGAGCGGCTTGACCTGGGAGTCGCTGGGGTCGGCGTGGACTTTCACACTAGCTGCCGTCAGCGCGGCGCTGGCGTGGGCGGTGTACGCTGCGTGGGGGCAAACAAAACCCGTGCCAGCGTTGGATTCATAATGATGAAAACAGGACAAGCTATGGAATAATCAACGTTTTGCGCGCTGTTACGCCTTAATTTCCGCATGTCAGGACTCACCTTATTCCAGAAATTGTGGGACGCCCACGTGGTCCACGTCGAGGCCGACGGCACCACCCTGCTCTACATCGACCGCCACCTGGTGCACGAAGTCACCAGCCCGCAGGCCTTCGAGGGGCTGAAGCTGGCCCACCGAACCCCGCGCCGGGTCGATGCGGCGATTGCCGTGCCCGACCACAACGTGCCGACCACCGACCGCAGCCAGGGTATCGCCGATCCGATCTCGCGCCTGCAGGTCGAAACGCTCGACGCCAACTGCGCCGAGTTTGGCATCACCGAATTCAGGATGGACGACATCCGCCAGGGCATCGTCCACGTCATCGGCCCGGAAGAGGGGCTGACCCTGCCCGGCATGACCGTGGTGTGCGGCGATTCGCATACTTCCACCCACGGCGCATTCGGCGCGCTGGCGTTTGGCATCGGCACCTCCGAAGTCGAGCACGTGCTGGCGACGCAATGCCTGTGGCAGAAGCCATCCAAAACCATGCTGGTGAAAGTCGAAGGCACGCTGGGCAAGGGAATAACGGCCAAGGACATCGCCCTCGCCATCATCGGCGAGATCGGCACCGCCGGCGGCACCGGCTATGCGCTGGAGTTCGGCGGCTCGGCGATCCGGGCGCTGTCGATGGAAGGTCGCATGACGCTGTGCAACATGGCGATCGAGGCCGGCGCGCGCGCCGGCATGGTCGCCGTCGACCAGACGACGATCGACTACGTCAAGGGACGTCCCTACGCGCCCAAGGGCGACGCGTGGGACCAGGCCGTGGCCTGGTGGAATACGCTGCATTCGGATGCCGGCGCGGTGTTCGACCGCGTGGTTGTGCTCGATGCGGCGAAGATCGAGCCGCAGGTCACCTGGGGCACCTCGCCCGAGATGGTGACGACCATCGGCGGCCGTGTGCCGAACCCGGCCGACGCGCCAAGCGAGGTCAAGCGGCACGACTGGACGCGCGCCCTCGAATACATGGGCCTTGCGGCCGGCACGCCGGTCACCGAGATTCCGGTGGACAAGGTCTTCATCGGTTCCTGCACCAATTCCCGGATCGAGGACCTGCGCGAAGCCGCCGGCGTGGCGAAGGGCCGCCAGGTCGCGCCCAACGTCAAGCTGGCGATGGTGGTGCCGGGTTCCGGCCTGGTCAAGCAGCAGGCCGAGGCCGAAGGCCTGGACAGAATTTTTGTCGAGGCCGGTTTCGAATGGCGCGAACCCGGCTGCTCGATGTGCCTGGCGATGAACGCCGACCGGCTGGAGCCGGGCGAGCGCTGTGCTTCGACCAGCAACCGCAACTTCGAAGGGCGGCAGGGGCAGGGCGGAAGAACCCATCTGGTCAGCCCGGCGATGGCCGCGGCCGCAGCCTGTGCCGGCCATTTTGTCGATGTGCGTCATTTCTAAGGAGAATCTCATGAAACCGATAATCACCGTTTTGATTGCCGCCGCGTTGACGCTGGCGGGCTGCAACACCGTTCAGGGGCTTGGCCAGGATATCGAGAAGGCCGGCGAATCGATCCAGAAGGCCACCAAGTAATGCAGGCTTTCACCGTTCTCGACGGACTGGTGGTGCCGCTCGACCGCGCCAACGTCGACACCGACGCCATCATTCCCAAGCAGTTTTTGAAGTCGATCAAGCGTGCCGGCTTCGGCCCCAACCTGTTCGACGAATGGCGCTATCTCGACCACGGCGAGCCGGGCATGGACCCCGCCACGCGCAAGCCGAACCCCGAATTCGTGCTGAACTTCCCGCGTTACCAGGGGGCAAGCGTGCTGCTCGCGCGCGACAACTTCGGCTGCGGATCGAGCCGCGAGCACGCGCCGTGGGCGCTGGAAGACTACGGCATCCGCGCCATCATCGCGCCGTCCTACGCCGACATCTTCTACAACAACTGCTTCAAGAACGGCATCCTGCCGATCGTCCTCGACGCCGAGACGGTCGACCGCCTGTTCCGCGAATGCGGAGCGGGCGAGGGCTATCGCTTGCGCGTTGACCTCGACAAGCAGACCGTCACCACGCCGGGCGGCGAGGTGCTGCCGTTCGAGGTCGACGGCGGGCGCAAGCATCGGCTGCTCAACGGGCTCGACGATATCGGCCTCACCCTGCTGCAGGCCGACAAGATCAAGGCGTACGAAGAACGGCGCAAGGTCGAGGCGCCGTGGTTGTTTAATGCGTGAAGCGTCAGGGGTAAGGCGTAAGGCGCGCTGCCTGCCCCTCGCTCCTCACACCTCACCCCTCACGGAGTCGAAATGAAATTAGCAGTTCTCCCCGGCGACGGCATTGGTCCGGAAATCGTCGCGCAGGCGGTCAAGGTGCTGGAGGCCCTGCGCGCCGACGGCGCGAAAATCGAAATGGAAACCGCACCCATCGGCGGTGCCGGTTACGACGCGGCGGGCGACCCGCTGCCGGAGACGACGCTTGCGCTCGCGCGCGAGGCTGACGCGGTGCTGCTCGGCGCCGTCGGCGGGCCGCAGTACGACACGCTCGACCGTCCGCTGCGCCCCGAGCGCGGCCTCTTGCGCATCCGCAAGGAACTGAATCTGTTCGCCAACCTGCGTCCGGCGCTCTTGTATCCCGAACTGGCCGACGCGTCGTCGCTCAAGCCCGAGGTGGTGTCGGGGCTCGACCTCATGATCGTGCGCGAACTCACCGGCGACGTCTATTTCGGCCAGCCGCGCGGGATTGAAGTACGGAACGGCGAGCGCGTCGGCTTCAACACCATGCTGTATTCCGAATCCGAAGTGCGCCGCGTCGCGCACGTCGCCTTCGGCATCGCGATGAAGCGCGGCAGGAAGCTGTGCTCGGTCGAGAAGGCCAACGTGCTGGAATGCTCCGAGCTGTGGAAGGAAGTGATGATCGAGGTCTCGAAGGATTACCCCGAGGTCGCGCTCTCCCACATGTACGTCGACAACGCGGCGATGCAGCTGATTCGCGCGCCCAAGCAGTTCGACACCATCGTCACCGGCAACATCTTCGGCGACATCCTGTCCGACGCGGCGTCGATGCTGTCGGGCTCGATCGGCATGCTGCCGTCGGCCTCGCTGGACGGGCACAACAAGGGCATGTACGAGCCGATCCACGGCTCTGCGCCCGACATCGCCGGAAAAAACCTGGCGAATCCGCTGGCGACGATTCTGTCGGTGGCGATGATGTACCGCTACTCCTTCGCCGACCTGGCGACCGCCGACCGCATCGAGGGCGCGGTGAAGAAGGTGATTGCGCAGGGCCTGCGCACCGGCGACATCTGGACCGAGGGCACGCAGAAGGTGTCGTGCAGCGAAATGGGCGACGCGGTGGTGAAAAATTTGTGAGGGGTGAGGGGATGGAGGTGAGGGGAAATCCTCACGCCTTACCCCTAACGCCTAACCAGGTTGTTTGGAGACGAAAATGATGAAAGTAGGACTGATCGGCTGGCGCGGCATGGTGGGTTCCGTGCTGATGGGACGCATGAAGGAAGAGCGGGATTTCGACCATATCGAGCCGGTGTTTTTCACCACTTCCAATCCTGGGGGGAGAGCGCCCGACATTGGCCGTGACCTGCCGCCGCTGAAGGATGCCAACAGCATCGACGAGTTGCGCCAGTGCGGCACCATCATCACCTGCCAGGGTGGCGACTACACGAAGGAGATCTACCCGCAGCTGCGCGCGGCGGGCTGGAACGGCTACTGGATCGACGCCGCCTCGACGCTCAGGATGAAGGACGAGGCCATCATCATCCTTGACCCGGTCAACGGCAACGTCATTCGTGACGGCATCGCCAACGGCGTCAAGACCTACGTCGGCGGCAACTGCACGGTGTCCTTGATGCTGATGGCGATGGGCGGGCTGTTCGACGCCGGTCTGGTCGAATGGGTGTCGCCGATGACCTACCAGGCGGCCTCGGGCGCCGGCGCGCGCAACATGCGCGAGCTGATCGCGCAGATGGGCGCAGTGCACACGGAAGTGATGGACCTGATCGCCGATCCGGCCTCAGCGATCCTCGAAATCGACCGCAAGGTGGCCGACTTCATCCGTTCCGACCGCTATCCGGTCGACGCCTGGCCGGTGCCGCTGGCCGGCAACCTGATTCCCTGGATCGACGTCGCGCTCGAATCCGGTCAGTCGAAGGAGGAATGGAAGGCGCAGGTCGAGGCCAACAAGATCATGCGCCGCAGCGACAAGCCGATCCCGATCGATGGCCTGTGCGTACGCGTCGGCGCGATGCGCTGCCATTCGCAGGCGCTCACCATCAAGCTGACGAAGGACGTGCCGCTCGCCGATATCCACGGCCTGATCGCCGCCCACAACCAGTGGGTGAAAGTGGTGCCGAACGACCGCGACATCACCATGCGCGAACTCACCCCGGCAGCGGTAACCGGCACGCTCACCGTGCCGATCGGCCGCATGCGCAAGCTCAACATGGGGCCCGAGTACCTGACCGCGTTCACGGTCGGCGATCAGCTGCTGTGGGGGGCGGCGGAGCCGCTGCGCCGTATGCTGCGGATACTGCTGGAAGCCTGACAGGGCGCGGTCCGGGTACGGCAAATCCGGGCTGGCGCGTTTAATGCGTTAAAGATTGCGCCTGCCGAGCCGTCAATAGTGGCGTCAAGGATTCAACAGCCCCGCCGCGCGGGGAGAATAGGGAGATACGGGATGAAATTGAAGCGTTTCACCACCCAACTGGTGGCCGCCGGTCTGATCGCCGTGCCGCTGATGGCGAACGCCGCCGGGTTGGGCAGGCTGTCGGTCATGTCGGCGCTGGGCCAGCCCTTTGTTGCCGAGATCGAACTGTTCGCGGCGGACAAGGCTGAACTCGACAGCCTGTCGGCAAGCATCGCTTCCGATCAGGCATTTCGTGATGCGCGGATCGATTTCGCCCCCGTTCTGTCATCCCTGCGTTTCACGGTCGAGAAGAAGCCCGACGGCAGGGCGGTGCTGAAGGTGACCTCCAGCCGCCCGGTGACCGATCCCTTCATCGACATGCTGGTGGAACTGAGCTGGGCCTCGGGACGGCTGGTGCGCGAATACACCTTGCTGCTCGACCCGCCTGGCATGACCACCCCCCAAACCGTGGCGCCGGTGGCCGTTGTCCCGGCCCAGACGCCCGTTGCCAGGCCTGCACCCGCAAGTGCTCCGCAGGTCACGACGGCTTCGTCCACCCCGAAGGCGCCGCCGCCAACCGTCGCAAGCAAGCCCACACCCGTTCCGCAGGCTGCCGCGCCGGACCGCGTGACGGTCAAGCGCGGCGACACACTGTCGAGTATCGCCAGCCGCGTACGCCCTGAAGGCGTCAGCCTGGAGCAGACCCTGCTGGGCCTGTATCGCGAAAACACCCAGGCGTTCGATGGCAATGTGAACCGGCTGAAAGCAGGCAAAACGCTCAACGTGCCGTCGGCTGAACAAGTGGCCGCCATTCCGCAACAGGAAGCGGTACGGGAACTCAAGCTGCAGGCAGACGACTGGCGCGCCTATCGCCAAAAACTGGCCGGCGCGGTGAGTGCCGCCTCCGCGGCGCAAGCTGCCCCGGATCAGGCCAGCAGCGGCAAGATCACGCCCAAGGTGCAGGACCGCGCCAAGCCGGCGCCGGAAGCTCAGCGGGATGTGGTGAAACTGTCCAAAGCCGCGCCGCCGGCGGTTGCGGGCAAGGCCGACGAAGCCCGTGCCCTGCAGGAGAAGCTGCGCGCCCAGGAGGAAGATGCGACTGCGCGTGAAAAAGCGCTGCAGGAATCGAGTCGGCGCGTGGCCATGCTGGAAAAGCAGGTTCAGGACATGCAGAAGCTGGTCGATATGAAGGAAAAGGCGCTGGCTGATGCAGCGGTTCCTGCTCCGCCTCCGCCAGTCCCAGTAGAAGCCAAGCCAGCCCCGGCTCCGGTGGAAGCCAAACCCGCACCTGTTCCGGCGCCGGTCGTTCCCGTTGTCAAGGCGCCCCCGGTCAGCCCCGAATCCGCCGAGAACTGGTTCGCCCCCCTGCTCGCCAACCCGCTTTACTGGGGAGGCGGCCTGGCCGCGCTCGGTCTCGGCGGTGTGCTGTGGTGGATGATGGCGAGCGGCGGCCGTCGCCGCAAGACCGGCGGCACTGTGCTGGAAGACAGCATCATGACGGGCGGCGACGTGCGTCCCAACACCGTGATCGGCGCCGCGTCCGGGGGCAGCGTCAATACCGGCGATACCTCCTTCCTGACCGATTTCAGCCAGGCGGGTCTGGGCACCATCGACACCCATGATGTCGACCCCATTGCAGAAGCCGAGGTGTACATGGCCTACGGTCGCGATGCGCAGGCCGAGGAAATCCTCAAGGAGGCGATCAGCAAAAATCCGGATCGCCACGAGATCCGCGTCAAGCTGCTTGAAATCTACGCGGCCCAGCGCAATACCTCGGCGTTCGAGTCGGTGGCCGGCGAACTTTTCGCTGCGATTGGCAGCAAAACGAGCCCGCTGTGGGACAAGGCATGCGAAATGGGTCGCAGCATCGACCCGACCAATCCGCTGTATGGCGGCGAGCAGTCGAGTGCCGTCCCTGCGGCAACGGTGGCCGCCACGGATGCGGTTGCCGGCGGCGCCGTGACGTTTGGGGACGAATTAGCGTCCGAACCTGCGGCTTTCGAGCCGCCCGTAGCCCCGCGCGAAATCAAGGCCGTTCCCGAACCCGAACCGGTGCTTGAAGCCGTATCGGCCGACGCGCCGATGGAGTTCGAGTCCGCGGGCCATGTGCTCAATTTCGACGCGCAGCCCGAGGTGGCCGCGGCCCCCGAAACGGGCTACGTGGAAATGGATACCCTCGGCCTCAACTTCGACCTGCCGGATCTGGATGTGCCGGCGACGGCGGATGACGCGCTGAAACTCGACCTGGGCCTGGAGGAAGACAACGGCCCGGACAACAAATTCGATTTCAGCGGCCTCGACCTCGACCTGGGTGAGGCCGGCGGCAACGACCTCGAACTGGACGAAGTCGGCACCAAGCTCGATCTCGCCCGCGCCTACGTGGAAATGGGCGACAAGGAAGGCGCGCGCGAAATCCTCAACGAGGTGCTGGCCGAGGGCAGCGAGAAGCAAAAGGACGACGCGAAAGACATGTTGAGTTCGCTTGGCTAACGCACTCCATCCGGCTGCCCGCATCCTGTTGTGGTGCGGGTGGGCGGTGGCGGTGGAACGCGCCGCCCTGTCCCCGCTGATCGTCCTGGCCGTCGCCTCCGTGACGGCCTTTCTGTTTGCGCCTGTCCGCCTGCAACTGCTGCGTTTGCTGCGCCGCACCCGGTGGCTGCTTGGGGTGTTGCTGCTTACCTATGCCTATGTCCTGCCGGGCACGTCCCTGTGGCCGGCGCTGGACTGGGCGAGCCCCAGCGTCGAGGGCGTGCAGCAGGGTGCCCTGCGCACGGGGCGGCTGGTCTTGATGCTCGCAGGTCTGGCACTGCTGCTCGCGTATACGTCCCGCCCGCGCCTGGTTTACGGCCTTTACGTGCTGGCCCGCCCGCTGGCTTGGCTCGGTTTCGACCGCCGCGCCTTCGCGGTGCGCCTGGGGCTGACGCTCGACTACGTTGAACGTGCGCCTAAACAGGCCCGCTGGCTGGAGGCGCTGCGCCAGCCCTTGCCCGACGATGCGACTCCCGCCACCTATACCCTCGAGGCCGAGCGCTGGCAAAGCCGCGACAGCGCCGTCATACTCGCGGCCTTGCTTCTGGTGTGGGTCGTCCTGGCATGAGGCCGTTCTGAAAAATGCGAATTGTGGTGGGTCTGGAATATTGCGGCGTCGGCTTTTGCGGCTGGCAGTCGCAGCCGCAGGGCTGCGGCGTGCAGGACGCGCTGGAAGCCGCGGTGTCGGCCATCGCCGGCGAGAAAACCGCCGTCACCGCGGCCGGCCGCACCGACACCGGCGTCCATGCGGCGTTCCAGGTGGCGCACTTCGATACCGACGCGAAGCGTCCGCTCACTGCCTGGGTGCGCGGCGTCAACAGCCACCTGCCGGCAGGCGTCGCGGTGCTGTGGGCGCATGAGGTGAACGCGGACTTCCATGCGCGCTTTGCCGCCATCCAGCGCGGCTACCGCTATGTGCTGCTGAATCACCCGGTGCGCCCCGGCCTCAACCAGGGGCTGATCGGCTGGCACCACCGCCCGCTTGATGCCGACGCGATGAACCGGGCGGCGGCACACCTGATCGGGCAGCATGACTTCTCCGCGTTTCGTGCCGCCGAATGCCAGGCAAAGTCTCCCGTCAAGGAACTGCGGCTGGCGCACGTCGAGCGGCGCGGCGACTACCTGTTGTGCGACTTCCGCGCCGACGGCTTCCTGCACCACATGGTGCGCAACCTCATGGGCTGCCTGATCCAGGTCGGCGCCGGCGCGCAGCCGCCCGAGTGGATGCACCAGCTCCTGGTCGGCCGCGACCGCACGCTGGCCGCACCGACCTTCGACGCAGCCGGGCTGTATCTCACCCACATCCGGTATCCTGCGCACTTTGCCCTGCCGGAATCCTCTGAACGATGGCTGTTCGCGTAAAAATCTGCGGCATCACCCGGGCGCAGGACCTGCACGCCGCCTGCGAGGCCGGGGCGGATGCGCTGGGTTTCGTGTTCTACGAAAAAAGCCCGCGCCACCTCACGATCGCGGCCGCCGCTGCGCTGGTGCGCGACCTGCCGCCCTTCGTGCAGGCAGTCGGCCTGTTCGTCGACGCCGAACCCGCATTCATCGAAGCGGTGCTGCGGGCGGTGCCGCTCGACCTGTTGCAGTTCCACGGTGACGAGACGCCGGCCGGCTGCGCGCGCTTCGGCCGCCCCTTCATCAAGGCAGTGCGCGTCAATCGGGACACGGATTTGCTAAAATGCGCGGCTGACTTCGAAGCCGCACGCGGGCTGCTGCTCGACGCCTTCGTACCGGGCGTGCCGGGCGGCACCGGCGAACGCTTCGACTGGAGCCTGATTCCGCCGGACCTGCCGAAGCCGGTCATCCTGTCGGGCGGGCTCACGCCCGACAACGTCGCCGAGGCGGTGCAGCGCGTGTGCCCGTGGGCGGTGGACGTGTCCTCCGGCGTCGAGGCGGCGAAAGGCATCAAAGACGCGCACAAGATTGCGCAATTCATTGCGAAAGCGAAAGCGGTATGAAACTAAGCGATCTCCCCGATTCCCGCGGCCACTTCGGCCCCTACGGCGGTATTTTCGTCGCCGAGACCCTGATGGCGGCGCTGGAAGAACTGCGCGTCGAGTATGACAAGGCGCGCAACGATCCCGCCTTCATGGCCGAATTCGAATATGAACTCAAGCACTACGTCGGCCGCCCCAGCCCGGTGTACCACGCCAAACGGCTCTCCGAGCAGTACGGCGGCGCGCAGATCTACCTCAAGCGCGAAGACCTCAACCACACCGGCGCGCACAAGATCAACAACACCATCGGCCAGGCGCTGCTGGCGCGGCGCATGGGCAAGAAGCGGGTGATCGCCGAGACCGGCGCGGGCCAGCACGGCGTCGCCTCGGCCACCGTTGCGGCGCGCTACGGCATGGAATGCGTGGTCTACATGGGCGCCGAAGACGTCGCCCGCCAGTCGCCCAACGTCTTCCGCATGAAGCTGCTCGGCGCCACCGTGGTACCGGTGTCGTCCGGCTCAAGAACGCTGAAGGACGCCCTCAACGAGGCGATGCGCGACTGGGTCACCAACGTCGAATCGACCTTCTACATCCTCGGCACCGCCGCCGGCCCGCACCCCTATCCCATGCTGGTGCGCGATTTCCAGTGCGTGATCGGCCGCGAATGCATCGTGCAGATGCCCGAGCTGAGCGGCCGCCAGCCCGACGCCGTGATCGCCTGCGTCGGCGGCGGCTCCAACGCCATCGGCATCTTCCATCCCTACATCCCGTACGAGGACGTGCGCCTGATCGGCGTCGAGGCGGGCGGCTCCGGGGTGGAATCTGGCCGCCATGCCGCGCCGCTCACGGCCGGCACGCCGGGCGTGCTGCACGGCTTTCGCAGCTATCTGATGCAGGACGAGAACGGCCAGATCATCGAAACCCACTCCATCTCCGCCGGCCTTGACTACCCCGGCGTCGGGCCCGAGCACAGCTACCTCAAGGATGCCGGCCGCGCCGAATACGTCGCCATCAACGACGACGAAGCCATGGCCGCCTTCCACGATCTGTGCCGTCTGGAAGGCATCATCCCCGCGCTCGAATCCAGCCACGCCGTCGCCCATGCCAAGAAGCTCGCGCCGACCATGCGGAAGGATCAGATCATCCTGGTCAACCTGTCCGGGCGCGGCGACAAGGACATCAACACGGTGGCGAAGGTGTCGGGGATTACGCTGTAAGCATGGCCATGCGCCTGACGGATGATGTGCGATGCTGAAGTTTGCTTGGGATGCGGCCAAGGCTGCGGCGAACCTGGCGAAACACGGTGTTTCGTTTGAAGAGGCGACGACGGTGTTTGGCGATCCTCTGGCGCTGGCATTCAACGACCCGGATCACTCGCTGGATGAGCATTGCCTGCCCACTTTTGGCGTTTTGGATCGCAACCGGGTGTTGCTGGTGGTCAATGTGGAACGTGGCCGCATCTTGAGAATCATCAGCGCCCGCAAGGCGGGCGGTTGATGTATGCGTGAGGACATCAACACCATGGTGAAAGTGCGGGGATATCGAGTTGCTGGATCGAATCAAGCATGTCACGCCTTCACGCGTTGAGGAGATGGTCGTCGAACTGCTGCTGAAGATGGGTTATGGCGGCATGCAGGAAGACGCGGGGCGCGTGGCTGGAAAAAGTGGGGATGGCGGCATCGATGGCATCATCAATGAAGACCGGCTTGGGCTGGACGTGATCTACATTCAGGCCAAGCGCTGGCAGGCGGATGTGGGTCGCCCCGAGATTCAGAACCAGTTCGGGCTTTTCCAAAGGCGCGGCCGACTATGCATCGCAAGTGAATCACCGGGTCGTCCTGATCGACGGCCCGATGCTGGCGGAACTGATGATGGACCACGATCTGGGCGTTTCCACCAAGGATGTTCATACGGTGAAGCGTCTGGACACGGATTATTTTGAAGAAGACTGATTTTAGATTGAGAACAGCATGAGCCGCATCGGCCCAACCTTTACCGCGCTGAAAGCGCAAAACAGGAAAGCCCTGATTCCCTTCATTACCGCCGGCGACCCCGGCAAGGGCATGACCGTGCCGCTGATGCACGTGCTGGTGGAAGCGGGGGCGGACATCATCGAACTGGGGGTGCCGTTTTCCGATCCGATGGCCGACGGGCCGGTGATCCAGCGGGCCTCCGAGCGCGCGCTGGCGAACAAGGTCGGTCTGAAGGACGTGCTGGCGATGACGGCGGAATTCCGCAAGACCAACACGACCACGCCGGTAGTGCTGATGGGTTATGCCAACCCGGTCGAGCACATGGGCTACGCGGCCTTTGCCCAGGCCGCCAAGGCGGCCGGGGTGGACGGCGTGCTGACGGTGGACATTCCGCCCGAGGAATCGGCCGGCGTGTCGGACGTATTCAAGGCCGCCGGGCTCGACCCGATTTTCCTGCTGTCGCCGACCACGCCCGAGTCGCGCGTGGAACAGGTGGCGGCCGTCGCGGGCGGCTTCATTTACTACGTGTCGTTGAAGGGCGTGACGGGGTCGGCCAACCTTGACACCGAGGAAGTCGCGGAGAAGCTGGCCATGGTGCGCAAGCATTGCAGCCTGCCGGTTGGCGTGGGCTTCGGCATCCGCGACGCGGCGACGGCCGAGGCGGTGGCGCGGATTGCCGACGCCGTGGTGGTGGGCAGCCGCATCGTGAACGAGATCGAGACCACGCCGGAAGGCGAGTGCGTCAGCCGCGTCAGGAACCTGGTGGCTGAGTTGCGCCGCGGTGTCGACGCCGCATCGAAATAACGCCCGTGGGTGAATTTCACCCTCTCCCGGCCTCTCCCCTCAAAGGAGAGGGGATGACGAAAAAGGAGTTTTAATGAGCTGGTTCCAGAAAATTCTGCCCCCGAAAATCAAGCGCCGGGTGGAGGCGCGCAAATCGATGCCGGAAGGGCTGTGGTCGAAGTGCCCGGCCTGCAACGAGGTGCTCTATCGCGCCGATCTCGAAAGCAATCTGGAAGTGTGCCCCAAGTGCGGCCACCATCACCGTATCGGCGCCCGCGCGCGGCTGGCCATGCTGCTGGATGCGGAAGGCCAGCACGAAATCGGCGCGCAGGTGACGTCGCTCGACCCGCTGAAGTTCAAGGACGGCAAGAAATATCCCGACCGTCTGAAAGAAGCCCAGACCTGCACCTCGGAAACCGATGCCCTGGTGGTGATCGGCGGCAGCGTCAAGGCGGTGCCGGTGGTGGCGGCGGCATTCGAGTTCAAGTTCATGGGCGGCTCGATGGGCTCGGTCGTCGGCGAGCGCTTCGTGCTCGGCGTGGAAGCGGCAATCGAGTCGAACTCGGCCTTCGTCTGTTTTTCCGCCAGCGGCGGCGCACGCATGCAGGAAGGCCTGTTCTCGCTGATGCAGATGGCGAAGACCTCGGCCGCGCTGACGCAGTTGTCGCGCAACCGCCTGCCCTTCATCTCGGTGCTGACCGACCCCACCATGGGCGGCGTGTCGGCCAGTTTCGCGATGCTGGGCGACCTGGTCGTGGCCGAGCCGAACGCGCTGATCGGCTTTGCCGGACCGCGCGTGATCGAGCAGACGGTGCGCGAGACGCTGCCGGAAGGCTTCCAGCGCGCCGAATTCCTGCAGGAGAAGGGCGCCATCGACCGCATCATTGACCGCCGTCAGATGCGCAACGAACTCGCCACCACGCTGGCCATGATGATGGGGCGGCCTGCGCTGGCGGCCTAGGGCGTGGTGACACGCTCGGGCCTTTCGTTGGCCGACTGGCTGGCGCGGCTTGAGAAACTGCACCCCAGCACGATTGAACTGGGCCTCGACCGGGTTCGGCGCGTCAAGGATGCGCTCGGGCTGGCGCCGGATTTCCCGCTCATCGTCGTCGGCGGCACCAATGGCAAGGGTTCCACCTGCGCCTATCTGGAAGCCATCCTCGGCGCCGCCGGCTACAAAACCGGCCTCTATACCTCGCCGCATCTGCTGCGCTACAACGAGCGGGTGCGGATTGCCGGTGTGGAGTCCAGCGACGCCGAACTGGTCGCCGCGTTTGAAAGAATCGATGCGGCCCGCGGCGACACCTCGCTCACCTATTTCGAATTCGGCACGCTGGGCGCGATGGCGCAATTCGTCGATGCCCACGTCGACGTCGCCATTCTCGAAGTCGGGCTCGGCGGCCGGCTCGACGCGGTGAACGTGTTCGACCCCGATGCCGCGATCGTCACCAGCGTCGATCTCGACCACATGGAATATCTGGGCGACACCCGCGAACAGATTGGTTTCGAGAAAGCAGGCATCTACCGTGCCGGCCGCCCTGCCATCTGCGCCGATCCCGCGCCGCCCGCCCGTCTGTTGGGGCACGCCCGGGACATCGGTGCCGACCTGCGTTGCGTGAACCGGGACTTTTCCGTGCAGCGCGAGGACGATCGCTGGCGCTATCGCGGCACCGATATTGCCTGGCCGGATTTGCCCCTTCCCGCCATGGCGGGCGCATTCCAGCTGTGCAACGCGGCCGCTGCGCTGGCTGCGCTGGAAGCCCTGCGTGATCGCCTGCCGGTGAGCGAGGCGGCGATCCGCCAGGGGCTCGCCGCAGCCCGCGTGCCGGGGCGGTTCCAGCGCATCGCGCGCGCGCCGGATGTCATTGTGGACGTGGCGCACAACCCGGAAGCGGCGCGGGCACTGGCCGCCGCCCTGCGCGAGCAGCCGGTTTCCGGCCGTACGCTGGCGGTGGTGGGCATGCTGGCCGACAAGGATGCTGCGGGCGTGTTCGCCGCCTTGTCCGGCGAGATCGATGCGTGGTGGGCGTGCACCCCCGAGTCGCCGCGCGCACAGGATGCCGTGGCGCTTGCCGCCAGTTTGCGCGCCCAGGTCGGCCGTGCGCCGGTCAGCGTACAGCCGGATGTGAACGCGGCGCTCGCGGAGGCGCGAGGCGCGGCGCGCGAAGGTGATAGAATTCTCGTCTTCGGTTCGTTCTATACCGTTGCCGCCGTGCTCGACCATGCCGCCACCCAGCAGTGAAAATAACCTCAAACGCCTCGCCCGGCGCCGCCTGATCGGCGCGGTAGCGCTGACCCTGCTGGCGGTGATCGTGCTGCCGCTGCTGCTGGAAGACGAGCCGCCGCCGGCCAGCGAACTGGCTGTGCGCATGGCCGCGATGCCGGACCCGGTTCTCGCCACGAAACCGCCGCTACCCAAACCGGCCAGCGTGCCCGAGGCGCCTGCCAAGCCGCTTCCCGAGCCGGTCGAGGTCGAACCGTCTGACAAATCCGAGCCCGTCGCACCGCCGCCTGCCAAGCCCGAATCGCCCACGCCTGAACCGGCCAAACCTGCACCAGTCAAATCCGAACCGGCGCCGCCGACGCCTCAGCCTGCGCCCGCCAAGCCCGCGGCCACGCCGGTCCAGCCGGTCGCCGAACCCTACGTGGTGCAGCTGGCTGCCCTGTCCGACGCCGGCAAGGCCAAGGCGCTCAAGGCACGCGTAGCGGCAGTGGGCCTGCCGGCCTATACGGATACGCTGGGCAAGCTGACGCGCGTGCGCGTGGGGCCGTTTGCGACGCGTGAAGCGGCGGTGGCGGCGGCGGTGAAACTGGCCGAGAACGGCATGACGACCGCCCAGGTGGTTGCGAAATGAGCCTGCTCGACCTGATCATCGTGCTGCTGCTGGTGCTCACGCTGGTACGCGGCCTGATACAGGGCATGGTCAATGCGCTGTTCTCGCTGGCAGCCTGGGTGCTGGCGTTCATGCTGGGCAAGTGGGGTGCGCTCTTGGTGGCGCCGCTGCTGCCGGTCGCGGTTGAACATCCGGCGATTCGCTACCTTGGCGGCTTCACCGCGGTTTTTCTGGTGGTGCTGATCGGCGTGATACTACTGGGGCATGTGCTGGCCACGCTGGTCAAGGCGGTCGGGCTGGGCGGCGTCGACAGGATGCTGGGCGGGGTGATGGGGCTGGCCAAGGGCGTGGTCATCCTGGTCGGGCTGACGCTCGCAGCCGGCCTGACCTCGCTGCCGCGCACCGATTTCTGGAAGCAGGCCGCGCTGTCGGGCAGCCTGCAGGCCATGGCGCTGCGCACACTGCCGCTGCTGCCGGCCGACGTGACGAAGTACGTTCGTTTTGAATAATTTTATGGATGGGTGCACAGCATGTGCGGGGTAATCGGCGTTGTTTCCAATTCGGCGGCCAATCAGCTTTTGTATGACGGGCTGATGGTATTGCAGCATCGCGGCCAGGACGCGGCCGGCATCGTGACGGCGGAGGAAAGCCGCTTCCATATGCACAAGGGACAGGGGCTGGCGCGCGACGTGTTCCGCACCCGCGACATGCGCAATCTGCTCGGCGACATGGGGGTAGCGCACGTGCGCTATCCGACCGCGGGCAGCGCCTCGTCATCGGCCGAATCGCAGCCGTTCTACGTGAACTCGCCGTACGGCATCGTGCTGGGGCACAACGGCAACCTCACCAACACCCACGAACTGAAGGAATCGCTGTTCCGTTCCGACCTGCGCCACGTCAACACCAATTCGGATTCCGAAGTGCTGCTGAACGTGCTGGCGCATGAGCTGCAGGTGCGCGCCTCGGGCCGCCAGCTGAACCTGGATACGATATTCGGCGCCGTCGCCGGCGTGCACGCGCGCTGCAAGGGCGCGTATGCGGTGACGGCCTTCATCGCCGGCCATGGCCTGCTGGCCTTTCGCGACCCGCACGGCATCCGGCCGCTGGTGATCGGCGTCAACGATCAGGCTACGCCGCACGAATACATCATCGCGTCGGAAAGCGTGGCGATCGATACGCTGGGCTTCCGCCTGCTGCGCGACGTGGCGCCGGGCGAGGCGGTGTTCATCGACTACCGGCGAAAGCTGCACAGCCGCCAGTGCAGCGACAAGGCCGCGCTCAATCCCTGCATTTTCGAATACGTCTACCTTGCGCGCCCGGATTCGGTGATGGACGGCGTTTCGGTCTACAGCACGCGGCTCGCCATGGGCGTGTCGCTGGCCGAAAAGATCAAGCGCGAATTCGCCCACCTGAAGATCGACGTGGTGATTCCGATTCCCGACACCAGCCGCCCCTCCGCGCTGCAGCTGGCGAATCACCTCGACGTGCCGTACCGCGAAGGCTTCATCAAGAACCGCTACATCGGCCGCACCTTCATCATGCCGGGGCAGGCGCTGCGCAAGAAATCGGTGCGGCAGAAGCTCAACGCCATCGCCGAGGAATTCAAGGGCCGCAACGTGCTGCTGGTCGACGACTCCATCGTGCGCGGCACCACCAGCCGCGAGATCGTGCAGATGGCGCGCGATGCCGGCGCAGCGAAAGTATATTTCGCCTCGGCCTCGCCGCCGGTGCGTTACTCCAACGTGTACGGCATCGACATGCCGACGCGCAACGAACTGATCGCCAACGGCCGCACCGATGCGGAGATCGCGCGCGAGATCGGCTGCGATGCGCTGATCTACCAGGATCTCGACGCCATGGTGGAGGTGGTCCGTGCCGGCAACCCGGCGATACTCGACTTCGACACCTCGTGCTTCGACGGCCGCTACATTACCGGCGACGTCACCCCGGAGTACCTGAATTACGTCGAGGCGGTGCGCAACGGCGAAACCCCGCCGCCGTCGGCCCTGTCCACCCAGCAGCTCGACCTCAACCTGGCGACCGGAAGCTGATTTCCATGGACGACGATTACGACCTTGAAACCCTGGCAGTGCGCGCCGGCACGGTACGCAGCCAGTTCAACGAACACTCGGAGGCGCTGTTCCTCACCTCCAGCTTTGTGTTCGGCAGCGCGGCCGAAGCCGCGGCGCGCTTCAAGGGCGAGCAACCCGGCCCGATCTACGCACGCTTCACCAACCCCACCGTCAGCATGATGGAAGCGCGGCTCGCCGCGCTCGAAGGTGCCGAGCGCTGCGTGGCCTTTGCGTCCGGCATGGCGGCTATCCTGGCAACGGTGATGGGCTTGATGAAGGCGGGCGAGCACGTCGTCGCGTCGCGCTCGATCTTCGGCTCCACCGTGCAGCTGTTTTCCAACATCCTCGGCCGCTTCGGTATCGAGACGACCTATGTGTCGCCGACCGATCCGGCGGAATGGCGCGCGGCGGTGAAGCCGAACACGAAGCTGTTCTTTGTCGAGTCGCCGTCCAACCCGCTGACCGAAGTGAGCGATATCCGCGCGCTGGCGGACATTGCGCATGAAGCCGGCGCGTGGCTTGCGGTCGACAACTGCTTCTGCTCGCCGGCACTGCAAAAGCCGCTCGAACTGGGCGCCGACATCGTGATCCATTCCGCCACCAAGTACCTCGACGGCCAGGGCAGGGTGCTCGGCGGCGCGGTGCTCGGCAGCCAGGCGCTGATGGAAGGCGTCTACACTTTCCTGCGCACCGCGGGGCCGACGCTGTCGGCGTTCAACGCCTGGGTGATCCTGAAAGGCATGGAGACGCTGTCGCTGCGCATGGAGGCGCATTCGAAAAACGCCCTGGCGCTGGCGCAATGGCTGGAAGCGCAGCCGCAGGTCGCGCGCGTGCTCTATCCCGGCCTGCCGTCGCACCCGCAGCATCAACTGGCAATGGCGCAGCAGAAAACCGGCGGCGGCATCGTCGCGTTCGAGCTGAAGGGCGGCCAGGCAGCCGCGTGGAAGCTGATCGACGCGACCAGGCTGCTGTCGATCACCGCCAACCTGGGCGACACCAAGTCCACCATCACCCACCCGGCCACCACCACGCACAGCCGCATGACGGCGGAACAGCGTGCGGCGGCCGGCATCGGCGACGGCCTGGTGCGCATCGCGGTGGGATTGGAATCGGTGGCCGACATCCAGGCCGATCTGGCACGGGGGCTTGGCGGATGAAAATGTGGCTGACGCTGTGGCTGTTTGGCATGGGCGCTGCCCACGCAGCCGACACGCTTGCCCTGCGCCAAGAGATGATCGCGCTGCGCTATGTCGACCAGGACCCAGGCGATCCGCCCTATCGGACGCGCATCCTCGTCACCCCGGATTTCATGCGCATGGACGACGGCAACGACGACGGCGACTTCGTCCTGCTGGACCGGCGCCGGCAGAAGGTCATCAACGTGATGCATGGCAACCAGCTGGCGATGGTGTTCACGCCCGGCACGCTGCCACCCAAGCCGGCTGGCTGGAAACCCCATCTCGACGTGCAGCCGGCCACGCGGGGCACCCGGCGTTTCAGCCTCACGGTGAAAGGCGTGGTGTGCAGCGAAGGCGTGGCCGCATTGCGTGCCGCGCCGGATGCGGCACGCGCGATGGCCGAACTGAAAGCCGTCCTGGCCGCGATGCAGTACCGCGTGTGGAAGGATTCGCCGAGCGCAATCCAGCACGACTGCGATCTGGCGAATCAGGTCTGGGAATCGGGGGCCACGCTCAAGCTGGGCCTGCCGCTGGAAGAGCGCGAGTTCACCGGGCGGACACGGCAGTTCGAAAGCGAATCGAAGCAGCCGCTGCAGCCAGAACTGTTCCGCGTGCCCGCCGGCATGCCGCAGATCCCCGCGCCGTCATAAACCTAGGTTAAATCCTCCACCCTGAGCGTGCAGCCCGCCGCGTCGCACACCACGTAGCCCCAGCGGGCATACCAGTCCGGCAGCACCCAGCGCTCGCAGTCGTGGCCATCGACCGTATGGACATGACGCGCCGGCCGATGGGTATGGCCGTGGATCAGGCGGCAGACCTGCTGCTCGCGCAGCATGCGCACCACTGCTTCGGCATTCACATCCATGATCGCGGCCGCCTTGCCCGCCTTGGCCGATTCGCTGCCGGCCCGCGCCTGGCGCGCCAGGCGGCGGCGCCAGGAAAAGGGAAGCCGCCGCAACAGCGACAGCGTCAGCGGGTGACGTACGCGCCGCCTGAAGGTCTGGTACGCAATGTCGTCCGTACACAGCGTGTCGCCGTGCACCAGCAGCGTTGGCGTGCCGTACAGGTCGATGCGGGCGGGATCGGCGAGCAGCGTCATGCCGGAGCGCGCGGCGTAGCGCGCGGCCAGCATGAAATCGCGGTTGCCGTGCATGAAAAACACCGGCGTGCCCGCATCGACGAGCGACTTGAGCTGGCGTGCCGTGTCGTGCGCCACCTGTTCGTCGTGGTCGTCGCCGACCCAGGCCTCGAACAGGTCGCCCAGGATGTAGAGCGCATCCGAGCCGGCCGCCTCTTCCTTAAGAAAGCGAAAAAAACGCCCGGTGGCGACCGGGCGTTCGTCAGTCAGGTGCAGGTCGGCGACGAAGAAGCTGCGACCTGTTTTTTCCGACGCGGTCAGGCTCACAATGCCTTCAGGCGATTTCCGCCTGGGTGATGACGACGTCTTCCAGCGGCACGTCCTGGTGGCCGGAACGGCTGCCGGTTTTCATCTTCCTGATCTTGTCCACCACATCCATGCCCTCGACCACGCGGCCGAAAACGGCGTAGCCGTAGCCCTGCGGGGTGGGCGCGGTGAAGTTGAGGAAGCTGTTGTTGGCGACGTTGATGAAGAACTGCGCGGTCGCCGAGTTTGGGTTCTGGGTGCGCGCCATGGCGATGGTGTAGGCCTCGTTCTTGAGGCCGTTGGCCGCTTCGTTCTCGATCGCCTCGCGGGTGGGCTTCTGCGTCATGCCGGGCTCGAAACCGCCGCCCTGGATCATGAAGCCGTCGATCACGCGATGGAAAATCGTGCCGTCGAAAAAGCCGTCGCGCACGTATTGCAGGAAGTTTTCCACCGTCTTGGGGGCCTTCTCGGCATCGAGTTCGAGGGTGATGGTGCCGTGATTGGTGTGCAGCTTGACCATGGGGTTTATGAGTCCTAAAGAGAGGTTTCGTGAATGATTTTCCAGCGGCCGTTTTCGCGGCTCCAGAACTGGCGCTTGGCGGTGCGGTCGCTGAGGTTGTTGCTCTGGTAATGCTGCACGAAGCTCGCCAGCGCGAAATCGGGGCGTTCCGGGTAGAGCATCAGGCTGACATTGTCGAGCCCGACCTTGATCCACGACTTGGCCGCGTTGGCTTTCTGCTTGCTGGCGCCAAACGCCCGCAAATCCTGCGAACCGGCGCGGAACGATGCGCTGTAGTGGCTGAGCAGGCGCGCGGTGTCGCGGCTTTCCCAGTCCTGGCGCCACTGGTCGATGGCGGCAGCCAGGTCGTCGCGGCGCGCATCGCGCGCGTCATGGGCCACCCATTCGACCTGTTCTGCGATGACGACCGGGGTTTTGCCGGCCTGGATGTATTGGCCGAGCCGGGCGAGGTCGTCGTTGGCCAGCACCACGCAGCCTTCGCTGGCGCGCGGGGTGCGGCTGTAGGTGTTGCTCGGGCTGCCGTGAATCCAGATGCCATGGCCGTTGCGTCCTTGGCGCGTGTCCCATTCGTTGGGATAGGACAGCGTGAAGGCGCCGCCGCCGTAGAAATCGGTGAGTTCGCGCGGCGACTTGAAGCCGGAAATCGTGTAGATGCCGATCGGCGTGCGGTTGTCGCCTTCCTTCTGCTTGCCTGCGCCCGCCTTGCCGATGGTGACGTAGAAGTCGGCCACGCGGATGGGCAGACCGGCGCGGTTTGCATAGACATACAGGCGCGAGCGGCTGGCGTCGACCACCAGCGCATGGCGATAGCTTTCGTCCAGCGTCAGCAGGTAGGCCGGGACCTTGTCGTTGGGCAGCGAGTCGGTGAGCGCACGCACGCGCTGGCGCGCTTCGTCGCGCAGCTGCTCCAGATCGGCATTGTGAGCGCCGCCGGGATTGCCCAGCGTCTGCAGGGGGTGGGCGCGCGCCAGCAGCAGATCGCCCTTGACCAGCTGCGCCAGGCGGAAATTCGGATGCTGCTGCGTCAATTGATCGACCGCATTGAGCGCCTCCGGTATCCGGCTTTGCGAAATCGCCAGCAGGCTGTTGGCCAGCTGGCGATCGGCGTCCAGCCCGGCAGCGTGAAGCGCCGGGGAGGCAAGCAGGAGCGTGAGGAAGAGGCGAAGCATGCTTACCTGGAGCTTTCTCCGACGATGCGCCACTCGCCATTCTGCAAGGCCAGCTTGAGCGTCTTGGTGACGGTCGAGCTCAGCCGGTCTGAACGGTAAGACTGGCGGAAGCTGGCGCTGGCGGTATCGCCCTGCTGCTCGATCTTCAGGTCGCTGACCTTGACTTCGATCGACCTGGGCGCAGTGATGCGGGAACGGCGCTGGGCTTCCCAGTTCGCACGCGTCATGCCGCTGGCAGCGAAGTCGCTGGCGTAGGCTGCCAGGTAGGCATCGACGTCACGTGCCGCCCAGGCCTGCGCCCAGCGGGCGATGGCGGCCTCGATCGCGCTGCCTGCCGCGGGGGCGGGCCTGACGGGCTCCGCTGCGGCCGGCTTGGTGGCCGCAGGCTTGCGCGGCGCTGCCCCGATCATGTCCTGGATCAGGGCGAGCTTGGTCTGCGCGGCGGCATTCTTGTTGTCGAGTGCCAGCGCCTTGTCGTAGGCGAGCGAGGCCATCTTGGCGTAGATGTCGCCCAGGTTCTCGTGCGCGGTGGCGTAGCTGGGATGGGTGCGGATCGCCATTTCCAGCGCGTTCTTCGCCGCCTCGTACTTGCTTTGCGAGGCATACAAAACGGCCAGGTTGTTGTAGGGCTCGGGCAATTCTGGATAGTCCTCGGTCAGCGCGGTGAACACGTCGATGGCATCGTTGGTCTTGCCCTGGTCGGCGAGGATCAGGCCCTTGAGGAAGCGCGCCTGGGCTTCCTTGGGATTCTTGGCCAGATAGCGGTTGGCGCGGTCCAGTGCGCCGGCGAGGTCGCCCTTGCGGAACTGCTGGTTGATGTCCTGGATTTCATTGGCCAGTGCCGGCGCGCCGGCGAGGATGACGCAGGCGGCAATGGCGGCGAAGAAACGTGGCAAAGCCATGTGATATGCTCGAATCATCTTGGGAAACAGGCATTCTAACAATTATCGACCCGGCTGAGACAGTCGGTGCGCCGCCTGATTCCCGCAAGTTTCCATTCCGTTCGTAGCCCGCTCGCATCCATGCTGCACATTACCAATTCCCTCACGCGTACCAAGGAAGCATTCGTCCCGCTCACGCCCGGCCGGGTCCGCATGTATGTATGCGGCATGACCGTGTACGACCTGTGCCATCTGGGCCATGCGCGGGTGTTCGTGGTGTTCGACATGGTGACGCGCTGGCTGCGCGCCAGCGGCTACCAGGTCGAGTATGTGAGAAACATAACGGACATCGACGACAAAATCATTAAGCGCGCGCACGAAAACGGCGAAACCCCGGCCGCGCTGACCGGGCGCTTCATCGCCGCGATGCACGAGGACGAACGCGCGCTCGGCGTGCTGCCGCCCGACCACGAGCCGCGCGCCACCGAGTATGTGGCGCAGATGCTGGCGCTGATCGGGCAATTGATCCAGAACGGCCTCGCCTATCCTGCGCCCAATGGCGACGTCTATTACAGCGTGCGGGCGTTCCCGGAATATGGCCGCCTGTCCGGCAAGAGCCTCGACGAGTTGCGCGCGGGCGAGCGGGTGGAAGTCGACCCCAACAAGCGCGACCCGATGGACTTCGTGCTGTGGAAGGCCGCCAAGCCGGGCGAACCTGCGTGGGACTCGCCCTGGGGGCCGGGCCGCCCCGGCTGGCACATCGAATGCTCGGCGATGAGCGCCGACCTGCTCGGCAAGCATTTCGACATCCACGGCGGCGGCCAGGACCTGCAGTTTCCGCACCATGAAAATGAAATCGCCCAGTCCGAAGGCGCGCACGGCTGCAAATTCGTCAACTACTGGATGCACAACGGCTTCGTGCGGGTGGACAACGAAAAGATGTCCAAGTCGCTGGGCAATTTCTTCACCATCCGCGAGGTGCTGGACAAGTACGACGCCGAAGTGGTGCGATTCTTCATCCTGCGCGCGCACTACCGCAGTCCGCTGAACTATTCGGACGCGCACCTCGACGACGCCAGGGCCGCGCTGACGCGCCTGTATACCGCGCTGAAGCACGCGCCCGCGACGGCGGCCGCGCCCGACTGGAGCCAGCCAGCGGCGCAGCGTTTCCGCGCGGCGATGGATGACGACTTCAACACCCCGGAAGCGATCGCGGTGCTGTTCGACCTGGCCAGCGAGGCCAACCGGGGCGATGCCGTCGCCGCACAGACCCTGCGCAGCCTGGGCGGCGTGCTCGGCCTGCTGCAGCGCGAGGCAGCGGATTTCCTGCAGGCGGAGACTGCTCCCGGCGGCCTCTCCGAATCCGGTATCGAGGCCCTGATCGCCGCGCGCCAGGCAGCGCGCAAGGCGAAGGACTTCGCCGAGTCCGACCGCATCCGCGATGAACTGGCCGCTGCCGGCATCGTGCTGGAAGACGGGGCGGGCGGCACCAGCTGGCGTCGCGCCTGAAAGCCCCGCGGCAAATGACGCCCGCTCCCCTGGTTCTGGTCGGCGCCGCAGGCTGGGCGCACCCTGCATGGCGCAGCGGCTTTTATCCCGGCGAGTTGCCGGATGACTGGCTGTTGTCTTATTACAACACGCAATTCCAGGCGGTCTATCTGCCGGCCGCGGTCTGGCAGAACGCGGACGAGGCGACCTGGGCGCAATGGCTCGACGACACCCAGGACGGGTTCTGTTTCGTGCTGGAGCCGGGCGACGCGGTGTCGCTCAAACCCGCTTCGGAGCGCGTATTGCTGGCCACGCCGGCATGGGAGGCAGCGCATGTCTGGTGGCTGGATGAAGCGCCGGACCTGCGTTTGCTGGCGCAACGCATCACGCAGCAGGCGGCGACGGGTGAGCCCCTGTTCGTATTCAGCCGCAGTGGAAACCTCGCGTTGATGGAGCAGGCCAACACCCTGCGGCAGGTGATGGGCTACTGAATCTGCGTTAAAAATCCGCCTGATGGCAGTGGCGGGGGTGCGCTTCGGTAAAATGGCAGCCCGAATAAAAATACAGGCTCGATTTCTTGCAACACGACAATCTGGTCGAAATCGAAGATGTCGCATTTGGCTATGGCGCCCGGCCGGTTTTGAAGGGTATCAACCTGACCGCACGGCGCGGGCAGGTCATCGCCATCATGGGCAGCAGCGGTTGCGGCAAAACCACCCTTTTGCGTCTGATCGGCGGGCAGCTCAAGCCCGGCCAGGGGACGGTGCGCGTGGCGGGCGAGTCCGTGGGCGAACTCGACCAGGCCGGGCTGTACCGCCTGCGCCGCAAGATGGGCATGCTGTTCCAGTTCGGCGCGCTGTTCACCGACATCTCCGTGTTCGACAATGTGGCATTCCAGCTGCGCGAACACACCGACCTGCCGGAAGACGCCATCCGCGACCTGGTGCTGATGAAGCTGCATGCTGTGGGTCTGCGCGGTGCCGCGCACCTGATGCCGGCCGAACTGTCCGGCGGCATGGCGAGGCGGGTGGCGCTGGCGCGCGCGATTGCGCTCGACCCCATGCTGGTGATGTACGACGAGCCGTTCGCCGGACTCGATCCCATTTCGCTGGGGGTGACCGGCAACCTGATCCGGCGCCTGACTGACACGCTGGGGCTGACCTCGCTGGTGGTGACCCATGACGTGCAGGAGTCGCTGAAGCTTGTCGATTACGTCTATTTCGTCTCGGAAGGCGTGATTGTGGCCGAGGGTACGGCAGCCGATATCCGGAATTCCGGCCTGCCGTATGTGCACCAGTTCGTGCATGGCGAAGCCGACGGCCCGGTGCCGTTCCACTATCCGGCACCGCCTTATGCCGATGACTTGAGATTGGGGGGGCAGGGTGCTTAGGCAAGCGATCGAAAATCTGGGAAATCGCACCATACAGGGCGTCTGGCGCATCGGTTTCGCCAGCCGCTTCTTCCTGGCGGTGCTGCTGCATTCGGGCACCGCGTTCCGCCGCTTCGGGCTCACCATCCGCGAGATGTACTTCACTGGCGTGCTCTCGCTCATCATCATTCTGGTGTCGGGCCTGTTCGTCGGCATGGTGCTCGGCCTGCAGGGCTACGAGACGCTGCAGACCTACGGCGCGGAAGAGTCGCTCGGCATCCTGGTGGCCTTGTCGCTGGTGCGCGAACTGGGGCCGGTGGTGGCGGCGCTGCTGTTCGCCAGCCGCGCCGGGTCGGCCATCACCGCGGAAATCGGCCTGATGAAGGCGACCGAGCAGCTGTCGGCGATGGAAATGATGGCAGTCGATCCGATTGCCCGCGTGGTGGCGCCGCGCTTCTGGGCGGGCGTGATTTCGATGCCGCTGCTGGCGGCGCTGTTCTCCGCGATGGGCATCTTCGGCGGCTATCTGGTCGGCGTGCAGCTGATCGGGGTCGACGAAGGCGCGTTCTGGTCGCAGATGCAGAGCGCGGTCGATTTCGAGCAGGATATTCTGAACGGCGTCATCAAGAGCGTGGTGTTCGGCATTGCCATCACCGCGATCGCGCTGTTCGAGGGCTACGACGCGCCGCCCACCGCCGAAGGCGTGTCGGGCGCCACCACCCGCACCGTGGTGACCTCCAGCCTGGCCGTGCTGGCGCTGGATTTTGTATTGACCGCATTCATGTTCCGGGGAATCAGCTAAATGAACAAGACCGTACTCGACCTGTGGGTGGGATTATTCGTCATCGCAGGCATCGCCGCGCTGCTGTTTCTGGCGCTCAAGGTCGGCAGCATGAGCGCCGTAAACACATCGAATAGCTACGAGGTCGTCGCCCGCTTCGACAACATCGGCGGCCTCAAGCCGCGCGCGCCGGTCAAAAGCGCCGGGGTGGTGGTGGGCCGGGTGGCGGATATCCGTTTTGATAACGAAACCTACGAAGCCGCGGTCACCCTTCGCCTGGACAAGCGCTATGCTTTCCCTAAGGACACCTCGGCCGCCATCATGACCTCGGGTTTGCTGGGCGAGCAATATATCGGGCTGGAAGCGGGCGGCGACAGCCAGACATTGAAGGACAAGGACCGGATTCTCATCACCCAGTCAGCCGTGGTTCTGGAGAATCTGATCGGACAGTTTATATACGGTAAGGCTCAAGAAGGAGCGCCACAATGAAACCCAATTCACTCACCCACGCCCTCCTGGCCGCCGGCATCCTCCTGGCCGCCCTGCCCGCGCAGGCCGAGACCGTCAACCTGCAGCAGGCGGTGGCAATGAGCCTGGCGGCCGATCCCCGCATCAAGGAACGCGAACAGGTGGTCGAGGCCGCACGCGGCATGTTGCAGGAAGTACAGGGCAACGCGGGCTGGCGGGTCAGCGCCAACGCCTTTCTGGGGCTTGCTCCAGGCGTCGACGGCGGTTTTTATCAGGGCGGCGCCTTCTCGGGCACGACGCCACGTTCCGACGCCTACAAGCCTGACGGCATTTCCGACTGGACCCACCTCGATTTTGCGCTGATCAAGACGCTCTATACCTTAGGCAAGATCGAGCGTTACGGCGACGCGGCCCAGGGCAATGTCGACCTCAAGCAGGGCGAACTCAGGCAAACGCGTACCGACACGGTGTATGACACCAAGCGTGCCTATTTCGGCCATCTGGCCGCGCGCGATTTGCGGATTTTCCTGGAAGACATCCAGGGACGGCTGAATCAGACCATCGCCTCGGTCGAGCGCAACCTCAAGGAGGAAACCGGCGAATCCAGGCAATCCGAGCTGTATGCGCTGCAAACCGCCAGGGGCCTGCTGGCCAAGTATGTGCACCAGTCGCGCGCGGTCGAAAAAATCAGCCTCGACGGCTTGAAGGTGCTGACCGGCGTCGGCCTCCAGGCCGACCTGCAGGTGGCCGATTCCCGCATCGAGCCGGTCGCTTTCCCGCAGATCGATCTGGCCGGTTTGCAGGCGCGTGCCTTGCAGGATCGCCCCGAAATGGAACAACTGGAGGCCGGGCTGCGCGTCCGCCGTGCGCTGGTGGCCGCCAGGAAGGCCGACCGCATGCCCGATGTCTACGCCGGCGTGATCGGGCAGTTCAACTATGCCTCGCAGCGCGAGCGCCTGGACAACCCCTATCTCAACGATCCCTTCAACGGCGGCGGCCTCACCCCGGTGGTCGGGATGAAGTGGGACAGCGTGTTCGGTGTCGCCAGCGCGCGCGTCAATCAGGCGCAGGCCGAACTGGAAGCGCTCAACCACAAGAAGGCGTTTGCGGTGGCGGGCATTCCGTTTGAAGTGGGCGAGGCCTACACCAATGCCCGGGCCAGCCATGACGCCCAGCGCGATCTGGCCGAAGGCGCGGCGGCGGCGCGCCGCTGGATGGTGGCGACACTGGCCGATTTTTCGGCCGGGATCGAAAGCGCCGACAAGGTGGCCGATGCGATCAAGAACTACGTGCTGGCGCAGACCGAGTATCTGCGCACGGTCAACGACTACAACATGAACGTGGCGCAACTGTCGCGCCTGACGGGTGAACTCAAGTAAGCCTCTGGCGTCCACCCTTCATCCCTCATGTACGGCCCCATTTTCTCGAACAGGAAGATTTTGAACATGTTGCGCTCTTTTTTGCTGCCGCTGGCACTGTTGTTGGGGCTGAATGCCCCTGCCGCGCTGGCCGCCGACACCCCGCCCGACGTGCTTGCACGCACCACCACGCAGGAAGTCCTTGCCATCCTGAAGCAGGACAAGGAGCTTCAGAACGGCAACCTGGCCAGGGTGTATCAGCTGGTCGAGGCCAAAATCCTGCCCAACTTCGATTTCAACCGCATGACCCAGCTGGCCCTCGGCAAGCACTGGCCGCGCGCCACCGCCAGGCAGAAACAGGAACTGGTGACCGAGTTCCGTAACCTGCTGGTGCGCACCTATTCCAGCTCGCTCACCGCGTTCACCAACCAGACAGTCGAATTCAAGCCGCTGACGATGAAGCCGGACGACACCGATGTGACCGTGCGTTCCGAAATCCGCCAGCCAAGCGGACAGCCGATCCCCATCGACTACAGCATGTACAGGACGGCCTTCGGCTGGAAGGTTTACGACGTGACGATCGACAACGTCAGCCTGGTCACCAACTACCGGGCCTCATTTGCCAATACCATTCGTCAGAGCGGGATTGACGGGCTGATCAAGACGCTCGCCACCCAGTCTGCACGCGGCGAAGCCAAGCCGGCGCCGCGTCCAGGCTCGTGATCGCCTGCGACGACACGCGCTGCAGCATCGCCGGCGCGGTGACCGTCGACAGCGTCGGCGGCCTGCTGCGCGAGCTGCAGCCGCAGCTTGCAAAAGGCATCGACACGCTGGATTTCAGTGGCGTCGAAACCGCCGATTCGGCCGCCCTCGCGCTGATCTTCAGTGCCATGCGGCAGGCCCGGCAAGCCAGCCGGACGCTGGCTTGCACCGGCCTGCCTGCGAGCTTTACCACGCTGGCCGAACTGTACGGAGTGGCCGAGCTGCTGCCGGCATGAACCCCGCCATCCGGGTCAGCGGGCTGCGCAAGCGCTTCCGTACCACCCAGGCGCTCGACAGCGTCTCGCTCGACATCCAGCCGGGCGAGTTTTTCGGCCTGCTGGGCCCCAACGGGGCGGGCAAAACCACCCTGATTTCCATTCTTGCGGGGCTTACCCGCGCCGACGCCGGCCACGCCGCCATCATGGGCCACGACGTGGTGCGCGACTATCGCCAGTCGCGCCGCGCACTGGGCGTGGTGCCGCAGGAACTGGTCTACGATCCCTTCTTCAACGTGCGCGAAACCCTGCGCATCCAGTCCGGCTATTTCGGCCTCAGGCACAATGACGGCTGGATCGACGAGATCATGCATCACCTCGACCTCACCCCGCACGCCGAGAAGAACACGCAAAGCCTGTCGGGCGGCATGAAGCGCCGTCTGCTGGTGGCGCAGGCGCTGGTGCACAAGCCGCCGGTCATCGTGCTCGACGAGCCGACCGCCGGGGTCGACGTCGACCTGCGCCGCTCGCTGTGGGAATTCATCAGCGGCCTCAACCGCGAGGGCCACACCATCCTGTTGACTACCCATTACCTGGAAGAGGCCGAGGCGCTGTGCGGCCGCATCGCCATGCTGAAAAGCGGGCGTGTGGTCGCATGCGATACGACCCGCAATCTGTTGCAGCTGACCAACGAGCATTGCGCGCAGCTGCGGCTGGAGGCAGAAGCCGTTCCGGCCGCCTGGCAGACCCGCCTGCTGCGTGACGCCGACGGCTGCTGGCGCCTCAATTTCAGCGAGTATGCCGAGCTGGAAACCCTGCTCGCCGACCTGCGCGGCGCCGGCGTGCGTGTGCTCGAAATGCACCTGCAAGAGCCCGACCTGGAGGATGTCTTCACCGACATCATGAAGCGGACATGAATCCCACATGCCGTCATTCCGGCGTACGCCGGAATGACGGGCTAATAATCCTAGAAACCGCCGTTGGGCGCGCCCAGACGCACCATCGGGCACGCCCAACGGCGGTTTCTAGGATAATGGATTATTTGGGTTCAAAGAACTGGACACCGGCTTTCGCCGGTGTGACGAATTCCATGAGGTGCGCATGAGCGGATTCACGGCGCTGTTCTACAAGGAAATGCTGCGCTTCTGGAAAGTGGTGGTGCAGACCGTGGTCGCCCCGGTGGTGACCGCGTTGCTGTATCTGCTGATCTTTTCGCACGTGCTGGAAGCGCACGTCGAGGTCTACCCTGGCGTCTCCTACACCCGCTTCCTGGTGCCCGGGCTGGTGATGATGAGCATGCTGCAGAACGCGTTCGCCAACAGCTCGTCCAGCCTCATCCAGTCGAAGATGCAGGGCAACATCGTGTTCGTGCTGCTGCCGCCGCTGTCCTACCTGGAGTTCTTCCTGGCCTATCTGGGCGCGGCGGTGATCCGCGGCCTGGTGGTCGGCCTCGGCGTATGGGCGGTGACCCTGTGGTTCGCGCCGTGGCAGATGCCGCACCTGGGCTGGCTGCTGGCGTACGCGCTGCTGGCCTGCGCCATCATGGGCGCAATCGGCATCGTGGCGGGCATCTGGGCGGAAAAATACGACCAGCTGGCGGCGTTCCAGAACTTCCTCATCCTGCCGCTCACTTTCCTGTCCGGCGTGTTTTATTCGATCCATTCGCTGCCGGCGTTCTGGCAGAGCGTTTCGCACGCCAACCCGGTGTTCTACCTGATCGACGGCTTCCGCTATGCTTTCGTCGGCCAGTCCGACACCGATCCCTGGCTCGGCCTGCTGGTCGCCGGTGCCTGCTTTGTGGCAATATCCGCGCTCACCCTGATGCTGCTGAAGAGCGGCTATAAACTCAGACACTAGAGCGCGCCTCTAAACATTCGTCACACCGGCGAAAACCGGTGTCCGGTTTTATGAAAACGCTGGATTCCGGCTTGCGCCGGAATGACAAAATGTTGATTTTCAGAGATGCTGGATTGAAATAAACGAGCGAGGCAAGACAAGCATGGTTACCCCCGACGACATCAAAGGCTGGATCACCGAGAAACTGCCGTGCGACTACATCGAACTGGACGGCGACGGCCAGCATTTCCAGGCGGTCATCGTCAGCCCGGCCTTCACCGGCAAGAACATGATCCAGCAGCACCGGCTGGTCTATGACGCGCTGGGCACCCGCATGCACGCGCAGATCCACGCGCTGTCGATGAAGACCTACACCCCCGAAGACTGGGCGGCCCGCTGAATGGAAGCATTGCTGATTCATGGCGGCAACCCGCTTGCCGGCGAGGTGCGCATTTCCGGCGCCAAGAACGCCGCGCTGCCGATCCTGACCGCCAGCCTGCTCACCGCCGAACCGCTGAAACTGGCCAATGTGCCGCACCTCAAGGACCTCAGCACCATGCTGGCCCTGCTCGGCCACATGGGCGTGCGCGTCACGCTGGACGACAAGAACCACGTCACCCTCAGCGGCGAATCCATCCCGCACAAGGAAGCGCCCTACGAAATGGTGAAAACCATGCGTGCCGCGATCCTGGTGCTGGGGCCGACCCTGGCGCGCTTCGGCGATGCACGGGTCAGCCTGCCCGGCGGCTGCGCCATCGGCTCGCGCCCGGTCGACCTGCATATCAAGGGCCTGCAGGCGATGGGCGCAGACATCCAGATCGAACACGGCTACATCCATGCGCGCTGCGGGCGCCTGCAGGGCGCACGCATCGTGATGGACATGGTCACCGTGACCGGCACCGAGAATCTGATGATGGCCGCTGCGCTCGCCGAAGGCACGACCGTGCTGGAAAACGCTGCGCGCGAACCCGAGGTGGTCGACCTGGCGCGCTGCCTGATCGCGATGGGCGCCAAGATCGAAGGCGCCGGCAGCGACGTCATCACCATCCACGGCGCCGATCAACTCCACGGCGCCGACTACTCGGTGATGGCCGACCGCATCGAGACCGGCACCTTTCTGGTGGCCGCCGCCATGACCGGCGGTCGCGTGCGTGCCACCCACACGCAGCCCGACACGCTGGACGCGGTGATGAGCAAGCTGCGCGAAGCGGGGGCGAAGGTCGAGGTGGGTCCCGACTGGATCGAGGTCGAGTCCGACGGCAAGCTGAAATCGGTGGACGTGCGCACCGCGCCGCATCCGGCGTTCCCCACCGACATGCAGGCGCAGTTCATGGCGATGAACTGCATCGCCGAAGGCGCGGCCAGCGTCACCGAAACCATTTTCGAAAACCGCTTCATGCATGTGCAGGAACTGCGTCGCCTGGGCGCCAACATCGAGGTGTCCGGCCACACCGCCCTGGTGCGCGGGGTGCCGCGGCTCGACGGCGCCATCGTCATGGCCACCGACCTGCGTGCCTCTGCCTGCCTGGTGCTGGCCGGTCTGGTTGCGGCGGGGGAGACGACCATCGAGCGCATCTACCACCTCGACCGCGGCTACGAGCGCATCGAGGAAAAGCTCACCCAGCTGGGCGCGCGCATCAAGCGGGTGCATTGACATGCGCACGCCATGTGGGAGCGGCGCCCTCGCCGCGATTTTCGGCTGAATCGCCCCGCCAGGTGGTTGTGGAGTCGGTTGGGGTGTAGAGTGATATTTATCCTTTTTAAAAGGATAAATATAAACCATAATGTCCTCCATGGAAAGTCACTTCAGGGATGTTCTCCGGCAAAAAATCGTCGACGGCCTCGATGCGCCAATCCCTGCGCTGACGCGGCGGGACGTTCGTCTGCCGCGCATCTCCGGCAAGGCGGTCGCCGTCATCGGCATGCGGCGCGCGGGCAAGACCTCCTTTCTCTGGCAGCAACTGGCCGGGCGGCAGGCGGGTGGGGTGCCTCGGGAGGGCTTGCTTTACCTCAGCTTCGAGGATGAGCGACTGGCGGGCATGACGGCGCGTGAACTCAACCTCGTCGTGGAGGAATACTACCGGCTGCAACCGGACTGGCGTGACCAGCGGCGAGCGACGTTTTTTCTCGACGAAATTCAGGTCGTTCCCGGCTGGGAGGCCTTCGCCCGCCGACTGCTGGACAGCGAAAAGGTCGACCTGTTTCTTTCCGGCTCGTCGGCCAGGCTGCTTTCGCGCGAGGTCGCGACCAGCATGAGAGGGCGGGCCGTCGAGGCCGTCGTCTACCCCTTCAGCTTTCGCGAGGCGCTTCGCCACCAGGGGCGCGAGCCGGAAAAGTCGCCGCAGCGGCTGACCAAGTCCGAGCGCTCGCATCTGGAAAAAGCGCTACTCGATTACCTTCAGGCCGGGGGCTTCCCCGAGGCCCAGGGCCTGGAGATGCGCGACCGGCAGGAACTGCTGAAGGGCTATGTCGACGTCGTGCTGCTGCGCGACGTCATCGAGCGCCACGCGGTTTCGCATCCGGTCGCCTTGCGCTGGATGGTGCGCCAGTTGCTCGGCAACCCCGCCGGCGCCTTCAGCGTGAACAAATTCTATGGCGACCTCAGATCCCAGGGCATCGCCGTCGCCAAGGACACCCTGCACAGCTACCTTGCCCATCTGGAGGATGCCTTCCTCCTGCGCACGCTCTCGATCGCCACCGATTCCGAGCGCCGCCGCATGGTGAATCCGCGCAAGGTATACCCCATCGATCCCGGCCTGATCCCGGTTTTCGACCGTTCCGGCAAGATCGACCTCGGCCATGCGCTGGAAACCTGCGTGTTGCTGGAACTGGATCGGCGCGGAGCCGAAGTCAGCTATGTGCATACGTCCGGGGGGCGCGAAGTCGATTTCCTTGCGCGCTATCCCACCGGCAGAGAAGAACTGATCCAGGTATGCGCCAGCCTGGACGATACGGCCACGCGCGAGCGGGAAATACGGGCCTTGATCGAAGCGGCGCCGCACCATCCGGCAGCCACCCTGCACCTCATCGCGCTCGATATCCCCGCGGCTATCGATATCCCGCCTGGCATTGCCCTGCACAATGCGGCCGACTGGATGCTTGTGAAAGATGAATAACGCTCCCCACTCTCCCCTATGCCGCAATACCATTCAATCGTAAAATGGGATCGATTGCCCTGCACGGGGGCATGATCTCCCACATCAAAGACCGATATGCGCCTACTTGAAACTCAGCGCCAAGCCATCAAAACCATCGTTTCCGATATCGTTGGCCCCGGGAGCCGGGTATGGCTATTCGGCTCGCGTGTGGATGACACGAAGTTACCGTGAAAGCCCCAGCCCGTGAGGACGAGTTGAACCCTCCCGCCGATCAGCAGGATTGCCAGGGCCGCTGGGCCCGACCCCTCGAAGTCAGCGGCGAGTCAAGCGCTGGCGGTGGTCGGCGCGCTTGTGGGCGCGGG
>CAMTWC010000017.1:0-7520 GCA_947085345.1 uncultured Gammaproteobacteria bacterium | reverse complement strand
CCGGCGGCCAGCACCGCAGCGTCTACTTCGCCGAAACGCTGGCCGCCGCCTTCCGCGAGCGCGAGCAGGTGCTGGTGCGCCACCGCGAGTTAGCCTGATGCTGCGGGCCGGCGATGTGGGCGTGTTGCTGGCGGGGACCGGCCTCGTCATCGGGCTGGCCGTGTTTGCCTGGGGCGGTGAGCGCGGCGACACCGCCGTCATTCGCGCCGCCGGCCAGGTGGTGAAAACCACCGCGCTCACCCACGCGCAAACCTATTCCGTCGACGGCCCACTCGGCGCCACGCGGATCGAAATCGAACCCGGCCGCGCCCGCGTGGCAGCCGATCCGTCGCCGCGCCAGCTGTGCGTGAAGCAGGGCTGGCTCACGCAGTCCGGCCAGGCAGCGCTGTGCCTGCCGAACCAGGTCAGCCTCGAAATCCGCGGCCGCACGTCTGCCTATGACACGCTCGGTTATTGAGTTGCCGGTCAGCGCAGACGACCGCCGCATCGCACGGCTGGCGGCACTGGCGATCGGACTCACGCTCGCCGAAGCGGCGATCCCCAGTCCTGTCCCCGGGGTGAAACCGGGGCTCGCCAACATCGTCATCCTGCTGGTGCTGCTGCAGCACGGCTGGCGCGCCGCGGCCTGGGTGTCGACCCTGCGCGTGCTGGCCGGCGGCCTGCTGCTGGGCAGCCTGTTGGCGCCGGGATTCTGGCTGTCGGCAGCCGGCGCGTTCGTCAGCCTGGCCGTTCTGGCACTGGCACGCCACCTGCCCGGCCGCTATTTCGGCCCGGTCAGCCTGTCGGTGCTGGCGGCCTTCGGCCACATCGGCGGACAGCTCGCGCTGGCCGGCTGGTGGCTGTTGCCCGGCGCCGCACTGCTCAAGCTGCTGCCGGTGTTTGCCGCCGCCGCCCTGATTTTTGGCGCGGTGAACGGCGTCATCGTGGCGCGTCTGCTTGCCCGTCCCGCACCATCCGGGCGACAATCCGCGACATGCATCCCCCCGTCCATACCGTCACCCTAGCACTGTCCGGCGCCTCCGGCATGGCCTACGGCCTGCGCCTGCTCGAATGCCTGCTGGCCGCCGAGGTGCGCGTTTACCTCTTGGTCTCGCAGGCCGCCCACCTCGTTGCCAAACAGGAACTCGGGGTGGCGCTGCCCGCACGCGCCAGCGATCTCGAAAAGCAGTTGTCGGGGAGCCTGAATGCACGCGACGGCCGGTTGCGCGTGTTCGGCCGCGAAGACTGGAATGCGCCGGTCGCCTCCGGCTCCAATCCGGCCGATGCGATGGTGGTGTGCCCGTGTTCGATGGGCACGCTCGCCGCCATCGCCCACGGCCTATCCGACAACCTGATCGAGCGCGCCGCCGACGTCATGTTGAAGGAGCAGAAGAAACTGATTCTGGTGCCGCGCGAAGCGCCATTTTCCACCCTGCATCTGGAAAACATGCTGACCCTGTCGAGGATGAATGCGGTGATCCTGCCCGCCAACCCCGGGTTTTATCACCGGCCGCAATCGGTCGAGGCCATCGTCGATTTCATCGTCGCGCGCATCCTCGACCAGTTGGGCATCCAGCACCAGTTGATGGCGCGCTGGGGAGACGCGCGGTGAGCGCCGCATCCAAGCCCACCACACTGCCGCTGTTCCCGCTCAATACCGTCGTCTTCCCCGGCGGACGGCTGCCGCTGCGCATCTTCGAGCAGCGCTATCTCGACATGGTCAAGCAGGCCATCGCCGACAACACGCCGTTCGGCATTTGCGCCATCCGCGAAGGCATGGAGACCGGCCCCCCCGCCGTTCCCCAAGCCGTCGGCACCCGCGTCATCGTCACCGACTGGGACATGCCGCAAACCGGCATCCTGCACATCGACACGCTGGCGCAGGAGCGCTTCGTCATCCGCAGCACCCGCGCCAAACCCGGCGGCCTGCTCATCGGCAGCGTGGAGACGGTCAGCAGCGAGGCCCCCGCCGCCGTGCCCGACGATCTCGAACTCGCCGTCGAAATCCTGCGCCACATCATCGACGAATACGGCGACGCGCATTTCCCCGCGCCGCACGAATTCGACAACGCCGTGTGGGTCGGCTACCGGCTGTCCGAGGTGCTGCCGCTCAAGTCCGGCATCAAGCAAAGCCTGCTGGAAATGAACGACAGCGTGATGCGCCTGCGCATCCTCACCAAATTCCTCAAGAAGCAGATCAACTGATGGCGCGCTTCTATCCCGAACTCGATGCCAGGCACCGCGCCTTCATCGCCGCGCAAAAACTGTTCTTTACCGCGACCGGCACCGCCAACAGCCGCCTCAACCTGTCGCCCAAGGGTATGGACAGCCTGCGCGTGCTGTCCGACAACCGCGTCGCCTACCTCGACCTCACCGGCAGCGGCAACGAAACCGCCGCCCACCTGCGGCACGATGGCCGCATGACGCTGATGTGGTGCAGCTTCGACGCCGACCCGCTGATCCTGCGCCTGTATGGGCGCGGCCATGCCGTGCGCCGGCAGGACGCCGCATGGAGCGAACTGCGCCGCCACTTCCCCGCCCTGCCCGGCGAACGCCAGATCATCGTGCTCGACATCGAGTCGGTGCAGACCTCGTGCGGCTATGCCGTGCCGATGTATGCCTGCCAGGGCGAGCGCGACACCCTGGCACGCTGGGCCGAAAAGAAAGGCATGGTGGGTTTGCAGGATTACTGGCGCGAGAAAAACCAGGCCAGCATCGACGGTCTGCCCACGGGTTTACTGGAGGACGCACCATGAAATGGACCCTGATTCCGCTTGCCTTGATTTTGACCGCCTGCGACCCCACTCCGGCGCCGCAGCCCGAAACCGAGCGCCAGCCCAATCCCGTATTCGAAACGCAGATCCAGGCGATGGAAAAGGCCCGCGCCGCGGAGAAGCAGATGCAGGAGGCGGCCGAAGAGCAGCGCAAACAGCTGGAAGCGGAAACCCAGCCTTAAACGCTTTAAACCCGGCGCACCCGTTCGCGCCGGGACACGCGAAATCCCGAGAATTCGAACTTCGGCTTCGGTCCATCGACTAAAATCAGCACATGCTGAAATGGTTGATCACCCTGATTGCAGCGCTGCTGATTCTGGGGCTGCTCACGCCCTGGCTCAACCGCCTTGGGCTCGGCCGGCTGCCGGGCGATCTGCGGGTGAAACGCGCGCGCGGCACCTTCTACTTTCCTTTCACCAGCGTCATTCTCATGTCGCTGGTGCTTTCGCTGCTTGCCTGGTTGCTGGGCCGATGAACAAAGCCTTTGTAAAAGAAACCGATACCCCACAAGGGGACTCCGACTTTCTACTGGATAAATCCAGTGAAAGATCGTATGCGCCGGACGCCGACGAAGACGACGTCGCGGCGCCTGCCCTGCCGGTGGGGTCGAAGAACTACATGACGCCCGCGGGCTACGCGCGGCTGGATGCCGAATTCAACCAGCTGTGGAAAGTCGAGCGCCCCAAACTGGTGGAAACCATCTCCTGGGCGGCGAGCAACGGCGACCGCTCGGAAAACGGCGATTACATCTACGGCAAGAAGCGCCTGCGCGAAGTCGATCGCCGCATCCGCTTTCTGTCCAAGCGGCTGGAACACGCGGAAGTGGTCGACCCCGCCACGCGCGAGGACACCGACCAGGTGTTCTTCGGCGCCACCGTCACCATCGCGGATGAAAGCGGCAAGGAGTCCACCTACGCCATTGTCGGCATCGACGAGGCGGATGCCGGACGCGGCCGCATCGCCTGGATTTCGCCGATGGCGCGGGCGCTTCTGAAGGCGCGCGAAGGCGACACCGTCAGCGTGCAGACCCCGGACGGGCGGCGCGAAGTGGAAATCGTCGAGGTGCGCTACCAGGCCATCGACTGAGAAAAACTCAGTGCAGCAGGCTGGAAAGCAGGCGCCGGTAGCGGCTCACCAGCTCGCCGCCGCCCAGCAGCTCGAACACCGACAGCAGCGTCTTGCGGCCGATGTCATCCTCGAAGCCGCGATCGCGGCGCACGATCTCCAGCAGCTGGTCCATGCCCGCCTCATGCTGCCCGGCGGCGACCAGCAGCTTGGCCAGCTTGAGCCGCGCCTCCAGATCGTTTTCGTTCGCCGCCACCCGCGCGGCCAGCGCCGCCGCATCCTCTCCTTCCGCACCCATGAACTGCAGCCGCGCCTTCAGTTGCGGGACGCGCGGATCGGCGTCGTCCGGCACGCTCGCAAGCAGGCGGCGGGCCTCGTCGGCTTCGTTCAGGTCGAGCATGATTTCCGCCGCATCGAGCCGCACGCCGAGATGGTCAGGGTCGATTCTTGAGGCATCGGCCAGCGTCTGCAGCGCGCCGGGCTGGTCGCCCGCAAGGCGCAGGTCGGCAGCCTGCGCACGCAGTTCTTCAGCTGGGCTTGGGATCAGGCGCTCGAGAAAGGCGCGCACCTCGCCTTCCGGCAGGGCGCCGGAAAATTCGTCGACCGGCTCGCCGTTGACGAAGGCCTTGACGCTGGGGATGCCGCGCACGCCGTAGCGCGCGGCGAGCTCCTGGTTGTCGTCGGAATTGATCTTGGCGAGGAGGAACTTGCCGCCGTATTCCGCAGCCAGCTTTTCCAGGATGGGCTTGAGCGATTTGCACGGCCCGCACCAGGGCGCCCAGAAATCGACCACCACCGGGCGATGCCGCGACTCTTCGAGAACGTGTTGCGCAAAGTCGGCAAGGCCGACGTCGAGGGCGTGTTCAGACATGTGTGCTCCGGTTCAAGGTGCCGACTTATATCTGTCGGGCCAGTTCGGCCGCCACGCCGGTATAGGACGCCGGCGTCATCGTTTTCAGGCGGGCCTTCTCGGCATCCGGAATCGCCAGTCCGTCGATGAAGACATGCAGCGTCTCGCGCGTCATGCCGGCCTTGCCGCGCGTCAGCTCCTTCAGCTGCTCGTAGGGATTGGCCACGCCGTAGCGCCGCATCACGGTCTGGATCGGTTCCGCCAGCACGTCCCAGTTGGCGTCGAGATCGGCCGCCAGCGCGGTGGGGTTGGCTTCCAGCTTGGACAGGCCGCGCAGGCAGGATTCGTAGGCCAGCAGGCTGTAGCCGAAGCCGACGCCCATGTTCCTGAGCACGGTGGAATCGGTGAGGTCGCGCTGCCAGCGCGAGACCGGCAGCTTTTCCGCGAGATGGCGCAACACCGCGTTGGCCATCCCCAGGTTGCCTTCGCTGTTTTCAAAGTCGATCGGATTGACCTTGTGCGGCATGGTGGAAGATCCGACTTCGCCCGCCTTCACCTTCTGCTTGAAGTAGCCGACCGAGATGTAGCCCCAGACATCGCGATTGAAGTCGATCAGGATGGTGTTGGTGCGCGCGATGGCGTCGTACAGCTCGGCCATGGCGTCGTGCGGCTCGATCTGGATGGTGTAGGAATTGAAGCTGAGTCCCAGCTCCATCACGAAGTTGCGCGCGAAGTGCTCCCAATCCAGTTCGGGGTAGGCCACCAGGTGCGCGTTGTAGTTGCCGACCGCACCATTGATCTTGCCCATCAGCTCGACCGCGCCGATGGCATCCCAGGCGCGGCGCAGGCGGTAGACGACGTTGGCGAGCTCCTTGCCGACCGTGGTGGGCGAGGCCGGCTGGCCATGGGTGCGCGACAGCATCGGCAGATCGGCCAGCGCGTGCGCCAGATCGGTCAGGCACGCGATGACTTTTTCCAGCGCCGGCAGCAGCACGGCGTCGCGTGCGCCCTTCAGCATCAGGGCATGCGACAGGTTGTTGATGTCTTCCGAGGTGCAGGCGAAGTGGATGAATTCGGAGACGGCCGCGATTTCGGCATTGGACCTGGTCTTTTCCTTGAGGAAATACTCGACCGCCTTGACGTCGTGATTGGTGGTCGCCTCGATGGTTTTGACACGCTCGGCATCCGCTACGGAAAAATGGTCGGCGATGCCGTCGAGCAGCGCGATGGCCTCGGCGGAGAAAGCCGGCACTTCGGCGATCGCCGGTTCGGCCGCCAGCGCCTTCAGCCATTCGATCTCGACGATGACGCGATACTTGATCAGCGCATACTCGCTGAAGAAATCGCGCAAGCTTGCGGTCTTGCTGCCGTAGCGGCCATCGAGCGGTGACAGGGCGGTGAGTGCGGTCAGTTCCATGATTTTGTCCGGATTCGTTTCAGTTTTTTATACAGTGCGTCGATCACGCCGCATCAAACGGTACGCCGATCACGCACGGCCTGCGCCAGCGTGCCGCTGTCCACATACTCCAGCTCGCCGCCCACCGGCACTCCGCGCGCCAGCCGGCTCACCTTCAAGCCGCGTGCCTTCAGCAGCTCGCCGATGGTATGCGCGGTGGCTTCGCCCTCGGGGGTGAAGTTGGTCGCCAGGATCACTTCCTCGACCACGCCATCGAGCGCGCGGCTGATCAAGCGGTCGAGATGTATCTCGCGCGGACCGATGCCGTCGAGCGGACTCAAGCGCCCCATCAGCACGAAATACAGGCCGTCGAAGCTTTGCGTGGCCTCCATCATGTTGAAGTCGGCCGGCATTTCGACCACCGCCAGCTGACGCTTGTCGCGGCGCGGGCTGGCGCAGACCTCGCACACTTCCGCCTCGGAGAAATTGTTGCACAGGCGGCAGTGGTGCAGATGCGCCAGCGCGTGGTTGAGCGCGCCGGCCAGCTGTTCGGCGCCGCGGCGGTCTCGCTGCAGCAGATGGTAGGCCATGCGCGCAGCCGACTTGGGGCCGACGCCGGGCAGCACGCGCAGGGCGCTGATCAGGTTTTCAAGCGCGGCGGGTTGCACGGTCTCAGAACGGCAGCTTCATACCTGGCGGAATCGGCAGGCCGGCGGTCACGCCCGCCATCTTCTCCTGCACCGTGGATTCGACCTTGCGCACGGCATCGTTCATCGCCGCGGCCACCAGGTCTTCCAGCATTTCGCGGTCGTCGCCCATCAGGCTGGGATCGATGGCGACGCGGCGCACGTCGTATTTGCAGGTCATCGTCACCTTGACCATGCCGGCACCGCTGGCGCCCTCGATTTCGATTTCGGCCAGCTTGGCCTGCATCCTGGCCATGTTCTCCTGCATCTGCTGGACCTGCTTCATCATGTTGCCGATGCCGCCCTTCATCATGTTGATTCTCCTAATGGCTGTATGGTTGAGGCGTCGATCCGGCCGCCGAACTGCTCGACCAGCTCACGCACAAAGGGATCGGATTCGATGGCGGCCACGGCATCGCGCTGGCGCGCTTCCTTGATGCGCGTGCGCACCTGCTGCGGCGTCTGTTCGGCGGCGGCGCCGATCTCGAACGTCACCTCGATCGTCGCACCGTACTTGTCGCGCAGCGCCGACACCAGCTTGTCCTGATAGGCGCGATCGAGCAGATGCTTATGCGCTTCGCCCACGCGCAAGGTCACCGCATCGTCCGACTGCGACACCAGTTCGCAGTGATCGGCGAGCATTTTGGCCATGCCGCCGAGACGCAATCCGGCCACGACGGCGAGCCAGTCCCAGGCCGCTTGCGGCGAGGATTCACGGGCATGCAGCGGGGCAGCGGCAGGTGCGGCGGGCACGGCCTCGGGACGCTCGG
>CAMTWC010000016.1:0-76878 GCA_947085345.1 uncultured Gammaproteobacteria bacterium | reverse complement strand
AGCGCGATCCAACTCATCAAGGCCAACGCCCGTGGGTTTCGCAACTTCACCAACTATCGAGCACGAATTCTGTTTCATTGTGGCAAGCTGGATATGCGCTTAGTCTGATGAGAAATCACAGTGAATTCGACGATGAACCAAAAATAATACGCACCTGCACCCTGTCGGCACAGGCTGCGGTGTTTCAACGAATTCCATGAATTGCCTGACCATCACTCAGCCGAACAGCCCGGAGGGGACGGAAACGCACGTTCCACTCGACATCACGCAACTGCTCACCACCATTACCACCAATCTTGTCGGCATGATCTACCGTTGCCGGGTGGACACGAACCGGACCATGGAATATGTCAGCGACTGCTGCCTCAGGCTGACTGGCTACCGGCCGGACGAGATCATGCACAACAATCGGCTGTCCTACGAACAAATCACGCTTCCAGAAGACAGAGAGCGCGTCAGACGGGGCATTTACGCCGCGTTGGGAAGAAACGAAAACTTCGAAGTGGAGTACCGTATTCAGAGAGCCGACGGCCGGGTGTGTTGGGTGTTGGAACGCGGCGTAGGGATCAGGGATGAAGCCGCCCAGTTGGTCTGGATCGAGGGCTACATCCAGGATATTTCCGAGCACATGACCGCCAACGAGGTAATGCTCGAAGCAGTCCGGCGTTATAGCAGCCTATTCGAGCATGCCACCGAAGGAATCTTTCAGACCACACCAGATGGACGCTATCTCGCCGCCAACCCGGCACTGGCACGCATATATGGCCACAACTCGCCTGAAGAACTGATCAAACACCTCCACGACATTCAGAATCAGCTGTATGTATCGCCCTCACGCCGCGTTGATTTTGTGCGCCTGATGCAGGAACAGGGCTTGGTGCTCAATTTCGAATCGCAGGTATACAGGCATGACGGCAGCATCATCTGGATTTCAGAAAATGCGCGCGCCGTGAAAAACCCGGAAGGCAGCGTGCAGTTCTTCGAGGGCACCGTGATAGACATTACCGAGCGCAAGCGACACGTGGCCGAACTCGAACATCAGGCCACGCACGACAGCCTGACCGGTCTACCCAATCGTTCCCTGCTGCGCGACCGCATCGAGCAGGCTATCGCCAAGGCCCGGCGCGACGGTAACCTGGTGGCGGTAGTGTTCGTCGACCTCGACCATTTCAAGCTGATCAACGACAGCCTCGGCCATCATGTCGGCGACCGCTTACTGTTGGAAGTTGCTGATCGGCTCACCACCTGCGTACGCGGCCACGACAGCGTGGCGCGCCAGGGGGGTGACGAATTCGTTCTCGTGCTCACCGAACAACACAACGACAATGAAATCCTTGCGCTTGTCAGCCGCCTGCTGGAGACCATCTCCCAGCCATGGATGAACGATGGGCAGGAGTATGGCTTGAGTTGCAGCATCGGCATCAGTTGTTATCCGCAAGACGGCGGCGATTCCGACGCATTGCTGCGCTGCGCCGATGCGGCCATGTACAAGGCCAAGGAATCCGGCCGAAACACATATCACTTCTATACGCCGGAACTGAACCAGGCCATCGGCGAACGGCTGGAACTGGAAAACGGCCTGCGTCATGCGCTTGAGCGCGAAGAGTTGCGTGTCTATTACCAGCCCCGCATCGATGTCTCCAGTGGGCGCATCATCGGTGCCGAAGCCCTGATTCGCTGGGATTGTCCCGGCAAGGGTCTTGTCCCGCCCGATAGCTTCATTCCACTTGCCGAGGAAACCGGACTGATTATCCGGATCGGGCAATGGGTCCTGCAGGAAGCCTGCCGCCAGAACAGCGCCTGGCAACGCGCCGGACTACCGCCCATCAGCGTCTCGGTGAATATTTCGCCGATCCAGTTTCGTCATATAGGCCTGGTCAAGTCAGTCTCCACCGCGCTGGAGCAGGAAAACCTGGATCCGTCCTATCTTGAATTGGAACTGACCGAGTCATTCGTCATGCACGACGCCGAACGCATCAATGTCGCCATGCAGGCACTGAAGGCACTGGGTGTTGATATCGCCGTAGACGACTTCGGCACCGGGTATTCGAGCCTGAGCTACCTCAAGCGCTTTCCGGTCGACCGCCTCAAGATTGACAAGAGTTTCGTACGTGACATCGACACCGACCCTGACGACGCCGCCATCGTGCGCGCCATCATTACACTCGGCCATGCCCTGGGCCTCAAGGTGGTGGCCGAAGGCGTGGAAACCCAGGCGCATCTCGAGTTCCTGCAGCGGCACGGCTGCGACGAACTGCAGGGCTACTACTTCAGCCGGCCGGTTCCCGCGACCGAGATGGAGGCCTTGCTGCGCGGCATGCCGAGTGGCAGCCCCCCTGCCAGCTCAATCCTGGTGCCGCAATGAAATCGCCGTAAATGTTCGCATCCAACCTCAGTGGCTATCCGCAACGGCGTGTGCGATCACCGAGTGCGCCCCCCCGCACCCGTAAGGGATACCTCTGTTTTGCCGGGGCCGCCTTTCAAGCCGCTACCTGCATCACCGGCTCTGGCATGCAAGGCATTTCGCCGGCGTTCAGGGCACGATATATGTAATCGATATTGAGCACCTGTATCAGCAGATTCCCCTGATTGCCCCTAATGACCTGGGGCACCAGCGTGCCATGGGCATCTCTGGCGAAGGGGGTTGGGGTAATTTGTTCGTCGCTGAATTCCGGGACGCCGTGCAGCCCGTCGACCAGCAAGCCGATACGCTTCTGTTCGTGTTGCACAACGATGACCTGGCAACTTGACGTGATTCCAGATGGTTCTCCCCGAACCATATAGCCCAAATCGAATACCCAGATAAATTGCTTTTCTTCACCTTCATGTTCGATCTCAAGCATGCCGATTCGGCCTGCGAATTCGCCCATGGACATAGGCAACACGTCCGAACACGGCAAGGCTTCCAATACCTGCTCAGCCGGGAGGGCGTATAAATTGCCGTCGATAAAGCAGGTTGCGAATTGCCTGCCGCCGACTTCCACCGAATTGCGCTCGAGGATGGCGGAGGCCTTATTGCCTGCCGGGTTGCGTTCGCGTACCTCGCCGAACGATTCAAACACCACAGCAATGACGTCCTCCTGATATCCATCGCTGACCTTGAACTCACGATAACCACTCGATACGGTGCAACCCATGCTTGCGTAATGCCCATCGTGGACCGTTATATTCGACGTGCTCCGGCCATTTTTTTGTTTCAGCACGCCGGAATCGATGTCGAGGCGACTGCCAACCGGACGGGCGGGATCGGTACTGGCAATGACACGGCCCTCGCGGTCGACAAAAAATGCTGCCGTGCCCGCTTTTCCATTCAGGCCGCCGTGCAGCATGGCGGAAAACTCCGGGCCCGAATCAAACACGATGCCTACTCCGCCGACGATCGTTTTCGCGTTGTCTGGGTGGCGAATTGCGGCGTGGTAAACATAGGTCGGGCAGTTGTTATATAACGGTGTCGGCGCAAATTGGGTAACGTGATAATCCTGCTCGGTCGCGAGCGACAGCACGGACTCAAGTGTGTCGCGCTCAATCGTGGTGCCGACGATGGCATCATCTCCGCCTTTGTGCGCCAAACTGGTGCTGGCGATTATTTGTCCGTTCTTGTCATAGACGAATATTCGACTATAGACGGTATACAGGCTGTTGATGTAGGCCAGAATGCCGGTGATGTTTTTCACCATGGCTTCGCTTCTTTCAGAAGCCGACAAGGTATTGCGCAGCGCCGGGGTCAATGCCCACCAGCGACAATCGTTGGCGCGTTCATACAAATTGCGGTCGAGCAAATCAACCAGCAGATGCGACATGAACTCCGTACCGCGCAAACTGGATCTCAATACCGTTTCATACAAGTTGCTGATGGATTGCGAAAACAATTCATTGCTGCGATTGCCGGTTTCGCTTATTTGCTCCAGCATCGATTTAAGCTGGAGTAAATTATCGCCGTCACCGGCAGTCATGACTTGTCCATTCCAGACGACACGCTGAATGGTTTCGGCCGCCTGCATGATTTTGTAGAGTGGCGGCGAAAAGGTTTTGGCATGTGACAGCAGGCCTTCGGCAATCGATGGATCAAGCGACATTAATGTTTTGCCGCCGCCTTCCAGGAAGGCAACCTCGATCGGAACCATGACTTGCCCCTGCCAACCGGGAGGGCCCATGTAACCTTGATAACCTTCAGCGCCAAAGGTCTGAACCAGATATTTGCGCCCCCCGAACATCATCAAGGGCGTGTTGCCGCTTTGATTGACCGGAACGATTGCCCCTACTGGCACCCATAGCGGATCAGCGCTTGCGATGACGCGGTTTTCACTATCAAGCAGCAGCATATTCGAACGTTCATCCGGGTCGCGATGAGATTCGAAAATGCCCGACATTTCTTTTTCAAAGTCGAAGCATAGGCAGAGTATGCCCACCACCGCACGGGTTTCCGGATGCAGCATCCGCTGCGAATAAATCAATGCCTTTTGTTTTCCGGGGCGCAAGTCGGTTGCGCGGAATGTTTCGACATAAGTACTTGATGCCAGTGTTTGCCCGATCAAGGGATCGATACTGCCTTCAATTTCGGAATCCTCATCGATCTGAATCAAGATGTTTCCGTCTGTATCCAGCAACATGATTTCATCGTACACCGTGTATTTGCTGCGATAGGCCAATAGGCGAGCGTAAATGGCAGCGGGATCGCCCTGGAGGCCGGCAACAAATTCGCACAAATCGCGGTCAGTCGCGAGAAAGCCGACATCGGCGGTGCGCTCATACAAATTGCGCACCACAATATCAATCACATAATGCGCTTTGGTGCCGATCTCAATCAGGACATTCGCACTTTTTTCGTGCACCAGACTCGATACCAACTCGCGTTCCAGCTGGTCGAACCCGGCTCGAGTTTCCGCCATGGTTTGGAGGATCGATTTGGTCTCGGCCAAGTAATTCATCTTGGCGGAAGACTCGATCATGCGCCACATCAGATTCAGTTCGCGCAAGGATTGTTCGCTCCGAACAACATCACGCATGTAAGGCAGGAACACGTCGTTCTGGTGAGTTGTGGCGTTAATCATGGCAGCCTCTTAAAGAATGTTGCGTTGAAATGCCAACAACAAGGCAAGTTACAGGCCAGACGCCAGGGTCGACCAAAGCCGTGGACTTGCTTCACATGGATGCAGGTCTAGAGTTAGCGGTATTGTTTCCCCTCCGCAAAGGCGAAACCGGCCAGATTCGGGCCAGCACACTGCACCATCCGCGCACGATCGGCACGAGATAGCCATTTGCGTAACAACCGCGGAAATCGCTTATCGCTATGCCCCGAAAACCCAGATAACATGTAGCGAACAGGGGGCCTTACGTGTCAAACGCGATACCCAGGCGTGCGTCAACAGACCGTTAAGCCAACCATGCCCAAGCTTTCCCTCATCGAATCCGAAGCCGCGCGGCTGGTGGGCCGCCTGCCCGAGGCCAGGCGACGCGCACTCCAGCAAGCGCTGATCGATTTGTGCGAAGCGCACTGGCTGGATATTCGCGGGCCGGAGCCAGCCACCCCGCTGGCGCATGCGCTGTGGTCGACCACCCCGCCATGCGCGGACCTGTTGGCGGATTTGTTTGCGGCGGGCGATGGGCGACTGGAGGGGTTGCCGCATGGCCGGAAAGCGCCGCAGGCGTTTGCGCTACTGGTGCTGGCCGAGATCGAGCGCGGCAATGCGGAAGGAATAAGGCTCGCCCACGAGCCCATGATGTTATTCGAGTCGCCCACCGCAGGGACGCGCTACGTCGAGGGGATTGCAGCCGCCCTGCGCGGCAGCGGCGTAGCGCTGCATGTGCATCCCCATGACTCACGGCCGCCACTATGGAAAGCGCTGGCCTGCATCGCGGCGCAAACCCGGCGCTGTGATCTCAGAGCGGTGACAGGCGTGATCGGCCTGCTGGTTTCACTGCCCGCGGGCGCCCAAGCCGCGGATGAGGCGCTTGAACGCTTGCGTGGAAAACTGGGCGAGACAGGCGTGCACTTCCAGGGCATCGATGACGAGCACATCCGGTTCGAGGTGCGCGGCCATGCGCACCCGCCGGTGAACCCCAAACAGCTTGCCGAAATGCTGGCCGAAACCAGGCGATCGTCGCGGGGTTGAGAAACCGTCAGCAGCAGGCTCGGGGCCGAGGCAGGACGGAGGGGAGCCGGTGAATCGCCTTACCGCTTGCCTTTAGGTTGCCAGCCGTCAGTGAGGGTCTTCATGAAAGCGACGATGTCGTCGATCTCGCGCTCCGTCAGCCCCAGATCGCCCAGTTCGTCGCGATTGACGTTGGTGATCACCTCCGGCGCCGGCCAGCATTTTTCGTTCAATGCGGCTTCCTCGGTGACCCGATTCTTGCTGCACAGCGGCTTCTCGTCGCGGTCGTTGTAGAACACCACCGTGCCGCGCAGGGTCTTGAAGTAGCCGTTGTGCATGTACGGGCCGGTCAACTCGATGTTGCGCAGGGTCGGCACCTTGAACTTGCCGTCCTCGGAGCGCTTGTTGACGGTGGCCCCAAGGCCGCGGTCGGCCCACCGCGCGCCGGCCGGATTGAGCTGGGCCGGCAGCCGGTAGAAGGGATTGTCGGGATTGCGCGGCACCCCCAGGTTGTCGTAGGTGAAATCGGTGAACAGCGGCGGTTCGCCCTTGGGGCCCGGCTTGCTGGGATGGCAGGCCGCGCAGTTGCCCCTATCCTCCGCCTCGAACAGCCGCAGGCCGCGCAGCTCCTGCGGCGTCAGCTTCGCCTTGCCGGCGAGCCAGGCGTCGTACTTGGACGAAAAGGGGCTGAACCGCGGGGTGCGCTCGAACGCGGCCAGGGCCTCGGCGATGCGCGCGTAGGCCTGCTCGGTGTCGTCGAGCGCGCCCTTGCCGAACACCTTGTCGAACTCGTCGCAATAGGCTGCGCGGCGCACCTTCTCCACCACGCTCTGCTTGTCCGGGTTGGCCATTTCCAGCGGATTCAGGAACGGTCCCTTGGCCTGCTCCTCGAGCGTGGCGGCACGCCCGTCGAGAAACTGGCCGCCGACATAGAGGCCTTCTTCCCTGTCGAAATGAAAGCCCGGGCTGAAGGCGGCATACAGGGCGGTGGGCGTGTTGCGGTTGCCGACGCGGCCGGGCAGGACGCCCTTCGACACCGGCAGCCGGTGGTCGGGATCGGCAAAGCCGGCTTTCGGGTCATGGCATGAGGCGCAGGACTGGCCCGCGGGCGAAGACAGGCCAGGATCGAAGAAGAGCGCCTGGCCCAGTCTTTCCTTCGCCGCCTGCCGGCTGCCCGCCGGCCTGTCGGCCAGTGCGGGAAGAACCAGCGCCGCGGCCATCGCGCTGCCCACAATCGTCTTTTTCAACATGCCGTTCATCTTGCAAGCTTCAGAATTTCATCGTGGCACGCAGGCCGGGAATCGTTGAGTCCCCGGCGCGACGACCACCGGTGGTCGAACAATCCATTGTAAATCCGGCGGCGGCTCGCCAAGGGGGAAAGCCTGACAAATGCAGCGATGCCGCCGCGCAGCTAGGGTTGCGCGAAATGCATACTAGATTGAGTAATTCAATGTTCACACGCGGCAATTTGCGGCTGCCAGGCGGCCGGCCCCAGCAATTCCGCCGCTTCCGACCATGAAATACGCCCTGACAGTGTTGATGTGCTGCTTTGCGCTTGCCGGATACGGCACCTGCCGTGCCGACGCTTCCGGCGAGGAAACTCATCGGGCCGCCATCGCCGCCGATGGCGTGCAGCGCGTCAGGATTGAAGGCGGGTCCTATTTCTTCAAGCCCAGGCGGGTGATCGTGAAGTCGAATGTGCCGGTCGAGTTGGCGGTCAGCGTGGGCCGGAGTCTGATTCCACACAGCTTCGTCATCCAGGCGCCCGAGACGGGCATCGCGGTCGATGAAAGCCTGTCGAGCCAGATCAAAACCATCCGCTTCACCCCCACCGCCGCCGGCAGCTATCCGTTTTATTGCAGGAACAGGCTGCTGTTTCTTGAAAGCCACCGCGAGAAGGGCATGGAAGGCGTGCTCGTGGTGGAATAGCGATGCTCGCCGCCCTGATGCTGGCCGCCGCACTCACCGCAACTCGCCTGGCGCCGCTGGATGACGCCATCGAGCATTACCGCACGGTCGAGACCTACCAGGTCACCCTCCGCTCCTCCCATGCCGCGGGCGAGGACCATATCCGCTATTACTACCGGAAGCCCGGCTTTGTGCGCATGGAGTTCATCCGCCCGCATGCGGGCGCGGTGCTGGTCTACAGCCCGATCACCCGGCGCGTGCGCGTGTGGCCGTTTGGCGCCGGCCGCTTCCCGGAACTCAGCCTGAATCCGCGCAACCCGCTCATCCGCAGCCCGGGCGGTCAATCCGTGGACAAGTCGGATGTCGGGGCGCTGTTCGAGAATGTCAGCGCCCTGCTGCAGCAGGGCCGGGCGGAGGTGGTGGGCGAGGCACGCCTGGACGGCCGCACCGCCCTGCATCTGGTGGTGACCGGCGCGCCGGGGCAGGCAGTTGCCGGGGTGCACCGCTATGAACTGTGGCTGGACACGGCAAGCCAGTTCCCGCTCAAGGTGATCAGCAGCAACCAGGCGGATGCCGTCATCGAGACCGTCACGATGCACGCCCTGGAAATCAATGCCACGATGGCGGAAACCCTGTTCGATCCCGGAAGGGAATGAAAATGGAATACCGCCTGGTCACCGTCTGGTGCATCGAAGCGCCGATCGATGCGGTCTGCGAGGCCATCTCCCATTCCCTGAACTGGCCGCAGTGGTGGCGCAATGTGGAACGCGTCGAGGAACTCGCCCCGGGCGACCCCCGCGGCATCGGCAGCGTGCGCCGCTACACCTGGCGGGGACACCTGCCCTATCGGCTGACGTTCGATATTCGCGTGGTCCACGCCGAGCGCCTGGCCGTTGTCGAGGGCATCGCGAGCGGCGACGTGGAAGGCCGCGGCCGCTGGTCCTTCACCACCGACGGCCGCGTGACGCACGTACGCTTCGACTGGCAGGTACGCACCACGCCGGCCTGGATGAACCTGCTGGCGCCGTTGGCGCGCCCCCTGTTCAAGTGGAACCATGACGGTATCATGCGGCGCGGCGGCGAAGCCCTGGCGCACAGGCTCAATGCCCGCCTCGCGAGCCGGGTGGTCAGCTTCGAGCCGTTTTCCGAGTTGGGCGGCAGCAGAAATTCGCGGGAACCGGAAAACGCAGCCGGCCGCTTTAGTCGACCCCGCCATGCCAGAAAAACCACACAGGGAGGACGCCATGCCGGATGAAATCAAGAGCGCGGTAATCGCCGCGATGCAGAACCCGCAGGTCAGCAACGCCATCACGGACAGCGTGCAAAAGGCCCTCCATGAAAAGCTGCAGACCGCTCTTCCGGACGTGGTGAAAGGCGCCGTCCTCGGGGCGACGACAACCCCGCAGATCCCTGGAAACTGGAGTTGGCCCTCCTCATGGGCGTCCCCACTCTGTTTGGCGCAATAGCCGTCGCCTATTGCTTCCGCGGTGGCGCAGCAATCCTGAACGGCGACGCAGTACTCATCGGCATGATGAAGGCAATCTGCGCGCTCGGTGGCATCTGAGACAAGTACCCAGCGGCCGCAACGGGTGGCGTGCTTATGCGCTTGTGAATCAGCGGGCCGGACACGCATAATGGCCGCGCTGAAAATGGTTTCAGCGTTGTTCATTCATCAGGGGGAAGAAAAATGAAAGCAAACGCACTGACCTTCGCTTGCTGCGTGGCCGTCGCCAGCCTGTCCGGCTGCGCGCTCACTACCGAGCAGGTCGAGCTCAATTACACCCAGCAGGCGGGCGTTTCCAGAATCGCGGGAGCTGACACCGTTGCCGTGAACGTGCAGGTCGCCGACCAGCGGCTGGACAAGAGCAAGGTCAGCAGCAAGAAGAACGGCTACGGCATGGAGATGGCGCCCATCACCGCCGCCGAGGATGTCGCCGTCACCGTCCGCAAGGCCATCGAGAAAGAGCTTCAGGCCCGAGGCTTCCAGCTTGGTTCGGATGCGGCGCTCGTCAGTATCGCCGCCGACATCACCCGCTTCTACAACGATCACAAAATCGGCTTCTTTGCCGGCGATGCCGTGGCCGACCTGAACCTGTCGGTCATCGTGAAATCGAAGAGCGGTGCGCTGCTGTTCTCGAAGCAGATCATCGCCCAGGGCATGGAGAAGAACACGCAACTCGCGAGCGGCAACAACGCCAAAATCGCGCTGGAGCGCGCGCTCGAAAGCGGCCTGAAAACCCTGTTCGAAGACCAGGCCTTCCTGTCCGCCCTGCTGGCGTCGTCCGGATCGACAGCGGCTTCGAAATAAACCCGGCATCGCGGGGCGGGTGCAGCCTGCACACGGCACCGCTCGCCTGCGTTGAGACGCTGCTTTCGACAAGCGCGCCAATGGCGCGCTTTCTTATTCGTCCCGCTTAACCGCAACGCCCGTGGGCGGCAAGGACGTCTATATTCCAGGGAGGCTGCAATTCAGCCAAACAGAGCATCCGCCTCAACACCGACCTGGCCAGGAAACCGCGCGAGTGTCTCGAATATATTGTGGTGCATGAAATGACGCACCTCCTCGAACCGACACACAACGCGCGCTTCGTCGCGCTGATGGATCAATTCATGCCGAGCTGGCGGCTGTGCCGGGATCAGCTCAATCAATTGCCCGTGCGGCATGAGGAATGGGTGTATTGAAACAACTGCGATAGATGTTGTTTGCAGTCATTTCCCACGCCCTGCCAACCACGCCTTCCACCCCCCGTATTCCGTAATGTCCTGTGCATCGGCGACGCCGATGCCTTCGCAGATGAACCCGTTCACGACGGAGCCATCGGCCAGTTCCAGCTTGCCGATGCCGAGCGGCGCGGGGATGCCGGCGACGAAGGAACCGAACTGGCCGGCAGGCATTTCCCATACTTCGCAGGCGATGGTGGCGCCGCCTTCCTGGACTTTGATGAGGCCGGGGCGCTTGCCGTCGGACAGGGCGTAGAAGCGGTAGGCCGGCGCGGTCTGCGTCGTGGCTACCAGACGCGCATTGCGCTCCGTGAGTTGATGGTTGAGCGGCAAGCCGCTGAGATGGGCGCCGACGACGGCAACGCGCACCTGGCCGTCCGGCAGCAGATTCAGCGACTCGGCAGGCGGCAGCGCATGTGTGGTGGCGCCCAGCCTGCCACCGAGCGCCTGCTGCATTCTGGAAGCCAGATGCAGCAGCGGGCCGTCCTGATGCGGCGGCGCGATGAGGGTGACGCCGAACGGCAGGCCGTCATTCTGGAACCCGGCCGGCACGGCGGTGGCGGCGAGGTCGAGCAGGTTCATGAAGTTGGTGTAATAGCCGAGATTGGAATTGAGGCGGATGGGGTCGGCCTGCATTTCATCGATGCGATAGATCGTCCCGGCGGTGGGGGTGAGCATGACGTCGATGTCGTTCCACACCGCATCGCATACACGCTTGGCCGCGCGCAGCCTGTAGAGATGGGCGAAGGTGTCGGCGGCGCTGATATCGCGGCCGCCGGCGATGATGTCGCGCACCGGCGGGAAGACTTTGTCGGACTGCGCGTCGAAGAAGTCGCGGATGGCGAGGTAGCGCTCGGCGACCCAGGGGCCGCCGTAGAGCAGGCGCGCGGTTTCCAGGAAGGGGGCGAGGTCGACTGCGATTGGCGTGCCGCCCAGCGCCTGCATGCGTGCCACCGCCTCGCCGAACAGTCTTTCCGCGTCGGCGTTGCCGAAGAATTCCAGATCCTTTTGCGTCGGCACGCCGAATCTGAAATTGGCTGCGCGGCCGAAGTCGAAACCGTGCGGTGCAAGCGGACGCGAATATTCATCGTCGGCATCGAAGCCGGCGGCGACCACCAGCACGCGCTCGGCGTCCTCGGCGGTGAGCGCGAAGATCGACACCGCATCGAGCGAGCGGCAGGCGGGAACCACGCCGCGTGTGGACAGCGCGCCGCAGCTCGGCTTGTGGCCGACGAGGTTGTTGAACGCGGCGGGCACGCGGCCGGAGCCGGCGGTGTCGGTGCCGAGCGAGAAGCTCGCCAGCCCGAGCGCCACCGCCACCGCCGAGCCGGAGCTGGAGCCGCCGGAGATGTAGTCGGGGTTGAAGGCGTTGCGGCAGGCGCCGTAGGGCGAGCGGGTGCCATTGAGGCCTGTGGCGAACTGGTCGAGGTTGGTCTTGCCGATGGCAATGGCGCCGGCGTCGATCAGGCGCTGCACGACGGTGGCGTGCCGCTCCGGCGTGTACGCATACTCGGGGCAGGCGGCGGTGGTGGGCAGGCCGGCGAGGTCGATGTTGTCCTTGATGGCGAAGGGGATGCCGTAGAGCGGCAGGCTCGCGATGTCCTGGCCTTCGAGCTTGCGGGCGTAGGCGCGCAGGGCGTCAGCATCGAGGCGGGTGATCCAGATGCGGTGGGAGTCCTCGCCGGCCAGACGGGCAAGCAAATCTTCCACCAGTTTAAGCGGAATGAGTTCGCCGGACTGATACAGGCGGCGCAGGCTGGCGATGTCGAGCGAGACATTCATGCTGCGCGCCTCACTCGCTCACCAACACCAGCAAATCCTGCCCGGCGCTCACCTGCCCGCCTTCGCGGCAGAACACCTTGTGGATGCGGCCATCGCACGGCGCCAGCACGGCGAACTCCATCTTCATCGATTCGACGATGACGAGCGGATCGCCCTGCTTCACTTCGGCGCCCTCTTCGACTTCCACCTTCCAGACATTGCCGGCGACGTGGCTGGCAACGGCGCGGCCGTTTTCGGGCAGGTCGAGTTCGCTGTCGGTGGAGGCTTCGGCGACGGTGATGTCGCTGGCGTATTCGGCCTGGCCGCTCGCGCGCCAGCGTTCGCGCTCGGCGTCGAACGAGGCCTGTTGCCGCGCCTTGAAGGCGGCGATGGACTCGGCGTTGTCGGCGAGGAAGGTGTTGTAGTCGCGCAGGCTGAAGGTGGTTTCCTCCACCTTCAATTGGTAGCGCCCGAGCGGGAAGTCCTCGCGGATTTTCAAAAGCTCGGCCTCGCTCACCGGGAAGAAGCGCACCTGGTCGAAGAAACGCAGCAGCCACGGCTTGCCGCCGGTGAAGTCTCGGGTTGCTCGCCAGCGGTTCCACATCTGCAGGGTGCGGCCGACAAACTGGTAGCCGCCGGGGCCTTCCATGCCGTAGACGCATAGGTAGGCGCCGCCGATGCCGACGGCGTTTTCCGGGGTCCAGGTGCGGGCGGGGTTGTATTTGGTGGTGACGAGACGATGGCGCGGGTCGACCGGCGTCGCCACCGGCGCGCCTAGATAGACGTCGCCCAAACCCAGCACCAGGTAGCTGGCGTCGAAGACGATGCGCTTCACCTCGTCGATGCTGTCCAGTCCGTTGATGCGGCGGATGAACTCGATGTTGCTCGGGCACCAGGGCGCGTCCTTGCGCACCGACTGCATGTATTTCTCGATCGCCAGCCGCGTGGCGGCATCGTCCCACGACAGCGGGATATGTACGATGCGGGTGGGCACCTGCATGTCCTCGATGGCGGGCAGCGCCTTTTCCGCCGCCAGCAGCAACTCCATCAGCTTCTGCAGCGGCAGCACGCGCGAGTCGTAGTGCACCTGCAGCGAACGAATGCCGGGGGTAAGGTCGAGGATGCCCGGCACGGAATCGGCCTGCAGCCGGGTCATCAGCGCGTGCACGCGGAAGCGCAGGTTAAGGTCGAGCACCAGCGGGCCATATTCGACCAGCAGATATTTGTCGCCGGCGCGGCGGTAGGCCACGGCGACGGGGTTGTCGGTTTCGGGGATGCGGTGGAGGACGGGTTCGGCGAGTTCGTCGTCATTCCGGCCTGTGCCGGGGTCCAGTCTAATTTCTGGATTCCGGGTCGCAGCCCGGAATGACAGGGTCGCGATGGCGGCATCCTGCTCCGCTTCCATCTGCTCAGCCTGCGTCTGGCTCAGGCGCTTGAAACGTACGGTGTCACCGGGGCGCAGCTGGCCCATCTTCCACAGCTCGGCCTGCACGATGGTGGCGGGGCAGACGAAGCCGCCGAGGCTGGGGCCGTCCGGGCCGAGGATCACCGGCATGTCGCCGGTGAAGTCGACCGCGCCGATGGCGTAGGCGTTGTCGTGGATGTTGGACGGATGCAGGCCGGCCTCGCCACCGTCCTTGCGCGCCCACTGCGGGCGCGGGCCGATTAACCGTACGCCGGTGCGGCTGGAGTTGTAATGCACTTCCCAGTCGGTGGAAAAGAACATGTCGATGTCGGCGTCGGTAAAGAAGTCCGGTGCGCCGTGCGGGCCGTACAGCACGCCGATTTCCCAGGCGTGGGTGTAGGCGGGAGGATCGTCATACCGGCGGTGCATGGTTGTTGCCGCTTCAGCGGCTTTACAACCATGGCCTACCCCTTGCGGGTGAATGCCGGTATCCAGTGCGTTCAACTGGACCCCGGCGTCCGCCGGGGTGACGGGCGGGATATGCAGCACGTCGCCGGCCCGCAACGTGCGCCCGGCATGGCCGCCGAACTGGCCGAGGGTGAAGGTGGCTTTGCTGCCGAGATAATCCGGCACGTCGAAGCCGCCGCGCACCGCGAGGTAGGCGCGACAGCCGGTGTCCCTGATGGCACCCAGTTTCAGCAGCGAGCCGGCCTTCACCGCATGCGCGGCCCAGTTGGCGAGCGGCTGTCCCTCGAGTTCGGCGCCCATATCGGCGCCGGCCAGCGCGATCACGCTGTCGCAGTTGAAGCGCAGCGTGGGGCCGGCCACCGTCAGTTCCAGTCCAGCCGCACCCTCTTCATTGCCCGCCAGTTTATTGGCGAGGCGCAGCGCCAGCGCATCCATCGGACCGGAGGGCGGCACGCCGACGTCCCAGTAACCGGTGCGTCCCGGCCAGTCCTGGATGCTGCTCTGCACGCCGGGCTCGATGACGTCGAGGGTCGCCGGGCGGTAGTGGAAGGCGTTGAGGTAGCGCGTGGTCTGGCGCCCCTCCCTGAACACCGCGTCGCGCACGATCTGGGCGAGGTAACCGAGGTTGGTCTCGATGCCGGCGACGCGTGTGTGCGCGAGCACCCGCTGCATCTTGGCCAGCGCCTCGGCACGGTCGCTGCCCTTGACGATGATCTTGGCGACCATGGGGTCGTAGAACGGCGACACGTCGGAACCGCGCTCGACCCAGGTTTCGATGCGGGCGTCGGCCGGAAACACCACTTCGGTCAATACGCCGGCGGCGGGCTGGAAATCCTTGCCCGGGTCTTCGGCGTAGAGGCGCACCTGCATGGACGCGCCCTTGGGTTCGGCCCTGAAGCCGGACAAGTCCAGCTCGCCGGCAGCCTCCTTCACCATCCACTCGACCAGATCGACGCCGGTGACTTCCTCGGTGACGCCGTGCTCGACCTGCAGGCGCGTGTTCACTTCCAGGAAATAGAACGCGCCGCTCAAGGTGTCGTACACGAATTCGACGGTGCCGGCGGAGCGGTAGCCGACGGCCTCGCCCAGGCGCACCGCGGTAGCGCGCAATTGCTCACGTTGCATGTCGGTGAGGCCGGGTGCGGGGGTTTCCTCGATCACTTTCTGGTTGCGACGCTGCACCGAGCAATCGCGCTCGCCCAGCGCGACCACGTGGCCGCGGCCGTCGCCGAAGATCTGCACTTCGATATGGCGCGCGCGCTCGACGTATTTTTCGAGAAAAATGCCGGCCTCCTTGAAGTTGGCGCGGGCCAGCCGCTCGACCGACTGGAAGGCTTCGACCAGTTCGTCGGCGCTCCAGATCAAGCGCATGCCGATGCCGCCGCCGCCGGCGGTGCTCTTCAGCATCACCGGGTAGCCGATGCGCGCGGCCTCGGCCTGGGCGTGGCCGGCGTCCGCGAGCAGGCCGGAACCCGGCAGCAGCGGCACCTTGTTGTGCTCGGCCAGGTCGCGCGCGGTGTGCTTGAGGCCGAAGGCGCGCATCTGCGCAGGACTCGGCCCGATGAAGGCGATGCCCGCTGCCGCGCAGTCCTCAGCGAAGCCGGGGTTCTCGGAAAGGAAGCCGTAGCCCGGATGGATCGCCTGGGCGCCGGTGGCCTTGGCCGCTTCGAGAATCTTCTCGGCGCGCAGGTAGCTCTGCGCCGCCGGCGCCGGTCCGATCTCGACAGCCTCGTCGGCGAGGCGCACGTGCAGCGAATGACGGTCGGCCTCGGAATAGACGGCGACCGATTTCACCCCCATCGTGCGCAGGGTGCGGATGATGCGGCAGGCGATGGCGCCGCGGTTGGCGATGAGAACCTTGTCGAACATGTTTTGCTTCCTTGCGGGTCGTCCCGCGTGCAGTCTCCGCGGCGGGGCGTCCCGCCGTCAGGTTTTATTGTTTGGGCGCGTCCCAGATCAGCACCCGGACCGGCGTCGGGTTGTAGGCGTTGCACGGATTGTTGAGCTGAGGGCAGTTGGAGATCAGGCACAGCACGTCCATCTCGGCGCGCATTTCCACATATTTGCCGGGCGCCGACACGCCGTCGGCGAAGGTCAGGCCGCCCTCACGCGTCACCGGCACGTTCATGAAGAAGTTGATGTTGCTGGTGATGTCGCGCTTGGTGAGCCCGCCGTCGTAGTGCGCGAGCGCATGCAGGAAGCTGTCACGGCAGGAATGCATCGGCCGCTTGTCGAGCGCGTAGCGCACGGCGTTGCTCTCGCACGAGCAGGCGCCGCCGAGCGTGTCGTGGCGGCCGCAGGTGTCGGCGGTAATCGTCAGCATCGCCCTGCCCTCGGTCGACATCAGCTGGGTGCCGGCGGTGAGATAGAGCGCACCCTGCGCGCGCACGGTGTCGGCGGCGCTGTAGCGTTCCTCGGGGGCGCGGGCGTTGTAGAACAGCGTGTCGACCGCCTGGTTGCCTTCGAGGTCGAGGATGCGGAAGATCTGGCCCTTCTTGATTTCGTGGATCCACGGGTCGCCGGCGTTGACAACGGCATCGACGATGGCCTGCTTGGGATCAAAAGGGCTTTCGACAAGGTTGAAGGTGCTCATGTCTGGCCTCAGCGGTACAGGATTTCGGTTTGATAGAAGCCGCGCTGGTTTTCCGCGCAGGCGTTGCGGCAGGTGTCGTCCGCACCCGGCGTGCCGGCCTTCCACGCGGTCAGCATGACGTCGCCCGGCGCATAGTCGGGGCGCGGATCGAGCGGGTGCGGCGCGGCGGAGAGCACGACCAGCACGTTCATTTCGAAACGCAGGTCGACGTAGGCGCCGGGACGCGAATTCGCTTCGTCGAAATGCAGCCGGCCGGCCTCGTCGGCCACCACCTTGCTGAAGAAATTCACGTTCGGCACCACGTCGCGCTTGCCCAGTCCCCACTTGCCGAGTTCGATCAGCAGGCCGTCGCGCCCGTTGCGGTGCATGGCGTTGCGGTGGGTCTGATAGGTCGCTTCGCCGTACTTCGCCCTGACCGTCCCGGCGTTGCTGGTGCCGCACATCGTGTCGTGCCAGCCGCAGCTATCGTTGACCACCGAGCACAGCACGTGCCCCATGTCGGAATAGCAGACATGGCCCGTCGTGAGGTGCGCGGTGTGCTGCGCCTTGAGCGTGTCGGCCATGTTGTAGCGCTCGAGTTTTTCCTCGGCGTTATAGAACAGCGCCGAGACGTTGGCGCGGCCGGTCAGATCGGCGAGCCGGAGCGCGTTGCCGCGGCGCAGGATGCCCGACCAGTGACAGCCGCCTGGAAGCAGCTCTTCCCAGAGAAACAAGTCGGGTGGCAAGGGATTAAGCGTTTGTGCCATGTGATGTCCAGTCGATGAATGAGTGCCGGTTCAAGCCGCGGTCGTGAGATTCAACTGATCCAGCATGCCCTGATCGGTCTTCATGCCCGAGGTCTCGCGGATGCGGGCAAGGATTTCCTTTTTCAGGCGCAGGAATTCCGGGCTGTGCTTCATGTCCTGCTCGCGCTCGGCGGGCAGCGGCACCTGGTAGATGGTGTCGATGCGGCCGGGGCGCGGCGCCATCAGCACGACGCGATCGGCCAGGTAGATCGCCTCCTCGACGTCATGGGTGACGAAGGCGAGCGTGGGCTTTTCCAGCCGGTGCACGTGCAGGATGAGGTCGTGCATCACCTCGCGCGTCTGTGCGTCGAGTGCGCCAAAGGGCTCGTCCATCAGCAGGATCTCCGGCCGCCCCATCAGCGCGCGGGCAATGGCGACACGCTGCTGCATGCCGCCGGAGAGCTGGTTGGGCCAGGCCTCCGCCGCGGCGGTGAGGCCCATCAGGGCGAGCAACGCATCGGCGCGCCCAGAGGCGGCCTCGACGTCGGCCTCGTTGATGTTCTCGCGGCCATGCTTCAGGCGGCGGCTGAACTTGATGTTCTCCATCACCTTGAGCCAGGGATAGAGACTGTAGTGCTGGAACACCATGGCACGGTCGGCACCCGGGCCCAGGATGGCCTGGTTGTCGACCAGGACTTCGCCCGCCGTGTGGTATTCAAGCCCGCCGATGATGCGCAGGAGCGTCGACTTGCCGCAGCCGGAGGCGCCGACGAAGGTGACGAATTCGTTGTCGGCGATGTCGAGGCTGACGTCCTTCAGCGCTTCGACCTGGTGGCGGCCTTCGCCGAACACCTTGCCGACATGCTGGGTGGAAATTTTCGGCATGGTCATGATTTTAGATACAGCCAGGGGAAGGCCTTGCGGTGCGCGAGGCGGAACAGCTGATCCATGACCAGGCCGATGAGCCCGATCAGGATGATGCCGACGAAAATCTTGTCGGTCTGCAAAAAGCGCTGCGCCTTCAGAATCGAGTAGCCGAGGCCGGAATTGGCGGCGACCAGCTCGGCCACCACCAGATAGGTCCAGGCCCAGCCCATGGTGACGCGCAGGGTGTCGAGCAGCGCCGGCCTGGCGGCCTGGAAGATCACCAGCTTGATGGTCTCGCCCTTCTGTGCCCCCATGGTCTGCGCCGCCTCGATCTGCGCCAGCGGCACGCGGCGCACATCCTCGGCCATCATCAGCACCATCTGGAAAAAGGTGCCGATGAAGATGATGGCGATCTTGGACGACTCCTCGATCCCCACCCACAGCATCACCAGCGGAATGAAAGCCACCGCCGGCATGTAGCGGATGAAGTCGGTGAGCGGTTCCAGCATCGCCTGCACCGGACGGAAGGTGCCGATCATCAGCGCCAGCGGCAGCGCGAGGGTGGCCGAGACGAGGAAGCCGACGGTGACGCGGTAGATGCTGATGCCCATGTCGGACATCAGATCGTCTTCCGTGTACCAGGTGACCAGCCGGTTGAACACGTCGGCCGGGCCGGGCAGGAACACCTTGTCCACTGCCGCCCCACTCGACACGAACCACCACAGGCCCAGCGGCACCAGCAGCCCGAGCGCGGCGAATAGCCAGTACTGATTCCTGGCAAACGGTCCACGGATGGACCACATGCCGGGGCGGCGCGGCCGGGTGCCGGATCTGGATGGCATTGTCACGTCTCCCTATTACTTATTACTTGACGCCGGCCACTTCCTTCACCAGCGAGGCATCGATCCCTTTGGCGAAGTCGACCTTGCCTTCCATCAGCTTGTTGTCGAGCAGGAACCTGGAAATGGTCGGCGCCACGCCCAGCAGCGAAGTGGGATCGGTCGCCGGGCCGAAAGCCCTGAGGTTGGCCTGCTGGTCGAAGAACTTGGTTCCCGGCAGGAAGACCTTGTATTCCTTCGCATCCATACCGACGACCTTGGCCATGATCTTCGTCGCTTCATCCGGGTTGCTGCGCAGGAAGGCTTCGACGTCGTACCAGGCCTTGACCATGCCGATGAAGTCCTTGCGCTTGGCCTTGAGCGATTTTTCCTGCACCACCAGCAGGTCGGGCACCATGCCCGGCACGTCGGCCGAGGTGAAGAGCGGCTTGCCCTTGCCGCTGGCCTGGATGGTGTTCACCCACGGGTTCCACACCACGGCGGCATCCACGCGGCCGGCCATGAAGGCGGCGGCGGCATCGCCGGCGGAGAGGTTCACCACCTGCACGTCCTTCAGCGTCATGCCATTCTTGTTCAACGCCATGGTGAGCAGGAAGTGCGACACGCTGTATTCCTCCAGCGCGACTTTCTTGCCCTTCAGGTCCTTGAACGACTTGATCTTCGGACCCACCATCAGCGCGTCGTTGCCGGCCGAGTTGTCGTTGACCAGGATGGTCTTCAGCGCCACGCCCTTGGCCAGCGGCGCCATGGTGTCGCCCCAGGTCTGCGAATTGCCGTCGACCTGGCCGGCCGACAGGGCGCTGATCGAATCGGTGTAGTTGGCGAACCAGACCAGCTTGACGTCGGCGCCGTGCTTCTTGAAGAAGCCCTTCTGCTCGGCGACGTACCAGGCCACCCAGCCCGGCCAGTCGGACACGCCGATCTTGACTTCGGCTTGCGCCGTCATGGGTTGCGTCAGCAGGGCAAAACCGATACTGACGATGAGAGTACGGGTAAGGCGCGCGATATTCATGTAAGGCTCCTGGTTGGAAGGTCAAGGTCAATTCCGGAGAAAGCGTCGCGCGATCGCACTCTCCCGGGCTTTTGTCCCTCCGTGGAGCCCCGCCTTCGGCGGTGCCGGCAGCTCTCGGACCAGACATCTCGAACGAGACCGGAACCCTAGCTGCACATTTGCGGTTCTTGCGGTCGACAATGCGCCGCTTTTCCCGTTGTTCTACCAAAAGCAACGGCTGTGCCAGAGTCTGTCAAATCGCGCAAGCATATGTATTGGAAGAGGGTTTCTGGGTGTGCCCGGACCGATCCGCGGCACGCCGTGCCGCAATCCGATCCGCATTGGTGCAAGCGTGATCCGTCGTGCACCAAAACGGTTCTGCACGATCCTGACGCACGGCATGCGCGAACAGCGCCCAATAAAAAGGGGCGCCCTGCAGAGCGCCCCAAGATCCTTCGGAGAAAGGGAGATGACTTACGCGTTGTAGGCCCGCTCGCCGTGGCTGGCGGTGTCAAGGCCTTCGCGTTCCTGCTCTTCGCTGACGCGCAGACCCATGGTCATGTCGATCAGCTTGAACGCCACCAGGCTCACCACACCCGACCACACGATGGTGATCAGCACGCCGGTCGCCTGCGTCACCACCTGGCCGGCCATCGAGTAGCCATCGACGCCCACGCCGCCCAGCGCCGGCGACACGAAGATGCCAGTGCCGATGGCGCCGATGATGCCGCCGATGCCATGGATACCGAAGACGTCGAGCGAGTCGTCGTAGCCCAGCATCTTTTTCAGGCCGGTGACGCCCCACAGGCAGACCACGCCGGCGACCGCGCCGAGGACGATGCCGCCCATCGGGCCGACCAGGCCGGCCGCCGGGGTGATCGCGACCAGACCGGCCACCACGCCCGACGCCACGCCCAGCATGGAGGGCTTGCCGCGCAGCATCCACTCGGCGAACATCCAGGCGAGGCCCGCCGCAGCGGTGGCGAGGATGGTGTTGATGAAGGCGAGCGCAGCGCCGCCGGTGGCTTCCAGGTTGGAGCCGGCGTTGAAGCCGAACCAGCCCACCCACAGCAGCGAGGCGCCGATCATGGTCATCGGCAGGCTGTGCGGCGGCATCGCATCACGGCCGTAGCCGATGCGCTTGCCCAGCACGATGGCACCGACCAGCGCGGCGATACCGGCGTTGATGTGCACCACGGTGCCGCCCGCGAAGTCGAGGTCGCCCGCTTCGAACAGGTAGCCGCCCGTTGCCCACACCATGTGCGCGATCGGCAGGTAGGAGAAGGTGAACCACAGCACCGCGAACACCAGGAGCGCGGAGAACTTCACCCGCTCGGCCAGGCCGCCGACGATCAGCGCCACGGTGATGGCGGCAAAGGTCAGCTGGAAGGCGACGAAGGTGAATTCGGGAATCACCACGCCGTCGCTGAAGGTCGCCGCGGTGCTGTCGGGCGTGATGCCGGCGAGGAACATCTTCGAGAGATCGCCGATCGCCCAGTTCATGCTGCCGCCATCGCCGAAGGCCAGCGAGTAGCCGTACACCGCCCACAGGATCGCGATCAGACAGAAGATCGCCATCACCTGGGTCAGCACCGACAGCATGTTCTTGGCACGCACCAGGCCGCCATAGAACAGCGCCACACCCGGAATGATCATCAGGATCACCAGCAGGGTGGAAACCATCATCCAGGTCGTGTCGCCCTTGTCTGGCACGGGCGCGGCGGCTTCCCCGGCCGGAGCCACTTCAGCGACAGGCGCTTCCGCTGCGACGGCTTCAACCGTTTCGACCACTGCGGTTTCTTCCACCGGGGCAGCAGCATCCTGCGCCAGCGTCAGGCCGGGAGACAACAGGGCAAACATCAGGCCCAACGAAGCAAATAGTTTTTTCATGTCCATCTCCTCACAGGGCGTCGGGGCCGGATTCGCCCGTGCGGATGCGCACGACCTGCTCCAGGCTGGTGACAAAGATTTTTCCGTCGCCGATCTTGCCGGTGTTGGCCGCCTTCTCGATCGCCTCGATCACACGCTCCAGCAGCTCGGCCTTGATGGCGACTTCAATCTTCACTTTGGGCAGAAAATCGACCACGTACTCCGCACCGCGATACAGCTCGGTGTGGCCTTTTTGACGTCCGAATCCTTTGACTTCCGTGACCGTCAAGCCGGTGACACCGATGGCGGACAATGCCTCGCGCACTTCATCCAGCTTGAACGGCTTGATGATTGCCGTTACGAATTTCATAGCTATCTCCCAATTGAACAGTTCATCCGGCCTCAGCCCGCCCTTGTGCTTCGGGGGCGAGCCGCATGCGTGTAGACCAGGTTAGAAGGACTTGGAAAAGGACAGGAAAGCGCGACCGTCCGCAATTGTCTCGCCACCCAGGGTGTACAAACCGGTATTGGCATCCGTGTCGGAGTAGGCCAGAGAAACGACGCCGAAACCGATATCCTTGCTCACGCCGATTTTCCAGTCCGTATAGTCGGCGCCGCTCAGGTTTTTGACCTTCTGGTGACCCACATGACCCATCACCCCCCAGCCGCTGCCGAGGTCGTAGCTGGCATTCAGTTCGAGGTAGTTACTGTTGCGGGTATCCGAGCCACCCGCCCCCACCCAGCCGATGAAATTTTTCGAAACGACATGGCTATACTTCAGGCTTAGAAATTTCCAGCTCGCGCCCAGATAGATTTCAGTGGTATCGGGGCTTGCGGTGCCAGGGATTCTGTCGCCGGGGTAATAGTAGGTAATGGCGCCAACGTCATAACCAACATCACCCACCGATCCCTTGTAGCCGCCATAGAGATCGATCTCCATGCTGTTGTTTGTTTTGTACCCCTGGGAAACCCAATCAACGTTGGAGGCCCAGGTACCTGCGTAGAAACCACTGGAATGCGCATAGTCGAACCCACCCTGGATAGCCGGGCCATTCTGGGTCTGTGACACCCCCCGGAAAATGTAATCCGAGGTCAGCGTAATGTTGCCCGTCAGGGTATGGGGCGAAGCGGGTTCAGCCGCCAGCGCAAAAGTGGGCGCGCCCACCAAACCGGTCAAAACCAAAGCGTGTACTAGTTTTTTCATGAACTTCTCCCAAAATGAAGGCGCGCAAAATTGCACCCCATGCTGAGCATAAGCTGTGCCAGATTTTATTTTCATAAAAAACATATAGTTAGATTTTGCACACCGCAAAACCCAGCATAGACCGCACTTTCATGGTGCGCCATAAAAACGTCATGCACACTATTTGTGCCGCCGTAGCATGCTGCCCGTTACGCCACGCACGCAGGGCTTGCTACACTCCCAGCTTGACTGGAGGTCGCCATGAACCCGAATCCAAAATTCCCCAATCCCGCTTTCATCAACGATCTGGCCAACAAGCTGGGCGAGGTGCTGAAGCAGTCGCCCGCGAAAGACATCGAACAGAACCTCAAGGCCGGCGTGACCTCGATGCTCGGCAAGCTCGACATGGTGAGCCGCGAGGAATTCGACGTGCAGACCGACGTGCTGGCGCGCACGCGCGAGAAGCTGGCGCAACTGGAAGCGCGCCTGGCCGAGTTGGAAAAGCAGCAGCGCGAAGAAGGCTAAGTGGCCGTCGCCGTCGTCAAGAGCCGTGCATTGAACGGCATGGACGCACCCGAGGTGGTGGTCGAGGCGCATCTGGCCAACGGCTTGCCGGCGTTTACTTTGGTGGGCCTGCCGGAAACCGAGGTGAAGGAAGCACGCGACCGCGTACGCGCGGCGATCCAGAACGCGCGCTTCGAATTCCCGGCGCGCCGCATCACGGTGAACCTCGCCCCGGCCGATCTGCCCAAGGAATCCGGGCGCTTCGATCTGCCGATCGCGCTGGCGATTCTTGCTGCCTCCGGCCAGATTCCCGCCGACAAGTTCAAGCAAACCGAATTCGCCGGCGAACTGGCGTTGACCGGAGAGTTGCGGCCGGTGCGCGGCGCGCTGGCGATGGCGCTGGCCACCCGCAGCGCCGGCCGGCTGCTGGTGCTGCCCGCAGTGTCGGCCGGCGAAGCCGCACTGGCCAGCGGCGTCGACACGCTCGGCGCGGCCAGCCTGCTGGAGGTGTGCGCATGGCTGGCTGGCCAGGGCACGCTCCTCGAACCCGTATCGGACCCGACGGCTGCGGTGCCGGACTATCCCGACTTCACCGACGTCAAGGGCCAGGCCGCCACCAAGCGTGCGCTCGAGGTCGCCGCCGCGGGCGGCCACTCGGTGCTGATGGCGGGTCCGCCCGGCACCGGCAAGTCGATGCTCGCCGCGCGCATTCCCGGCATCCTGCCGGCGATGGACGAGGCCGAGGCGCTGGAAGCCGCCGCCGTCGCCTCGCTCAACGGCGGTTTCCGCTTCGAGCACTGGCGCCGCCGCCCCTTCCGCGCGCCGCACCACACCGCCTCCGCGGTGGCGCTGGTGGGCGGCGGCAGCAATCCGCGCCCGGGCGAGATTTCGCTGGCGCATCACGGCGTGCTGTTTCTCGACGAGCTGCCGGAGTTTTCACGGCAGGTGCTGGAAGTGCTGCGCGAACCGCTGGAAACCGGCCGCATCACGATTTCGCGCGCGGCGCGGCAGGCGGATTTCCCGGCGTGTTTCCAGCTCGTCGCCGCAATGAACCCCTGCCCCTGCGGTTCCCTCGGTCACCCTACCCAGGCATGCCGCGACACGCCGGACCAGATCGCTCGCTACCGCGGGCGCATTTCCGGGCCGCTGCTCGACCGCATCGACATCCAGATCAGCGTGCCGGCGCTGACGCAGGACGAACTGATGCAGGCCGGCGCGGGCGAACCCAGTACCACCATCCGCGAACGGGCGCAGGCTGCACGCGAGCGCCAGATGCAGCGCCAGGGCAAACCCAACGCCGCGCTCGGCACGCAGGAAATCGACCGGCACTGCACGCTGGATGCGGCCAGCGAAGCCCTGCTGAAGCAGGCGATTGTCCGCTTGAACCTGTCGGCGCGCGCCTACCACCGCGTGCTCAAGCTGGCGCGCAGCGTGGCCGATCTGGCCGGCAGCGACGCCATTACTTCCGCGCATCTTGCCGAGGCCATTCAATACCGCCGGGGAGCCGCATGAATAACGAACTCTCACCACAGAGACACAGAGGCACAGAGAAACCCCTTCGATTCGCTGCTTACTCTGGATTGGGTGGTCACGTAGCGCATCGCATTCAACGTGTCTCTTCTCTGTGCCTCTGTGCCTCTGTGGTTCAAGCATTTTTTACAAAATGAGCGACCCATACGAATCCTGGCAGGAGGAAAAGCGCTCGGCCTGGCTCTATCGCGTGGTGGCCGACTGCGAACGCGGCACCCCGCGCGCGGCGCTGTTTGACGAGCTGGCGCAGGCCGCCGACAAGCAGGCCGACATCTGGCTGAATGCCATCGTGGAAAACGGCGGCGAAGCACCGGCTGCATTCCGGCCCGACCTGCGCACCCGCGTGGTTGCCCGCCTCACCCGCACCTTCAAGCCGCACGCCATGCGCGGCGTGCTGGCGGCAATGAAGGTGCGCGGCATGGTGCTCTATTCGCATGCACCGCCGCATCCCATGCCGCTCAAACGCGACGACATCGGCAAGCACCACCGGAACGGCGCCGCCGGCAATGCCCTGCGTGCCGGCGTGTTCGGCGTCAACGACGGCCTGGTATCGAATGCCGCGCTGATCTACGGCGTCGCCGGCGCGGCGCAGGAGCCGTCGGTCATCGTGCTGACTGGCGTGGCCGGCCTGCTGGCGGGCGCATTCTCGATGGCAGCGGGCGAATACGTGTCAGTGCGCGCGCAGCGCGAAATGTTCCAATACCAGATCGGCCTTGAACGCGACGAACTGGAAACCTACCCGGAAGAAGAGGCCGCCGAACTGGCGCTGATCTACGCCGCCAAGGGCATGCCGGCGGACGAGGCGCGGCGCGTGGCCGACACCCTGATGCAGGACCCGGAGCGCGCATTGGACACGCTGGCGCGCGAGGAGCTCGGGCTCAACCCCGACGAACTCGGTTCGCCCTGGGTGGCGGCAAGCTCGTCGTTCGCCGCCTTCACCGCCGGCGCAGCCCTGCCGCTGGCGCCGTTCCTGTTCGGCCACGGCGAAGCGCTCGCCGCCTCGATTGCGCTCACAGCGCTGGGCCTGTTCGCCGTCGGCGCCAGCATGAGCCTGTTCACCGGCCGCCACGCCATGCTCTGCGGCCTACGCATGCTCGGCATCGGCGGGGTGGCGGGGCTGGCGACGTATTTCATTGGCGCCTGGATGGGGGTGTCGCTGGGCTAGCAGCCTAACCACGCACAGAAATCGGCTTTCAGGCCGCAACGGTCGAAAATCGTGGCGACCCGGGCCCGACCGGCTTATGTGTGCCAGCGCACAGAAAATCATGTGAAAGCCCGCGATGATCCAGGCTCAACCTTGGAGAAACCCGGTTTCTTGTCCGACTGCGGCGGCCCCATTGTTTTGTTGCCCAAAACAAGCGTAGCCTTCCCCCCGGATCGTCGTACGCTTTTCACGGAACCCCACCATGTCCGAAACAGGAAACGCTTCCGCCCTTGTCGACGCTGTCGGCAAGGCGACAGGCAGCAGCGAAACGCAGCGCCAGGAGGCCTTGCTTAAAACGGGGGCCTTGCAGAACGCAATCCTCACCAGCGCCAATTTCGCGATCATCGCCACCGACGAGAAAGGCATCATCCAGCTATTCAATGTCGGCGCCGAGCGCTTGCTGGGCTACGACGCCGCTGAAGTCGTGAACCGGATCAGTCCAAGCGAGATGCATGATCCGCAGGACGTGATGGCACGCGCGCAGGCGCTGAGCATCGAACTCGCCACCCCCATCGCGCCCGGCTTCGAGGCATTGGCTTTCAAGGCGTCGCGCGGAATCGAGGACGTCTACGACGTCTACGAGACGACCATCATCCGCAAGAATGGCAGCCGCTTTGACGCCAACGTGTCGATCACGGCGCTGCGCGATGACCATGACGCGCTCATCGGCTACCTCTTGATCGGCACCGACAACTCAGTGCGCAAGCAGGTCGAAGCGAAGCTGAACGAGGCGATGGCCGCGGCAGACAAAGCCAACCGCGCAAAATCTGACTTTCTCTCCGGCATGAGCCATGAACTGCGCACACCACTCAATGCGATCCTTGGTTTCGCCCAGCTCATGGAATCCGGAACGCCGCAACCGACCCTTATTCAGCAGCGCAGCCTCGACCAGATTCTGAAGGGCGGTTGGTACCTGCTGGAACTGATCAACGAAATCCTCGATCTCGCGCTGATCGAGTCGGGCAAGGTGACGCTGTCGCAGGAGCCCGTCTCGCTGGCCGATGTCATGCTCGAATGCCGGGCCATGATTGAGCCGCAGGCCCAGAAGCGCGGCATCGGCATGAGCTTTCCGCGCTTCAGGACACCTTTCTTTGTCAAAGCCGACCGGACCCGGCTCAAACAGGTTCTGATCAATCTGCTGTTCAACGCCATCAAGTACAACAAGCCGGGCGGCACGGTGGACGTGGAGTGCATCCCGTGCCCGCCGGATTCGATCCGCATCAGCGTCCGCGACACCGGTGCAGGGCTGGCGCCGGACCAGCTTGCGCAGTTGTTCCAGCCGTTCAACCGGCTCGGCAAGGAGACTGGCACAGAGGAAGGCACGGGCATCGGCCTGGTGGTGACCAAACGGCTGGTCGAGCTGATGGGGGGCGTCATCGGCGTGGACAGCACCGTCGGCACGGGCAGCGTGTTCTGGGTGGAATTGGGCCTGACCGCGGCGCCGCATCTTGCTGTCCAGGAAGACCCGGATGCGGCACTGCGGCAGCCGCGCTTGCCGGATGGCACCCCGCTGCGTACCCTGCTCTACGTCGAGGACAATCCGGATAATCTGGAACTGGTCGAGCAAATCATTGCGCGCCGCCCCGACCTGCGGCTGCTCTCCGTGGCGGACGGCAACCTCGGCATCGAGTTCGCGCGCGCTTATCAGCCGGAGGTGATTTTGATGGACATCAACCTTCCCGGCATCAGCGGCGTCGAAGCCATGACCATCCTGCGCGCGGACCCGATGACGGCGCATATTCCGATCATCGCGTTGAGCGCCAATGCCCTGGCCAGTGACATCGAGCAAGCCCTCGCGGCCGGGTTTTTCAATTACCTGACCAAGCCGATCAAGGTCAATTCCTTCCTGGATGCACTGGATGTGGCATTGACCCACGCAAAAACCCCAGCGAACCGCGCAGCAAAAAAGGATCAAACATGATGCTGAACGAGTCGGAAATGCTGAACGCCAGCATTCTGATCGTCGACGACCAGGAACCCAACGTCATGCTGCTCGCGCAGATGCTGAGTGAAGCCGGCTACGTCAACGTTGACTCGACCATGAATCCGCGCGAGGTGTTCGCGCTGCATCGCAAGAACCACTACGACCTGATCCTGCTCGACCTGCAGATGCCCGGTATGGATGGGTTCCAGGTGATGGAAGGCCTCAAGACCAACGAAGCCGACGGCTACCTGCCGGTCCTTGTGATCACCGCCCAGCCCGGCCACAAGCTGCGTGCTTTGCAGGCCGGCGCCAAGGATTTCATCAGCAAGCCGTTCGACCTGGTCGAAGCCAGGGCACGCATCCATAACATGCTGGAGGTACGTCTGCTATACAAGAAACTCGACCATTACAACCAGGTACTGGAACAGACAGTGCGGGAGCGGACCGCCGAATTACGCGAAAGTGAAGCGCGCTATCGCAGCCTGACCGAACTGGCCTCCGACTGGTACTGGGAGCAGGACGAGAACATGAATTTCACCAAGGTTTCCGGCCCGGTCCTGGAGATGCTCGGCATCCGTGTCGGCGCCCTTACGGGGGAAGCCGCCGACGGTCATGTCACGGGCTGGAACGAGGAAGAGCGGGCCTATCTTCAGGCCACCATTGCCGCCCGCCAGCCCTTCCTTGATTTCATATACAGCCGCGTCAATGCCAATGGCTCGCACCAGCGGTTCAGGGTCAGCGGCGAACCGATGTTCACCCAGTCCTGCCGCTTTATCGGTTACCGCGGCATCGGGGTGGAAATCACCGCTAAAAAGTAGAACGCAGCAACGCTACCATCAGCAATGGCCACACCCCATCATCCAAGCCAGAACCATCTTCTCGCCGCCCTGCCCGCGGCGGAATTCGACCTCCTGGTCGCGCATCTGGAATGGGTCCAGCTGCCGCTCGGTGAAATGCTCTACGAGCCCGGCAGCCACTTGCGGCACGCCTATTTCCCCACCTCCGCCATCGTCTCACTGCACTACGTCATGGAGTCTGGCGCTTCGTCCGAATCCGCGGGCGTGGGCAACGAGGGCGTCGTCGGCGTGTCGTTGTTCATGGGCGGCGACACCACCTCCAGCTCGGCCGTGGTGCAGACCGCGGGACACGCTTATCGGCTGGAGAGCCGCAAGCTGTTGCAGGAATTCAATCGCGCCGGCTTGCTGCAGCGCTTGTTGCTGCGCTACACCCAGGCGTTGATGACACAGATGTCGCAGACCGCGGTGTGCAATCGGCACCATTCGGTGGAACAACAACTGTGCCGCTGGCTGTTGCTGACGCTGGATCGATTGCCCTCGAACGAATTGGTCATGACGCAGGAACTGATCGCCAACATGCTCGGCGTGCGCCGCGAAGGCATCACCGAGGCTGCCGGGAAATTGCAGCATGCGGGTGTCATCAGTTACCGCCGCGGTCACATCGCGGTGCTGGATCGCGCCGGACTGGAAACCCGCGTCTGCGAGTGCTACGCCGTGGTGAAGACGGAACTGAACCGTCTGCTGTGCGATGTGAGATACCGCCAGGGCGGTGACAGTCCGACCCACGCCGTCCCTGAGTGACGGAGTAGCCCTTTGATGGGCGCGCTGCCTGCGTTATGTGCGCTGGCAGACAGACGGCGACGGCAGCGCCCCCTAAGCTTGAATCATCGGGGCCCGCATGTGTGCGGCGTCTGCACCGCGACCAGGCGCCACACTAAAAACCGCGCGCCTGGCGAAGCACAGTGCTTGCCCGGCAAGGGTTTGCCGATGCGCCACTTCCAAACCATGCTCCTCAAAGGAATGCCATGAAAACCATACAGCAACTCACACTAGTTACCGTTTCCGCGAGCCTCCTGCTCGGCTTGGGCGGATGTGCCAACATGTCGTCGCAGGACAAAAACACCGCAGTCGGTGCAGGGGTCGGCGCCATCGGCGGTGCCGTCCTGACGGGCGGCAGCGCAGTCGGAACCGTGGGCGGCGCGGCTGTCGGCGGCGTCATCGGCCACGAAGTCGGCAAATGATATTCGACATGCGATGCGCCGGCTCCACCTGGTCGGCGCATCGCGGTCACTCGGCGGATGGCTGGCTCCGCGACAAAAACACCCCTTATCTGGAGCAGAAAACATGTTACAAACCCTTGCAATTATCCTGATCATCCTCTGGCTGCTTGGCCTGGTCACCTCATACACCATGGGCGGGCTGATTCACATCCTTCTGGTCATCGCGATCGTGGTGATCCTGGTGCGTGTCATTCAGGGCCGAAGTCTGTAACGACCTGGAAGTATTCTATGCTGGGAGCTGCCGGGTAGGGCGATGCGGCTGGTTACGCGTGCTTTCTACCCGGCTTCCCCGTCGCCTGTGGCACGAATCACGTACATCCCTACTGGAGAAGATGAAATGAATGCAGTCAAAATGTTGGGCATCGTGCTGATCGTGGCCGGCGGTCTCGGTTTATTGTATGGCGGGTTCACCTATACCAAGGACACGCACGAGGCCAAGCTGGGTCCGATCGAGCTGTCGATCAAGGACAAGGAGACCGTAAACATCCCCGTCTGGGCCGGCGTGGGTGCAATAGCAGCAGGCGCGTTTCTGCTTTTTATGCGCAAGTAGTCGCCGTTTCTCCTGACCGCCACAAGCCTGGCTGGGATCGCAAGGCGGCTGCCGGTCATGATGGATGGTGCTGCCGCAGCTGAAAGACAGGACATACAATTCCGGGCAGTCGCATAACGGATTTTGTCCAGTTCCACCCCGACGCCCTCAATCCCTGCCATAACAGCGCAAAAAAATCGCGATCGAATCAACAGGCAAAACGTGCCCGGCGTGCTCGCCGGGCACCTCTCATCAGGCCAGTGCCGCTGATCACCCCGAGTTCGAGCAAGGAGAAGGTCATCGACATTAAAGAGCTCGGATTTCCTTCACGCACGCGGAACGCGCTGCGTCACGACCGGGATACCGAATTGTTGCGTTCGGAGCTGTTCAGCATCGAGCAGCTGAAGCGTCACGCGGTCACCCTGGCAGGCCAGCATCGAATCGATCCCCGTCCGGAGCCGGACAGGTTGCTGCCGCGGCTGGCGGACAATGCGCAGGTTCTGCTGGCGGCCTATGACGTCGTCACTGCCGCCGCGACGCCGGGACAACGGATCGTGCCGGCAGAGGCCTGGCTGCTCGACAATTTCTATCTGATCGAGCAGCAGATCGGTCTGGCGCGCCGGCATCTGCCGCGCGGATACAGCCGGCAGTTGCCGCGACTGGCCGATGGCCTGTCGGCCGGCTTCCCCCGCATCTACGACCTGGCGCTGGAATTGATCTCCCACATGGACGGCCGCGTCGACAGCGACAACGCCACCCGGTTCATCGCCGCCTACCAGACTGTCGAATCCTTGAAGCTGGGCGAATTGTGGGCCTTCCCGATCATGCTGCAGCTGGCGCTGCTGGAAAACCTGCGCCGCGTCGGGGTGCGTATCGCCCAGCGGCGCGAGGAGCGGGATGCGGCCATCACCTGGGCAGACCGCATGCTCGCCGCGGCCGAAAGCGAACCGAAACAGCTGATCCAGCTGCTGGCCGAGTTTGCCAATGCCGATGTGCCGCTGACTGCGCCGTTTGTGGAGGAGTTTTACGACCGGCTCCAGGCTCAGGGCCCCGCCATGGCCTTCGTTCAAACCTGGGTCGAGCAAAAACTGCACGAACAGGGGGTGACCGCAACCGAATTGTCGGAGGCGGCCGGTCGAACGGCCGCGGCCAACCAGATTTCCATCGCCAACAGCATCGGCAGCCTGCGTTTCATCGGCGCCATGGACTGGAAGCATTACGTCGAGTCGCTCAGTGTCGTCGAACAGACCTTGCGCGAAGACCCGATGGCGATGTACGCCAGCCAGGATTTCGCCACCCGCGACCGCTACCGGCATGTCATCGAGGATGTGGCGCGCGGCAGCACGTGCGGCGAAATGGCGGTGGCACGCGAAGTCATTGTTCTCGCGCAGGCGGCTGCCGCGCAACGGGGTATCCGCGACCGCAGCGCGCATGTCGGCTACTATCTGATCGACCGGGGGCGGCAGCGTCTGGAGCGTGCGGTCCGCTGCCGGCCGTCGTGGAAATCCCGGATCAGCCGAACGAGCCGGCATGTCCGGCTGCCTCTATACCTCGGTCCCATTCTCTTGCTGACTGCACTGGCGACAGCGATCGTTCTGTCCGCTCTCGGCGGCTTCGATCCGGGCGACGGGCGGGTCTGGTTTTTTGCACTTCCCCTCATCATCGGCGCCTCCGCGCTGGCCGTCCCGCTGGTGAATCTGCTGGTCACGCTCACCCTGCCGCCGCGCGCGTTGCCGCGACTGGATTTTTCCACGGGGATCCCGGATGCCCATCGCACCATGGTGATCGTCCCCACCCTGCTGGCAAGCCCGCAGGACGTCGATGATCTGCTCGAAGCGATGGAGATCCGCTATCTCGGCAATCGCGATCTCAATCTGTTCTTTGCCCTGCTGACCGATTTCCGCGACGCGCCCGAGCAAACGCTGCCGGACGACGCGGCCTTGCTCGCCCACGCGCGCGCCGCGGTCGAAGCACTCAACGCGACCTACCGCGACGATCGCCCGTGCATCTTCTATCTGTTTCACCGGCCCCGGGTGTGGAATCCATTCGAGCAGGTGTGGATGGGCTATGAGCGCAAGCGCGGCAAGCTGGAACAGTTCAATGCCCGGCTCAGGGGCGGGGCGCACACGGCCTTCTCGGACATTGTCGGGGATACCTCCCTTCTTGCTTCGATCCGGTACGTCATCACCCTGGATACCGACACGCAACTGCCGCGCGACGCGGCACGCACCCTGGTCGGCAATCTGGCGCATCCGCTCAATCGCCCGGTCTACGATGCCGGCAAGGGGCGTATAGGCGAAGGCTACGCGATCCTGCAACCGCGCGCCTCGATCAGCCTGACCAGTGCAGGCCAGTCACGCTTTACCAGACTGTTCGCGGGCGACTCGGGGCTAGACCCCTACACGCGCGAGGTTTCGGATGTCTACCAGGATGTTTTCGGGGAAGGCTCGTTCATCGGCAAGGGCATCTACGACGTAGATGCGTTTCGACAAGCCGTCGACGGACGCTTTCCGGAGAATCTCATCCTCAGTCACGATTTGCTGGAAAGCGGCTATGCGCGTTCGGCACTGGTGACCGATGTCGACCTCATCGAAGAACATCCGGCCAGTGTCACCATCGAGGCCAGCCGGCGCCATCGCTGGATACGCGGCGACTGGCAGCTTGCCGGCTGGCTGCTGCCGCGCGTGCCGGGACCGCCTGGGCAAAATGGAGCGAAGGCGAAGCGGCAGGCGAACCCGCTCTCGGCCCTGTCGCGGTGGAAGCTTTTCGACAACCTGCGACGCAGCCTCGTGCCGCCGTCGCTGCTCGCCTTGCTGGCAGGGGGATGGCTGTTGGGTCCGGGACCCGAGTGGTTCTGGACCCTGCTAGTCGTTGCGGTGATGTTCCTGCCCACCCTGCTGTCCACCGTGATCGAACTCATTCGCAAGCCTGAGGAACGCGACTGGCTGGTGCACCTGAGTCTGACCGGCAAATCCGCGGGCCACCCGATCGCGCTCGCCCTGCTGACCCTGGCCTTTTTGCCCTACGACACGCTGATAGGCCTGGGGGCGATCCTGCGCTCGGGGGTGCGGATGCTGTTCACGCGACGCGGCTTGCTGCTGTGGCAACTGCCCGCCTACGCACGCCGCAACGCACGCCGGTCACTGGCCGATTTTTTCCGGGAGATGTGGATCGCGCCGGTTCTCGCGGCAGCGCTGGGCGTGGCGCTGGCCTGGACCCGTCCGCCAGTGGAATGGATTTTTTCTGCGCCCATTCTGTTGCTGTGGCTGGTGTCGCCCGTCATCGGCTGGTGGATCAGCCGGCCGCTGGTGTCCCCCGCTCCGGACCTGAGCGTCGATCAGCGTGCGTTCCTGCGGGCATCGGCCCGACGCACCTGGCGCTATTTCACGGATTTCGTCGGGCCAGAGGACAACTGGCTGCCGCCCGACAACTTCCAGGAATATCCGGCGCCGGCCATCGCCTCGCGCACCTCGCCCACCAACATGGGCATGTCGCTGCTGGCCGACCTGGCGGCGGTCGATTTCGGTTATATCACGGCCGGAGAATGCCTGCGGCGCGTCGGCAACACCCTGGCCTCGATGGAAAAACTGGAACGCTACCGTGGCCATTTTTACAACTGGTACGACACCCGCACGCTGCAACCGCTCCACCCGCAATACGTCTCGTCGGTGGACAGCGGCAACCTGGCCGGCAGTCTGCTCACCCTGCAGGCGGGGCTGGCCGAGTTGAAAAATCAGCCGGTGCTGTCGTCCAACGCGCTCCAGGGGCTGCAGGACACCCTGCAGGTTCTGGCCGAACACGTGCCCGCCTCTCCCGCCCCCGGGCTTGCGAAAAAGATCAGCTTGCTGCGGGATATCCTCCGCGCATTCACGCTGGACGGACCGCCGCAAACGCTGACTGCCACCGCCAGCGCGCTGAACGAGATTCACCGCATCGGCGGAGTGCTGGTTGCATGGCTGCCATCGGATATCGATGGCGAACTGGCTTACTGGGCGCAGGCATTCGACCAGCAATCCCGCGCCCTTCGGGACGAGCTTGAATTGCTCGTACCCGATCCGCAGCACTTCAGCGTCATCCCCACACGGATGGAACTGGCCGGCGCGCATGCGGCAGGCACAGGCGCGCTGACGCAGCTCGCCATCATCGATGATCTGATGAATCGTTGTCGCGCACTGGCGGCGATGGATTTCGAATTTCTCTACGATGCTGCGTGCGGCCTGCTGGCCATCGGCTACGACGTCGGCGAACGGCGACGCGATCCAACCTGCTACGACCTGCTGGCATCGGAAGCACGCCTGGCCAGTTTTCTGCTCATCGCGCAGGGACAGGTGCCGCAGAAGCACTGGTTCTCGCTTGGCCGCCTGCTGACCAGTCATGGCGGCGATGTGAGCCTGATTTCGTGGAGCGGCTCGATGTTCGAGTACCTGATGCCGCAGCTGATCATGCCGAGTTACGCGAACACCCTGCTGGAACAGACCTGCAAGGCCGCGGTGTCGCGCCAGATCGAATACGGCCGGCAACGCGCGGTCCCCTGGGGGATTTCCGAGTCCTGCTACAACGCCACCGACATGCACCAGGTCTACCAATACCGGGCGTTCGGCGTGCCGGGGCTGGGCTTCAAGCGCGGACTGGGGGACGATCTGGTCATCGCGCCCTACGCCAGCGCACTGGCGCTGACGGTGATGCCGCGGGAAGCGTGCCGCAACCTGCAGACGCTGTCCGATCATGGCTTTCTAGGCGCCTACGGCTTCTACGAGGCGGTCGATTACACGCCATCGCGGGTGCCGCGCGGCAAGCCTCACGCCATCGTGCGGTCGTTCATGGCGCATCACCAGGGCATGAGCCTGTTGGCCTTTGCGCATGTATTGCTCAACCAGCCGATGCAGCGCCGCTTCATGTCCGACCCGCTCGCCCGGGCAACGGAGTTGTTGCTGCAGGAGCGGGTGCCGAAGAAGGGCGCCACCCTGCACCCGCACGCGGCCGAAGTGAGTGCCGCCGCACGCCCCCCCAGCGCGGACGTCGGCGCGATCATGCGCGTGTTCACCGAACCGAACACGCCGATCCCTGAAGTTCACCTGTTGTCGAACGGCCGCTACCACGTCATGGCGACCCATGCCGGCGGCAGTTACAGCCGCTGGCGCGACCTCGCCGTCACCCGTTGGCGCGAGGACGCCACCTCCGATGGCTGGGGCACCTTCATTTACCTGCGCGACCGCGACAGCGGGCGGTATTGGTCGACTGCGCATCAACCGACCCTGCGCCGTGCCGATCACTACGAGGCGATCTTCGTGCAGGCGCGCGCCGAATACCGGCGGCGCGATCAGGCGATCGAAGCGCACACCGAGATCAGCGTGTCCCCTGAAGACGACGTCGAAATCCGTCGTGTCACGCTCACCAACCAGTCGTCGCGGCTCCGTCACATCGAGGTGACGAGTTACGCGGAAGTGGTGCTGGCGCCGTTGAATGCCGACCTGGCGCATCGCTCGTTCAGCAATCTGTTCGTGCAGACCGAAATCCTGCCCGAGCGCCAGGCGATCCTCTGCACACGGCGTCCCCGCATGCCGGGCGAGCAGGTGCCATGGATGTTTCACCTGCTGGCCGCACCGGGCGCGGTGGCCGATGAACCGTCCTACGAGACCGACCGCGCCCGCTTCATCGGGCGTGGCCGCACGCCTGCCAACCCGCTGGTTCTGGACAGCCGCGACAGCCCGCCGTTGTCGAACACCGAGGGGTCGGTGCTCGATCCCATCGTGGCGATCCGCCGCACCCTGACCCTCTCACCCGACGAATCGGCCACCGTGCAGATCATCTCCGGGGTCGCGGACACGCGCGAGGCCGCATTGGTGCTGCTCGATAAATATTGCGACCGCCACTTCGTCGAGCGCGCGTTTGAAATGGCCTGGTTCCAGAGCCAGGAGGTGCTGCGCCACCTCAACGCCACCGAAGCCGACGCACAGGTCTTTGGCCGTCTGGCCAACTCCGTCATCTACGGCAATGGCCTGCGCCGCGCCGCGCCCGGCATCATCGCCCGCAACCAGCTGGGGCAGTCCGGGCTGTGGCGCTTTGCCATCTCGGGCGATCTGCCGATCGTCCTGCTGCACATCGGCGACATCAAACGCATCGACCGGGTCAAGCAGGTGCTGCAAGCCCATGCCTATTGGCGAATGAAGGGCCTGACCGCCGACCTGGTGATCGTGAACGAGGATTTCTCGGGCTACCGGGCGGTGCTGCAAGACCTGATCATGGGGCTGATCAACGCGGGGCCCGAAGCGCAGGTGATCGACAAACCGGGCGGTGTCTTCGTGCGGCGTGCAGAAGAGCTTTCCGAGGACGAGCGGGTTCTGCTGCAGACGGTCGCCCGCATCGTCTTCAGCGATACCGCCGAGACCCTGATCGAGCAGGTGGAACGCCGCGTGTCGGCAGAGCGTGCGTCGGACCGCCTGGAGCCCTCGCAGCAGGCGACCACCGAACCGGTGTATCCGCTGGCAGCGCGCGATCGCATTTTCAGCAACGGCCTGGGCGGCTTCACGCCCGACGGGCACGAATACGTCGTCACCCTCGAACCCGGTCAGAACACGCCGGCGCCGTGGGTCAACGTGATCGCCAGCCCGCACATCGGCACGGTCGTCAGCGAGAGCGGCAGCGCCTATACCTGGGCGGAAAACGCGCACGAGTTCCGGCTGACCCCCTGGCACAATGACCCGCTCTCCGACAGCAGCGGCGAGGCGCTCTACATCCGCGACGAGGAAACGGGTGCGTTCTGGTCGCCGACGCCCCTGCCCGCCCGCGGCCGCTCAGGCTACGTGTGCCGGCACGGGTTCGGCTACAGCGTGTTCGAACACTTTGAGGCCGGCATCGCCTCGGAACTGTTCACCTATGTCGCCATGGACGCACCGGTGAAGTTCCTGGTGGTCAAGCTGCACAACCAGTCGAAGCGCGCGCGCAGCCTGTCGCTGACCGGGTATTGGGAACTGGTGCTCGGCGAGTGGCGACACGCCAATCTGATGCACATCGTCACCGAAACGGATCCGCACACCGGGGCGCTGTTTGCCCGCAATGCCTATGGCCGCGAATGCGCCAACCGGGTGGTGTTTGCGCAGGTCAGCGAGCGCGAGCGGTCGGTGAGCGGAAGCCGGACCGAGTTCATCGGCCGCAACGGCTCGCTGGCCAGCCCGGCGGCGATGCGCCGCACGCGCTTGTCGGGCAAGACCGGGGCCGGCCTGGATCCGTGCGCCGCGATACAGAGCCGGATCGAACTGGCCGCCGGACAAACGCGCGAGATCGTGTTCGTATTCGGCGCGGCCCGCAACGCCGACGAAGCGCGGCAGCTCATCCAGCGATTCAGCGGGCGGGCGAGCGCGCGGCAGGCACTGGAAACGGTGTGGGAACACTGGAACCGCACCCTGGGCGCGGTGAATGTGGACACGCCGGACCCTGCGCTGAACGTGCTGGCCAACGGCTGGCTGGTCTATCAGACCCTGTCCTGCAGGCTGTGGGGGCGCAGTGGCTATTACCAGTCCGGCGGCGCCTACGGGTTCCGCGATCAATTGCAGGACACCATGGCGCTGATCCATGCGACACCGTGGCTTGCCCGCGAGCAGTTGATCCGCTGCGCCGGGCGCCAGTTCCTCAAGGGCGACGTGCAACACTGGTGGCACCCGCCCAACGGACAGGGCGTACGCACCCATTTCTCCGACGACTATCTGTGGCTGCCGTATGCAAGCTGTCGTTATGTGCGGGCGACCGGCGATACGGGCGTGCTCGACGAGCCCATCCATTTCCTGGAGGGACGCGAGTTGAATCCGGAAGAGGAGGCTTACTACGACCAGCCGCAGCGCTCGCCCGAAGCGGCCAGCCTCTATGAGCATTGCGTGCGTGCCATCAAACACGGTCTGCGTTTCGGTGCACATCAATTGCCGCTGATGGGCTGTGGCGACTGGAACGACGGCATGAATCTCGTCGGTCGCGATGGCAAGGGCGAGAGCGTGTGGCTGGCGTGGTTCCTGGTCGAGAACCTGGATCTGTTTGCCGGCCTGGCGCGTGGCCGGGGCGACGCAGCCTTTGCCGAGGTGTGCAGCGACCAGGCGGCACTGCTGCGCACCAACATCGAGGCCCAAGCCTGGGATGGTGCCTGGTATCGGCGCGCCTGGTTCGACGACGGCACCCCCCTGGGATCGTCCGCCAACGACGAATGCCAGATCGATTCGATCAGCCAGAGCTGGGCGGTCATCTCCAACGGCGGCGACCCCGTGCGGGCCCGCCAGGCGATGGCAGCAGTGGACCAGCGCCTGGTGCGGCGCGATGCGCAACTGATCCAGCTGCTCGACCCGCCTTTCGATACATCAGACCTGGAGCCCGGCTACATCAAGGGCTACGTGCCCGGCGTCCGCGAGAACGGCGGCCAATATACCCATGCCGCGATCTGGACCACGATGGCTTTTGCCATGATGGGTAACGCGGAACGCGCGTGGGAATGCTTCGCCATGCTCAATCCCGTCAATCACGGCAACACGCCCGAGGCCATCGAACGCTACAAGGTCGAACCCTACGTCATGTGCGCGGACATCTATGGCGCGTCGCCGCACACCGGCCGCGGCGGCTGGACCTGGTACACCGGGGCGGCGGGCTGGATGTACCGGCTGACCGTGGAAACCCTGCTGGGCCTGCACCTGGAAGTGGACCATCTGCGCATTGCGCCGTGCGTCCCGGCCCATTGGGACGTGTACACAATCCACTACCGCTATCGCGAGACCGTCCACCACATCACCATCAGACGCATCGGTGAACAATCGGGACACGTGATCCGCGTGACGGTGGACGGCGCCCTGGTATATGACGCCAGCGTCGCTGGCGCAGGACGACCGCAAGGCGTGATCCCCCTGGTGGACGACCGCCGGGAGCACCATGTCGAGGTTGTTCTGAGCTGAAGAATCTTGATTGCTGCATAGAACGGCTATGGACACGTCCGAAGCCTGCCTGCACTGCAGGCAGCTATTGAAGTGGCTCCAGTAATGCCGCTAGACGAGCCGGTGCGGCTGCACGCCGTCTGCTCACCCACTTGCTTGAACAGGAAAGGATAGACCGCATGGCCTCCATCCCGCTTGCCCCCCCGAAGCCCCGGCCCGGCCCGATCGCGAGGCCGCCGAGAATGCGGTGCGCACCCTGATCCGCTGGGCAGGTGACGACCCGACCCGCGAGGGCCTGCTCGACACCCCGGCGCGCGTCGTGCGGTCTTACGAGGAATTCTTCGCCGGCTATCTCGACGATCCGGCGCAGGTTCTGTCGCGTACCTTCTCCGAAGTGGATGGCTACGACGAAATGATCGTCATGACCGACATCCGCTTCGAAAGCCATTGCGAGCACCACATGGTGCCCATCATCGGCAAGGCGCACGTTGCCTACCTCCCCGACCACCGGGTGGTGGGCATCTCCAAGCTTGCCCGCCTGGTCGACATCTATGCCAAACGTCTCCAGATCCAGGAAAGAATGACAGTGCAGATCGCCGATACGCTCAACGACGTGTTGCAGCCGAAAGGGGACGCGGTGGTGATCGAGGGGTCACATCAGTGCATGACCACGCGCGGCGTGCACAAGCCGGGCGTGGCCATGGTGACCAGCCGCATGCTGGGCGCCTTCCGCTCGAATGGCTCAACCCGGCGCGAGTTTCTCGCCATGATCGGCCGGACGGGTGCGGGGCCGCTGAACAATACGTGACAGGGCTGTGCGGGTCCTCGGCCAACCCGTTTTTAGATGGCCACCCAGACATCGACGACTATCCGCGGCCGCAACAGAACTACCTGCAGCCCACATCATCGTGCAAAAGGACATATATTGATGAACCACACTTGGGCAACCCCATTGGCCTGGCTGACGCGACTGTTGCTCGCCTGGATCGCGTTTTCCAGCACGGGGCTGGCCTTTGCCTCCGTGCCGGGAACGCATTCCGCCGCATCCCTCCACGCCAAATACGCGTCGCTGGGTGAGCAACTCCATCACAGCCCGTTTCGGCGGGCGCTCTCCCTCGACTCTTTCGAATTGTCCAACGATTTGAAAGGCGATATCTATGCCCTGGTCGATTACCCGTCCACCGTCAGTGCGGCACTCAACGGCCCGTAGCACTGGTGCGACGTGCCGATCCTGCATATCAACACCAAGTACCGCCGTGCCACGACCGACCAGGCCACCACCGTCCTATCAGCCAGCATCGGCAAGAAAACCCCTCAGCCCATCCGGGATACCTATCCCATCGAATGCGCCTATCGCGTCACCGCGGCGACAGCGAATTACTTGGCGATCCAGCTCAATGCGCAGGGGGACCGCTGAGTACCCGCAACTATCGCATCCAGCTGCAAGCCGTCCCCGTTGGAAACGGCCGGACCTTTCTGCATCTCACCTATTCGTATGATTACGGAATGGCTGGGCGACTTGCCATGAAGACTTACCTCGCGACCATTGGAAGCGCAAGGTGGGATTCACCCAGGTCGGCAGGCAATCCAGCGGCCAGCCTGAATATATCGGCGGCATGCGTGGCGTGGTGGAACGCAACACCATGCGCTATTACCTCGCCATCGACGCCTAATCTTGGCGCATTGGCCACACCGCCGCCTTTGCAGCTCCAGAAACGCCTGCAAAGCTGGTTCACCGACACCGGGCAATCCCCCCTGCCAATTGCGCGAAGTGGACCGAACCGCCTATTTCGATATGAAACGGAGTGAATATCTGCGTCAGCAGACATCGCGCTAATCATCCAGCCCGGCGGCCGGTCGCAAGGGAACGATGGAACTGGCCGTCCTGGCTACAGCCAATACTCCCAGACCCGGGCGAACCATTCCGTGAGGCGCAGATCGAGCGCCCGGCGCTGCCATTGCTCGAGCATGATCGCGTCGGACGCTGCGAGATCCTTGTCGAACATCGCCTGCACCTGTTTTCCAAATTCCGGCCCCAGCACCACCGCGTTCAGTTCGTGGTTGTGCAGGAAACTGCGCCAGTCGAGGTTGGTCGAGCCGACCGTGGCCCAGACGCCGTCGATCAGCGCGGTCTTGGAATGCAGGATCACGCCGCGCCGCTCGTGGATTTTCACCCCCGCTCGCAGCAGCCGGTCGTAGTAGTTGCGTCCGGCATGGAACACCAGCCAGGAATCGGTCTGGCTCGGCAGAATCTAAGGTCACGCCGACGCCACGCCGGGCGGCCGCTTCGAGCGCGTCGAGCAGCTGCGGGTCGGGGGCAAAATACGCATTGGTGATATTCACGCTGACTTCCGCGCTGGCGATGGCCGAGAGCAGCGTGGCATAAATCAGGCTGAAGGATTCGTCGGGCGAACTGCCGATCGCGCGCACCAGGTGCGGGCCCGCGTGCTCGGGCGGCGGAAAGTAGTTCTTCCCGGGCAGCGGCTCGCCCTTCTGGTTTTCCCAGGTCGCGAGGAACAGCTTCTGGAACTCGGCCACCACCGGCCCCTGCAGTTGCAGGTCGGTATCGCGCCAAGCAAGGCCAGGCTCTGCCCCCTCGTCGGGCTTCGCTCGCGAACCGAAGCGGAACGAGCCACCGGAGTAGACGCCGCTGATGTTGATCCCGCCGAGAAACGCCGTGTGTCCGTCGACAATCAGCAGCTTGCGGTGGTCGCGCTGATTCAACGTCCATTCCTTGCGCGACACCAGGGGGTTGATGGGGTTGAATTCGAGCACCTGGACGCCGCTGTCGGTCAGTTGCTGGAAGAAGGCCGCCGGTGTGCCGAGGGTGCCCACGCTGTCACGGATGAGATTGACCTGCACGCCCTGCCCCTGCTTGGTGATCAGTGCCTGCGCAAAGCGCTGGCCGACTTCGTCGTCGTCCAGGATGTAGGTTTCCATGTTGATATGGTCCCGGGCCGCCATGATGGCTGCGTACATCGCCTGGTAGGTGGCCGGGCCGTCCTGCAGCAACCGCACCTGGTTGCCGGCGGTCAGCGGGCTGCCGACGATGGCCTCTTCGCGCGCCAGGTGGTGGTCGAAGATGCCGGTTTCCTGGCTGCGGTTTTCCAGCCGGTCGAGGATTGCCTTGCTGTGCGCGGCCGATAGCGCGCCGCGCGCCCCTTCCAGTTGCACGGGCGGGCCGGGGCGCCGGGCCAGGTCGGGCACGATGGTCGGCAGGCTGCTGCAACCAGTCAGTACGAGCAGGGCTGCGGCTGGCCAATGCCGCAGATGCGCCGACTTCAGGGTTCCTGCAACCATCAATCCTCCATCAACCCGGCGCTGTGCAGGGTCACATCAGCCGGACCGCAGCGCGCGACGGCTCGTCACAGCCGCCCCATCAGCAGCAGCACGATGTCGACGGCCACCAGCAAACCCAGTCCGCCACTGGCGGCCGTAGCCCCAATTCCGGCTATGAGCCCAACGCGGAACGGCGCCGAGCAGCATCAGGATCAGAACGGCCAACGGTATAGTTCCCAACATGAGGCGCGCCTCGAATGGGCAAGTGGATTCAGTTCGTCGGCGCAGCAGCCTCGGCCGGCACCACGATCACCGTGGTGCCATCGCCTGACTTGCCGGCCTCGCCCTGGACACCCTCGTTGCCCTGATAGCCGGTTGCACCCTGGCTGCCGGTGGCACCCTGCGGACCCGCGGGGCCGGGAACCGCGACGGGCGCGGCGGGCACCGTGACCACGGTCGGCCTGTCACAAGCAGCCAGGCTCAGCGTTGCGAGCAGTGTGGAAATCAGTAGCGTATGGTTCATGGTCAATCCTTGGCAAGAGATACATCGTGGCACGGAGGGCGTCGAGCCATCCGCGAGAGAACCGGCTCGACTTGAGATGTCGCACCCGGAAGATCGACAGCATAGGCGAATGCCGCGCACCGTTCAGTGCGCTGGCGAACATGGAGGCGACCGCGCAGGATCGCCAATGATCCTGCGTGCGCTAGCGCACAGATTGGGTGGCGGTGTTCGCGTAGTCTTATCGCAAGCAGTTACGCACGGAACAAGACCGCCCTTCGGCGGAGACTTCAGGCTGGCGCTGATTCCCTTCCGCTGTAGCGGCGTCCCGATCTGCGGCAACACCCTCACGCATGTAAGCACGACAACTACTCACAGGAGCCTCAATATGAAACGCTCACTCTTCGCAGCCGCACTGGCCGCCGCCACCGTTCCGGCACTCGCGGCCGATGTCGGGGTGTCCATCAGCATCGGTCAGCCCGGCTTCTATGGCCAGATCGACATCGGCGGCTATCCGCCGCCACGCATTATCTATCGGGAGCCACGAGTCATCCAGCGGGTAGCGGCGAGCCGCCCGCCGATCTACCTGCATGTGCCCCCTGGTCATGCCAGGAACTGGCGCAAACACTGCCGCGAGTACAACGCCTGCGGCGAACGCGTCTACTTTGTGCAAAACGACTGGTACAGCCGCGAGTACGTTCCGAATTATCAGAAACAACATCGCGATGACCGCCGTGACGGGCACAGGGACGATCGTCGCGGCAACCAGAACGACCGCCACGGCAACGATCGTGATCATGGGCCTAATCGTTAAGGCATTCGCGTAAGCATGATTCCGGCTCAACCCTCCGCAAGAAAAATCTTGCGGCAGTCCACACTGCACTATGTGCGCCACCGTACCGACCGCACCCATCCTGGTCGCTATGCTGTGATCGAGGTCCAGACATCCGTGCGGGCGTGGCCCATTGGGCTCTGGTCGCTCTGGCTTGTCGATAGGAATCCCGAATCAAGTCGTCCCTGTTTCACTTACCTCTGGAGTCAATCATGAACCAATTCAGCAAAACGCTTTCCGCACTTTTCCTGGCCATTACGCTGGTGTCCGTCGTCGGATGCGCATCGACTTCCCAGCAAGCGGGTACCGGCGAGTATATCGACGACGCCGTCATCACCACCAAGGTGAAGGCAGCGATTTTCAACGAACCCAGCCTGAAATCGGCCGAGATCAACGTCGAGACCTTCAAGGGCGTGGTTCAGCTGAGCGGCTTTGTCAATTCCCAGGCCGATATCAGCAAGGCAGTCAGCCTTGCGCGCAGCGTCAAGGGCGTGACAGCCGTCAAGAACGACATGCGGCTCAAGTGAGCGATAGCTGACCGCGGGCCGCTGCCGGATACAACTTCCGGCCGCGGCTGTGCCGGTCTGGCGCCCCCGTTCAACGCGATGCGCCTTGTCGGGACTTCATTTCCTGAAATCCTCCCGCATGACATGCCGGAACGAAGCGCGCTGGTCATCGCAATAGACGAAGACGCGGCTCCGCAGAAGCGGCTGGCCACGCATCCCACCCCACTCCAGTCCATCAGGTTGACCGGATTGAACGAAAAGCAGGCTCAGGCAAGCCATTTGCCATTGGGTTCAGGAGTGTCTAAGTTTAAGGGTGTCTGAGGTCGTCATTCGAGTGTTTGTTCTTCTAACGAAAGGAAAAATATCCATGAGCACCAAGAATCTATCGGTCGAAACCGATCCGGCCGACGTGACGAAAGAGCAGTTGATCCACGATTTCAAGGTGGTGGTAGCCGATGCGGAAGCCCTGCTGAAGGCCACGGCCGGCCAGAGCGGCGAAGCGATGGCGGCAACGCGCGCCAAGGTGCTTGAGTCGCTCTCTGCCGCAAAAGCAAAAATGATCGATGCGGAGGAAGCGCTGCTGGCGCGAACCAAGGCTGCCGCCAAGGCGACGGACGAATATGTCCACGTCCATCCGTGGCAAGCCATTGGGATCGCTGCAAGCGTCGGCGTGGTGATCGGCCTGCTGATCGGGCGCCGCTAAGCGGGTGATGGCTGAGGAATCACATGCAGCGGGGGGATTGTTCGAATCCCTGAAAACGCTGTCGGCCAGCCTGATCGGCATTGTCCACACCCGTCTCGAGTTGTTGTCCACGGACATCGCCGAGGAGCGTGAGCATCTGATCACGCTCCTGCTGCTGGTGCAGGTCGCGCTTTTTTTCATGGGCGTGGGCGTGCTGCTGCTGGCGCTGCTGATCGTGGTCGCCTTCTGGGAGACACACCGGCTCGTGGCGCTGGCTGGGTTGACCGGACTTTTTCTGATAGCCGGCGCCGGGACGGCGTGGTTCGCCATGCATAAAACCCGAACCCGGCCGCGGCTGTTCGAGGCGAGCCTGGCCGAATTGTCCAAGGATAAGCAGCATCTCACCACCGGATCATGAACAGAAAATTGACCCGCCTGGCCGAGCGTCGCCGCCAACTGGTGGCGCGCGCCGCGGCCCAGCGAACCGCGCTGGCACACGACCTGGCGCCGTGGCGTGCGCGCCTGGCCCTGGCCGACCGGGGGATCGCGGCGCTTCGCTACGTCAGACGCCACCCCGCCTTGATGGTGGGTGCCGCGCTCCTGCTTGTAGCCTTGCGCCCACGACGCGTCGGCACATGGCTGCAGCGCGGCTGGGTGGTTTGGCAGATCGGGCGCAGGCTGCGTAGAAGCTGAGTGGCTTTCTCAGACCGCATACCCGAGCACGGCGAAGTAATGGCAGGCGGTGCCCGCCATGACGAACAGATGCCAGATGAAATGGCCGTATCGCAGGCGCGAATCGAACGCAAAGAAAATCACCCCCAGCGTGTAAGCCAGGCCGCCGGCGACCAGCCATAGCAGCCCGGATACGGGCACGCGGGCAGACAAGGGTTGAGCGGCGATCACTATGAGCCAGCCCATGAGCAGATACAGGCCGGTGGAAAGAATGGGATGGGCCATCCGGTTCAATGCCTTCAGCACCACCCCGGCCGCGGCAAGACCCCATACCAGGCCGAGCAGCGTCCAGCCCCATGCGCCATGCAGCACCCCCAGGCTGAACGGGGTGTACGTCCCCGCGATGAGAAGAAAGATCGCGGCGTGCTCGATGACCCGAAACACCCCCTTGGCGCGGCCGGCCGGCAGCGCGTGATAAAGCGTGGAGGCAAGGTACAGCAGCACCATGGTCGCGGCGAAGATACTCGCGCCGACAATGAACCCCACCTCGCCCTGCCGTACCGCATGCAGTATCAGGAACGGCGTTGCCACGAGTGCCGCGACCAGCCCGAATCCGTGACTGAGGCTGTTCGCGATTTCTTCCCCACGCGACTGCATACGTTTGCTTGCTGCAAGCGTCAGGCTCACGACATTTACTCCAACGGCCCAAGGTTCTGGCCCTGCAGGATCGTAACGGTCAACCGCATCAGGGTCATGCTCGCATGAATGCTTCCTCACACAGCCAAAGGGCTGAACCCGGCCGATTCCAGCGTCTTTCTTCGTGGCCTTCGCGTACTTCGCGGATAAACAAACTCAAGTCTGTTCCCAAGGCAGGCCGTCAAACCGCCAGCCGTTTTTCGTGCTGCGATGGTGCGACTCATCCATGTCGCCCTCAAACCCGTGCAGCACGTTGTACACCTCGGGGAAGCCGTATTTTTCGAGATAACGCCCGGCATCCACCGAACGGCGGCCCGAGCGGCAGATCAGCACCACCGGACGGTTGACCGACGCCGCCTTGCGCGCGTGGCCGAGAAAATCTGGATTCACATCCCAGTCAGGGCCGTCCTGCCAGGCGATGTGGATCGCCCCCACGGGGTGGCCGACGAACAGATATTCGATTTCCGAGCGGCAGTCAATGAATACCGCTTCAGGGCGCGCCTGTAAAAAGGCATGCGCTTCGGTAGGCTCAAGATGTTTCATGGCAGGCACCGGTTAGGCTCGATACCTACACCATAGCATCGCCGGAAGGCCTGGCGCCAACCGAATATAATGCGCGATTGCCCAGTTAATTCCCTGCCATGTCCCGCACCGCCCTGCTGCATTCCCTGCTCGCCCAGCGCATCCTCATCCTCGACGGCGCGATGGGGACGATGATCCAGTCGTACACGCTTTCCGAAGCCGATTATCGCGGCGAACGCTTCGCCGGCTTTGCGCATGACCTGCAGGGCAACAACGACCTCCTGTGCCTGACGCAGCCGCACATCATCAAGGAAATCCACGCCAAGTACCTGGCCGCGGGCGCCGACATCCTGGAGACCAACAGCTTCAATGCCACCTCGATTTCCATGGCGGACTACCACATGGAGCATCTGGTGCCGGAGCTCAACTTCGCCGCCGCCCGGCTCGCGCGCGAGGCCGCCGACGAGGCGACCGCGCAGAATCCGGACAAGCCGCGCTTCGTTGCCGGCGTGCTGGGTCCGACCTCGCGCACCGCCACCATCTCGCCCGACGTCAACGACCCGGGCTTTCGCAATGTGACCTTCGACCAGCTGCGCGTGGCCTATCTGGAGGCGATCGACGGCCTGGTGAAGGGTGGCGCCGACATCCTGATGGTCGAGACGATTTTCGACACCTTGAACGCCAAGGCCGCGCTGTTTGCCATTGAAGAATATTTCGAGGCGAATCATCTGCGACTGCCGGTGATGATTTCCGGCACCATCACCGACGCCTCCGGCCGCACGCTCTCCGGCCAGACCGGCGAGGCGTTCTGGAATTCGGTGCGCCACGCGCGGCCGCTGTCGATCGGTCTGAACTGCGCGCTCGGGCCGGATCTCCTGCGCCAGTACGTCGAGGAATTGTCCAACAAGGCCGACGTGTTCGTCTCGGCCCACCCGAATGCCGGCCTGCCGAACGCCTTCGGCGAATACGACATGGGCGCTGACGAGATGGCGACGCACATCGGAGAATGGGCGCGCTCGGGCTTGCTGAACATCGTCGGCGGCTGCTGCGGCACCACGCCGGCGCACATCGCCGCCATCGCCAAGGCGGTCGAGGGCGTCGCGCCGCGCGTGCCGCCGGTGCTGGAACCTGCGATGCGCCTCTCCGGCCTCGAACCCTTCAACGTCGGCAAGGACAGCCTCTTCGTCAACGTCGGCGAGCGCACCAACGTCACCGGCTCCAAGGCCTTCGCCCGCATGATCCTCGAGGGCCGCTACGATGACGCGCTGTCGGTCGCGCGCCAGCAGGTGGAAAACGGCGCCCAGATCATCGACATCAACATGGACGAGGGCATGCTCGACGCCGAGGCGGCGATGGTGCGCTTCCTCCACCTGATCGCCTCCGAGCCCGACATCGCGCGCGTGCCGATCATGATCGACTCGTCGAAGTGGAGCGTCATCGAGGCCGGCCTCAAGTGCATCCAGGGCAAGGGCATCGTCAACTCGATCTCGATGAAGGAAGGCGAAGCCGAGTTCATCGAGCGCGCCAAGCTGTGCCGGCGCTACGGCGCGGCGGTGATCGTGATGGCCTTCGACGAAACGGGCCAGGCCGACACCTATGCGCGCAAGACCGAAATCTGCGCGCGCGCCTACAAGCTCCTGACCGAAACGGTCGGCTTCCCAGCCGAGGACATCATCTTCGACCCCAACATCTTCGCGGTCGCCACCGGCATCGAGGAACACGCCAACTACGCGGTGGACTTCATCGAAGCCACCCGCTGGATCCGCCAGAACCTGCCGCACGCGCACATCTCGGGCGGGGTGTCGAACGTCAGCTTCTCGTTCCGCGGCAACGACGCGGTGCGCGAGGCGATCCACACCGCCTTCCTCTATCACGCGATCCAGGCCGGGATGGACATGGGCATCGTCAACGCCGGCCAGCTCGGCGTGTACGCCAACCTCGACCCGGAGCTGAAGGAACGCGTCGAGGACGTGCTCCTGAACCGGCGCCCGGATTCGACCGAGCGGCTGGTGGCCTTTGCCGAGAGCGTCAAGGGCGGCGCCAAGGAAAAGGTCGAGGATCTGGCCTGGCGCCAGCTGCCGGTGAACGAGCGGCTCTCTCACGCGCTGGTGCAGGGCATCACGCAATACATCGTCGAGGACACCGAAGCCGCGCGGCTCGAATCCGAGCGCCCGCTGCACGTGATCGAAGGCCCGTTGATGGCGGGCATGAACGTGGTCGGCGACCTATTCGGCGCCGGCAAGATGTTCCTGCCGCAGGTGATGAAGTCCGCGCGCGTGATGAAGCAGGCGGTGGCGCATCTGCTGCCCTTCATCGAAGCCGACAAGCAGGCCGGCGACGCGCAGAGCGCGGGCAAGATCATCATGGCCACGGTGAAGGGCGACGTGCACGACATCGGCAAGAACATCGTCGGCGTGGTGCTCGGCTGCAACGGCTACGACATCGTGGATTTAGGGGTGATGGTGCCGGCGCAGAAGATTCTCGACGCCGCGCGCGAGCACAACGCCGACATCATCGGCCTGTCCGGCCTCATCACCCCCTCGCTGGAGGAAATGGCGCACGTCGCCAAGGAAATGCAGCGCCAGGGCTTCACGATTCCGCTGCTGATCGGCGGCGCGACGACCTCGCTGGCGCACACCGCGGTGAAGATCGAGCCGAACTACCAACATCCGGTGGTGTACGTGAAGGACGCCTCGCGCGCGGTCGGCGTGTGCACCCAGCTGCTGTCGAACGATATGCGCGATGCCTTTGCCGCCGAAATCAAGGCGGACTATGCCATCACGCGCGAACGCCACCTCAAGCACAAATCCGACACCGTTCGCCTGAAGCTTGCCGAAGCCCGCGCCCACAAGTTCAAGATTGACTGGGCACGCTACACGCCGCCTGTGCCCAGGCAACCCGGCGTCCACGTGCTGAAGGCCTACGATCTGGCGAAACTCGCCGAAGTCATCGACTGGACGCCGTTCTTCGCCTCGTGGGAACTGCACGGCAAGTTCCCGAAGATCCTGGATGACGAAGTGGTCGGCGCCGAGGCGAAGAAGCTCTATGCCGACGCCCTGGCGATGCTGAAGAAGATGATCGCGGAAAACTGGGTGGAGGCACGCGCGGTATTCGGCCTATTCCCCGCCAACACGGTCAACGACGACGACATCGAAGTCTATGCCGACGAATCGCGCGCGAAGACGCTGATGACCTGGCACAACCTGCGCCAGCAGATGAAGAAGCCGGAAGGCCGCGCCAACCTGTGCCTCGCCGACTTCGTCGCACCGAAGTCCAGCGGGCTCAAGGATTATCTCGGCGCCTTCGTGGTGACCGCCGGCATCGGCGAGGACGAACGCGCCCGCGCGTTCGAGGCCGCGCACGACGACTACTCGGCCATCCTCTTCAAGTCGCTGTGCGACCGCCTCGCCGAAGCCTTCGCCGAGCATCTGCACCTGCGCGTGCGCCGCGAGTTCTGGGGCTATGCCAGCGAGGAAGCGCTCGCCAATGACGATCTGATCGCGGAAAAGTACCAGGGCATTCGTCCCGCACCGGGCTACCCCGCCTGCCCCGAGCACAGCGAAAAAGCCGCGCTGTTCGAGGTGCTCGACGCCACCGCCGCAATCGGCGTTGAACTCACCGAGAACTTCGCCATGTGGCCGGGCGCCGCGGTGTCGGGTTTCTACCTGTCGCACCCCGACAGCCAGTACTTCGCGGTGGCCAAGATCGAGCGCGACCAGGTCGAGGACTACGCCCGCCGCAAGGGCTGGACGCTGGCGGAAGCCGAACGCTGGCTGGCGCCGAACCTGGCCTACCAAGTTTGAATGTGCACAGCCGCGAAGCCGCGCACTATCAATTATTATCAATTTCAATCAAATTGATAATTGACGACGTATCAATTACTATCAATCATCATCAATTTGATAGTAATCCATGAGAATCCCGCTATCCTCGCCGTCCATCGATGAACTGATGATGGCAGTAACCCCCGAGATGCTGTCCCGGTTTCCCCTACTCAATCTCGGCCCCTTGGCGAATGGGCAATACTTGCACTGGGACGAACTGCGACACCGTTCGCCGCCCGAAGGACTCAATCACAAAACTTGGTGGCTTGCTTTGCGCATGGCGCGCAGCAGTAGCGCTCAGGAGTTACCTTTTCAGGACAAACACGGCAAACCGTTCAATTACAGTTTGCCCGAGCCCTTGTTGAAAAACCTGCACGAGATCGACCGGGGTGCTGGGTTAATACCCAGTGGAAGCGATAACGCCGCGCTGCGTGCCGAGCAAGGGCGCTATCTGATGGGTAGCCTGATCGAGGAGGCCATCACCTCCAGTCAACTCGAAGGCGCATCCACCGAGCGCAGGGTCGCTGAAACCATGCTTCGCGAAGGACGCAAACCCCGCACTCTCAGCGAGCGGATGATTTTCAACAACTTCGAGGCGATGCGGACGATTCGCACCCTATGTGAAGGTAAGCTGGAGCCGGCACATGTCATCGAATTGCAGCGCGTTCTGACCCAAGACACGCTGGAATATCCGGAAGATTGTGGACGTTTACGCACGCGTGACGATATCGAAGTTGTCGCGCCGAACGACGAAAGGCTGGTGCTCCACCGTCCACCGCTGGCGCGCGAGATCCCTGAACGCCTGCAAAAGATTTGTGATTTTGCCAATGCTCCGGTTTCAGAGGGCAATTTTATCCATCCCGTCGTGCGCGCCATCCTGCTGCATTTCATGATCGGCTACGACCACCCCTTCGCCGACGGCAACGGCAGAACGGCGCGCACCCTGTTTTATTGGTATATGGCCCGGCAAGGCTATTGGCTGACAGAGTACCTGTCGATTTCGCGCATCCTTAGGAAAGCACCAACACAGTACGCGCGCGCCTATTTGCTCACTGAAACCGATGCAGGTGATACCACTTATTTTTTGCTGTATCAAACCCGCGTCATCCTGGACGGTCTTGCTGCACTCTACGATTATCTTGAGCAAAAGCAACGCGAGCAAACCCGACTAAGCGCGCAACTTAGAAACTTGCATACGCGCGACAAGCAATTGAATCGCCGGCAAACCGCATTGCTCTCTCATGCGCTGAAGCGCCCCGATGAATATTTCACTATCGAAAGCCACCAGCGTTCGCATCAGGTCGCCTACGCTACCGCCCGTGGTGATTTGCTCGCGCTTGCCGCCCAGGGTTTGCTGACCGAAACTCTGCATGGCGGCCGCAAACGGGTGTTCTATCCTGCGCCGGATTTACGCGAACGCTTGGGAAATAGCACGCCTCACCAGCCCTGACCCAACAGTTTCTCCAGCCAGAACAGCCCGATCACGGTCTTGGTCTCGCAGATGCGGCCGTCCTTCACCCATTGCATCGCCTCGCCGAACGGCACCCGCAGAATTTCCAGGAATTCGTCATGGTCGCGCCCGTGGTTGCCTTCCGTGAGCCCACGCGCCAGATAGAACGCCAGTCGCTCGTCCGAATAGCCGATGCAGGGGTAGATGGTGGTGACTTCGCGCCATTCGCCCGCCGTATAGCCGGTTTCCTCTTCCAGTTCGCGCTTGGCGCAGGTGAGGTCGTCCTCGCCGGGGTCGATCTTGCCTGCCGGCAGCTCGATGAAATCGCGGTGCAGCGGGTAGCGGTGCTGGCGTTCCAGCAGCAGGTCGCCGTTGTCGAACACCGGGATGACGACGACGGCGCCGGGATGGACGATGTATTCGCGCGTCGATTCGCGGCCATCAGGCAGGCGCACGCGGTCGCATTTGACGTGCATCAGCCTGCCCTTGAAGACGGTTTCGCTGGCCAGTTCGGTTTCGGTGAGGTCCGGGATGTCGTTTTTCATGCTGCCATGATACCGAGCGCGGGCAAAAAAATGCCGGGCTCTTGCGAACCCGGCGGAACGGAGGAGACACCCCCTCATTGCGGAGAACTTCCTGCCTGCAGCGCAAACAGCAAGCATGTGCATCCTACGAAGGGGATCCAATTTTGGCTATACAACTTTAGTTGTAGATGCGGCACAACTTGTTGATATATAAGTAAATTACTTTCAACAAACCGGGGTAAAAACCGTGCTTGATCGCTGGAATTGCTGTTTTTGCCGGGATTTCAGATCCTGCTCGTGTCAGTTCAACAGGCCGCAGCGCCCTAAAAATCCCTGACTCTTTCGCGCAGGGCGGAGTACTGGCGCCGGCTCACCATCAAGCGCTCGTCCAGCCCGTCCAGCCGCAGAAAATGGCCGTCGTCCTCGCCGGGCAGCTTGCCGATTTCGCGGATGCGCGCGCCGGCGACCAGGCAGTTGCGATGGATGCGCAGGAAGGCTTCGCCGAATTCGCTCTCGAGCCGGGTGAGCGATTCCTCGATGAGGAATTCGCGGGCAGGGGTGCGCACGGTGACATATTTAAGTTCCGCCTTGAGGTAGAGGATGTCCGCCACCGGGATCAGCACGATGCGGCCTTTCTCGTTGACCGACAGGTGCGTGCGCGCCTTGGGGTGCGCCTCGCGCAGGTGATCGAGGGCCGTCGCAGTCAACCGGTGCGCCCGCGACAGGGCGCGCACCAGACGGTCGGCGCGCACCGGCTTCAACAGATAGTCAACGGCATTCAGATCGAATGCCTGGCAGGCATAGGCATCGTAGGCCGTGCTGAAGATGATGGCGGGCGGTGCCGCCAGGCGATTGAGGTGGGCGGCGCATTCCAGACCATCCATCCCGGGCATGCGGATATCGAGCAGCACCACGTCAACCGGCTGCTGCTGCACCTGGTTCAGCGCATCCAGCCCACTGTCGGCTTCGCCAACGATGTCGACCGGCAGTTCGGCGAAACAATCCGCCAGCACATCGCGCAAGCGATGGCGTGCGGGCGCCTCGTCATCGACGATGAGGACGCGCAGGGGCGGGTTGGGTGCGTTCACGGGTATAGGGAATGACAATGTGCACCTGATAAACGGCACCCAGAGGCTCCAACTTGAGCTGGGCGTCGAGGTCGAAATGCAGCAGCAGGCGTTCCCGGATATTGTCCAGCGCGATGCGGTTGCCCTTGTGATGGCTGGCGTCGGTGGCGATCGGGTTGCGCACCACGATGTGCACCTTGTCGGCGCTGCGATAGATGTTGAGGCTGATTTCGCCGCCCTCCGCCAGCGGTTCGATGCCGTGATACACCGCGTTTTCCACCAGCGGCTGGATGACCAGCGGCGGAATCAGCGCGTCGCCCGGCATTTTCTTGATGTGCCAGGCCACCTGCAGGCGATCGCCCAGGCGCAGCTGCTCCAGTTCCAGATAGGCGCGGGTGAGCGCCACCTCGTCTTCCAGCGGGGTCAGCTGGCGGGCGTTGCCCATCAGCGCGCGGAACAGGTCGGCCATGTTTTCCAGCGCCCGCTCGGCGCGGCGCGGGTCGCTGCGCACCAGCGACAGCACGGCGTTCAGGCTGTTGAACAGGAAATGCGGACGGATGCGTGCCTGCAGGGCCTGCAGCCGCGCCTCGGTGATGGCGGGCGACAGCGCGCGGGCGCGCAGATTGAAGTAGGCCAAGAGGCCTGCGCCGGTCAGCAAGGCAAAGACGGCCACGCCGGCCAGCGGAACCGGCTGCGACCCGGCCACCAGCGGGCTCAGCCACAGCGCCGTCAGCAGCGGCACGATCATGCCCAGCGCCAGCGTGAATCCGACGCCCTGCCGATAGGGCTGGCTGCGCAGCCAGCGCCCCCCCGCGCACAGCGCCAGCAGGGTCAGCAGCAGCGCCGGCTGCGCCAGCGCCGACAGCGCGACGAATTCCGCCCAGAACGACGGCGCATCCGGCGCGCGCGCCGCCACCCCGGCCACCAGTACCGCTTCCACCGTCAGCGCGATGCGCAGGTTTACTCCCAGGTGACAGAAGTTCGGCAATTCGACCTGCCGGTTGTTATGATTCTTTCTTTTCATTCCCCGTTTGCCCCATGAGCACGTCATCGACGCCGCCGGGCGGCGCGCCCGCCGCCTGGTCCGGCCGGTTTTCCGAGCCGGTTTCCGAAATCGTCAAACGCTACACCGCGTCGATTCCCTTCGATTATCGGCTGGCCGAATTCGATATTCAGGGTTCGCTGGCGCACGCCGCCATGTTGCACCACGTCGGGGTGCTGTCCAAGGAGGATCTCGACTCGATCCGGCGCGGCATGGACGAGCTGCTGGCCGATATCCGCGCCGGGCAATTCAACTGGTCGCTGGACAGGGAAGACGTCCATCTCAACATCGAAGCCGCGCTGACCGCGAAAATCGGCGACGCCGGCAAGCGCCTGCACACCGGGCGCTCGCGCAACGACCAGGTGGCGACCGACATCCGCCTGTTCCTGCGCGACGCGATCGACCGCATTCTGGGCGGACTCCGCGCCTGCCAGGCTTCGCTGGTCGACCTGGCTGAGCAGCACGCCGACACCGTGATGCCCGGCTTCACCCATCTGCAGGTGGCGCAACCGGTGACCTTCGGCCACCACCTCCTGGCCTATTTCGAAATGCTGGCACGCGACGCCGAGCGCATGGCCGACTGCCGCCGCCGCGTCAACCGGCTGCCGCTGGGCGCCGCCGCGCTGGCCGGCACCAGCTACCCGATCGACCGCCAGTTTGTCGCCGACCAGCTCGGCTTCGATGCGGTGTGCGAGAACTCGCTCGACGCCGTCTCCGACCGCGACTTCGCCATCGAATTTACCGCCGCAGCCGCTTTGGTGATGACCCACCTGTCGCGCCTGTCGGAAGAACTGATCCTGTGGATGAGCCCACGCTTCGGCTTCATCGACCTGGCCGACCGCTTCTGCACCGGCTCCTCCATCATGCCGCAGAAGAAGAATCCGGACGTGCCCGAACTGGTGCGTGGCAAGACCGGGCGGGTCAACGGCCATCTGGTCGCCCTGCTGACCCTGATGAAGGGCCAGCCGCTGGCGTACAACAAGGACAACCAGGAGGACAAGGAGCCCTTGTTCGACACCGTCGACACGCTGACCGACACCCTGGCGATCTACGCCGACATGCTGCGCGGGGTGACGGTCAAGCCGGAGGCCATGCGTGCCGCGGTGATGCAGGGCTTCGCCACCGCCACCGATCTGGCCGATTACCTGGTGAAAAAGGGGGTGCCCTTCCGCGATGCGCACGAAGTCGTGGCGCGGGCAGTGCGGGCGGCCGACACCAGCGGACGCGATCTGGCCGATCTGCCGCTTTCAGAATTGCAGGCGTTCAGCCCGATCATTGCGGAGGATGTCTATGCCGTGCTGACGCTGGAAGGCTCGCTTGCTGCCCGCAACCATTTTGGCGGCACCGCGCCGGCCCAGGTGCGCGCGGCCATCGCTCGTGCGCGGCAGCGAATCTAAGCAGGAGGCTCAATCCGCACCGGCGGCGCGTGCTCGCGGCAGATCCGCCGCACCTCGGGGCTGGAAAGCTTTTCCTGCATCAACCCGCAAAAATAGCTGCGCGGTCCCAGCCGCTGGTTGTGGCGGCAGGTCGCGCACACGCCGAAGGTGCGTTTTCCGCTTTGCGCCTGCACTTGGGCCAGCACCTGCCGCAACACCACCATCGCCGATGTCACCCGCGCCGGACTCGCGGTCTGCACGATATCGCGCCAGGCGCCCCCGGCGCTCAGCGTCTTCAGCAGGTTGGTGCCGCCCTCGGTCAGAATCAGCCGCACCACCCGCCCATCGCGAGGATCGGCGTAGCGCGAAATCAAACGCCGGCGCGCCAGCACCAGCACCGTCTGCGATACCGTGCCCTTGGTCAGGCCGAGGTATTCGGTCAGCGCCTGCGGCGTGTTGCTGAAGCGATTGGCCTGGTTGAGATAAAACAGCACCTGCAGGTGCACCGGCTGCAGCCCCTGCGCCGCCCCTGCCTGCCGCAAGTCGGCCCGGGTCAAGAGCGACAGCCGCTCGACCAGATCGAACAGGGTGAGCGCCTGGCTTTTCAAAAGTGTTCAGGTTTCAGAAACGGACCATGACGCCGCCTTGCGCGGCGATCAGCGCGGCCAGCTTGTCGTACAGCGGCTCGCCGCTTTTGGTGTCGACCCAGCCGGCGTCCTGCGGCTTGAAGTGGAAGCCGCCCGAGCGCGCGGCCACCCAGATTTCGCGCGCAACCCCGTGGCGGTTGATGATGATCTTGCTGCCGTCGTCGAACTCGACCTCGATGATGCCGTCGGCCGGCGTCTCGAAATCCAGATCGGCGTCTTCCAGCACCTGTTCGATGCGGGCCAGGGTCGCGCCGGCGGCCTGGTTGAATTCAATTTCAGTCATGGTGTCCCGTGCTAACATTTCGCGCATGAAACTGCGCACCGTATATATAGTGTCCCTGTTGCTGTGCGGGCTTGGTCTGACGGCCTGCGGCTCCAAGGGTGACCTGTATCTTCCCGAAAATCCCCCCGCACCGCAACGGACTTCCAATTGAATACCCTGAATCGCATTGATGGCCGCCTCCATCTTGAGGACGTGGCGCTGGACACGCTTGCCGAACGATTCGGCACGCCGCTGTATGTCTACTCCCGGCAGGCGCTCGAAAGCGCCTACCAGGCCTATGCCGACGCCTTTGCCGACACACCCCACCTGATCTGCTATGCGGTCAAGGCCAACGCCAGCCTGGCGATCCTCAACCTGTTCGCCCGGCTTGGCGCCGGCTTCGACATCGTCTCCGGCGGCGAGCTCGCCCGCGTGCTGGCCGCCGGCGGGGACGCCAATAAAATCGTTTTCTCAGGCGTCGGCAAGACGGCGGACGAGATGCGCGCCGCGCTTGAGGCCGGCATCCTCTGCTTCAACGTCGAATCGGCCAGCGAACTGCACCGGCTCAACCGCATGGCGGGCGAGCTGGGAAAGGTCGCGCCGGTGTCGTTCCGCGTCAACCCCGACGTCGACCCCAAGACGCATCCCTACATCTCCACCGGACTCAAGGAAAACAAGTTCGGCGTGCCGATTGCCGACGCGCCCGCGCTGTATCGCCTGGCCGCCAGCCTGCCGAACCTCGCCATCACCGGCATCGACTGCCACATCGGCTCGCAGCTGACCGACCTGTCGCCGCTGGCCGATGCCGCCGACCGCGTGCTGGCGCTGGTCGATGCGCTCGCCGCCGAAGGCATCACGCTGCACCACATCGACCTCGGCGGCGGCGTCGGCATCCGCTACCGCGACGAGACACCGCCCGATCTGGCCGCCTATGGCCGCGTGCTGGCGGCGCGCTTTGCCGGCCGCCGCGAGAAGCTGCTGCTGGAACCCGGACGCTCGCTGGTCGGCAATGCGGGCCTCCTGCTCAGCCGCGTCGAGTACCTGAAGCCGGGCGAGGACAAGAACTTCGCCATCGTCGATGCGGCGATGAACGACCTCATGCGCCCTGCACTGTACGAGGCGTATCACGAAATCGTCGCCGTCAACGAACGGCCCATCCCGAAAAAGCGCTACGACATCGTCGGCCCGATCTGCGAGACCGGCGATTTTCTTGGCTTTGCGCGCGATCTCGCGATCGAGGAAGGCGACCTGCTGGCGTTGCTTTCGGCCGGCGCCTACGGTATGAGCATGGCGTCGAACTACAATTCCCGCCCGCGGGCGGCCGAAGTGCTGATCGACAAGAATGAAATTCACCTCATTCGTCAGCGCGAAACAATTGACAGCCTGATGGCTGGAGAACGGCTTGCTTACTGACTTCTAATGAAACTATCCAGTCGCTGAATTGATGTTTATTTAGTATCGTATCAATACATTTTGCTTGACTGCGACAATTTTTATCGAATTATCATCTCGTCACCTTGACTATTTATTGAACACACAGGAAAAGTCACTAGAATGGGGCTCACCAAGCGGAGCCTCGGTATCGCCCGTGTTTAGCGGGATTCGGGCAAGTCGGTCGCCTGTCGGTACCACGCTTTGGAAGTGCAAATTCTGACTGCACGTGGCTTCAAGCTGTAGTGATGAGTGAATGTGTTCAACTTCTAAGGAGTGATAGATGGCAACAGTAAAAAAACCCGCCGCCAAGCCGGCAGCCAAAAAGGCCGCCCCGGCTAAAAAGGCAGTCGCCGCCAAAAAGCCCGTAGCCAAGAAAGCCGCCGCCAAGCCGGCAGCCAAAAAGGCCGCCCCGGCTAAAAAGGCAGTCGCCGCCAAAAAGCCCGTGGCCAAGAAAGCCGCCGCCAAGCCGGCAGCCAAAAAGGCCGCCCCGGCTAAAAAGGCAGTCGCCGCCAAAAAGCCCGTAGCCAAGAAAGCCGCTCCGGCCAAAAAGCCCGCTGCCAAACCGGTAGCGAAGAAAGCGGCTCCCGCCAAAAAGCCTGTTGCGAAGAAAGTGGCCCCGGTCGCCAAACCCGCGCCGGCTCCGGCACCTGCACCCGCACCGGCGGTACCGGTCATCAAGCCGTTCGGGCTTTAAACAGGTCGGGCACTGCCCAATCTGAAACGGGGGCTTGTCCCCCGTTTTTTTGTGCCGCGGCCGGGGGCTTGTCCCCCGTTTTTTATTGCTGCGCCGCCTCGCCAGATTCAGGATCTGGCCGGCACCCAGCGATTGCGGGCGCCCTGCAGCAAGGCCACGCCCCATGGCAGCCGCACGGCCAGCAGGAGGGCGAGTATTCCGCCATAGATCAGGGGTTCGGTGAGATCCTTCTTCACCAGCCACAGGTAGTGGATGACCCCCAGCACGGCGATGAGGTAAATCAGGCGATGCAGCAACTGCCAGCGACGGCCGAGGCGGCGCATCATGGCGTGGTTCGAGGTCGCAGCAAGTGGGATGAGAAGGACGAAAGCGGTGAAACCGACGGTGATGAAAGGACGTTTGACGATGTCACGGGCGATGGCCGCCGGGTCGAAGAACTGGTCAAGCCAGAGGTAGGTGACGAAATGCAGGCAGGCATAGAAGAAGCTGAACAGCCCCAGCATGCGCCGGTAGCGGATGAGGCCGGCACGCCCGCTCAGCTGCCGCAAGGGGGTGACGGACAGGGTCACCAGCAGGCCGACCAGGGTCCAGGTGCCGGTCGATCGCGTGATGAACTCGATGGGATTCGCCCCCAGGCCGCCGCCTACCCCCAGAACGATCAGCCGCATCAGCGGCAGCAGGCACAGCAGCGCAATCCACGCCTTGGGTTTGCGCAGAACCGTGCCCATCAGAAGAACTTTTTCAGGTCCATGCCGCGGTACAAAGACGCAACCTGGTTGCCGTAACCATTGAACATCAGCGTGTCGCGCTTGAGGAATTCGCCGATGCGGCGCTCCTTCGCCTGGCTCCAGCGCGGATGGTCGACCTGCGGATTGACGTTGGAATAGAAGCCGTATTCCCGGGGCGCGGCTGCCATCCAGGAACTGACCGGCTGTTTCTCGATGAAACGGATTTTGACGATCGACTTGGCGCTCTTGAAGCCGTACTTCCAAGGCACCACCAGCCGGATCGGCGCGCCGTTCTGGTTCGGCAGCACCTCGCCGTAGAGCCCGACCGCGAGCAGCGTCAGCGGATGCATCGCCTCGTCCAGCCGCAAGCCTTCGACATACGGCCAGTCGAGCACGCGGGAGCGCTGCCCCGGCATCTGTCTGGGGTCGTTGAGTGTGATGAATTCGACGTATTTCGCATTGCCGCTGGGTTCGGCGCGGCGGATGAGTTCATGCAGGGGAAACCCTACCCAGGGGATCACCATCGACCAGCCTTCGACGCAGCGCATGCGGTACACGCGCTCTTCCAGTGGCGCGAGTTTCAACAACGCGTCGATGTCCCAGGTTTGGGGACGGCGCACCTCGCCTTCGACCGCGACCGTCCACGGACGGGTTTTCAGGCTGCCCGCCCTGTCGGCCGGGTCGCCCTTGTCGGTACCGAATTCATAGAAGTTGTTGTAGGTGGTGACGTCCTGGTACGGCGTTCGTTTCTCGTCCGGCGTGTAGGCGCTGTCGCGCACGCCGGCCAGTTTGGCGCCAGCGCCGGCATCGGAGGCAACGCCGAGGGCGGCGCCCGCCGCCAGCGCCCCCATGCCCTGCATGAAGCGGCGGCGGTCGCGGTAAATTTCGGGCGGGGTGATTGCAGACGGGGGTATGTCAGCGGGCGGGCGTATCAGCATGGCGGTGTCCTGGTTAAGCGTGGTATCGAACAGTCGGGTCACACGCGCAATCCTTACATAATCTGTCCAAAATTGACTCTGGCGAGCGGTTTTTGTTTCGCCACGGAACTGCTAAGGTGCGCCCCTATCGTACGTCTTTGTTCTTTTTGCGGAATCCGTCATGCGCGCCATCCTCCTCCTGCTGTTCGTTCCGGCACTCGCCTTCGCCCAGGCGGGCGGCCCGCCCTTCATTCCAGTCAACATGATGAAAGTGGCCGCCACCCCGGTGTCGAATACCGTCAACGCGGTGGGCGCGCTGATTGCCGAGGACAGCGTGGTGCTGCGCCCGGAAATCGACGGCCGCATCGAGAAGCTGCTGTTCAAGGAAGGTCAGCCGGTGAAGAAAGGGGCGATCCTGGTGACGCTCGATTCCGCCGAGCAGCGCGCTCGCCTCGCCGCCGCCCAGGCCGATCTCAAGCTGGCGGAAAGCCGCTACACGCGCAGCGAGGAACTGGTCGCGCAGAATTTCATTTCGCGCCAGGCGCTCGACGAGGCCCGTGCCAATCTCGACATCCAGCGCGCGCGCCTGCGGCAGGAACAGGTGGCGCTCGACAAGACCTCGATCCGCGCGCCGTTCGCCGCCGTGGCCGGGCTGCGCCAGGTCAGTCCCGGCGCCTACGTCGGCAAGGGAAGCGATCTGGTGCGGCTGGATGCAATCGGCAACCTGAAACTGGAAGTGCCGGTGCCCGAAACCTATTTGTCGCTGGTGCGCATCGGGCTACCGATCAAGCTGACCGTTGATGCGCTGCCCAGACAAAGCTTCAGCGGCAAGGTCCACGCCATCGATCCGGTGGTCGATCCGGTGAGCCGCAACGTGCGGGTACGCGCGCGCATCGCCAATCCCGCCGGCACGCTCAAGCCCGGCATGTTCGCCCGCGCCACCGCCGACCTCGGCGGCAAGACCCACGCCATCCTGCTGCCGGAGCAGGTCATCGTGCCGCGCCCGGATGGATCCTACGTTTTCCTGGCGGTCGACGGCAAGGCCGAACTGCGCAAGGTCACGCTGGGCAAGCGCGAACCTGGCCGGGTTGAAATCGTCTCCGGCGTGCAGGCGGGCGACACCGTCGTGCTCGACGGCCAGATCAAGCTGAGGCCGGGCGTACCGGTGGTCACGCTCGACCAGGCGGCGCAGATGATGAAGAAAATGCAGGCCGGCAAGCGCTGACCCGAACCCGGCGCAAGGACTGACCCATGATCCTCTCCGACATTTCCATCCGCCGCCCGGTCCTGGCCACGGTGATGAGCCTGCTCATCATCCTGATCGGGCTGATTGCCTTCGACCGCCTGCCGGTGCGCGAATACCCCAACATCGACGCCCCGGTGGTCTCGGTACGCACGGTCTATCCCGGCGCCTCGGCCGAGGTGATGGAAAGCCAGATCACCAAGGCGCTGGAGGATTCGCTGTCGGGCATCGAGGGCATCCGCACCATCAAGTCGGTGAGCCGCGAGGAAGTCAGCCAGATCACGGTGGAATTCATCCAGTCGCGCGACCCCGAGGCCGCCGCCAACGACACCCGTGACCGCGTGGCGCGGGTGCGCGGCGTGCTGCCCAGCGAGGCGGAAGACCCGGTGGTCGCCAAGATCGAGGCCGATGCCCAGGCCATCATCTGGCTGGCGTTTTCCAGCGACCGCCAGTCGCCGCTGGAAATCACCGACTACGCCGATCGCGTGGTGGCCGACCAGTTGAAGACCCTGCCGGGCGTCGCCTCGGTCATCATCGGCGGCGAGCGCCGCTACGCCATGCGGGTGTGGCTCGACCCCGACCGCATGGCCGCGCTGGGGGTGACGGTGCAGGACGTGGAGACCGCGCTCAAGAGCCAGAACACCGAACTGCCCTCCGGCCGCATCGAAAGCCAGACGCGCGAGTTTTCGGTGCTGGCCGAGACCGACCTGAAAACCCCGGCCGAATTCGAGCGCGTCATTCTCCGCGACAGCGGCGGCACGCTGGTGCGGCTGGCCGACATCGGCCGCGCCGAAGTCGGCGCCGAGGACGAGCGCAACATCGTGCGGGTCAACGGACGCGCCGCCGTGGGTCTGGGCATCGTCAAGCAGTCCACCGCCAACACGCTGGAAGTCGCCCGCGCAGTGAAAGCCGAACTGCCGCGACTGGAAGCGGCGCTGCCCGAAGGCATGCAGCTCAAAGTCGGCTTCGACAGCTCGATCTTCATCGAAAAATCGATCGATGCGGTCTACACCACCATGATCGAGGCGATGGTGCTGGTGGTCGCGGTGATCTTCCTGTTCCTGCGCAACTGGCGCGCCACGCTGATTCCCTTCGTCACCATTCCGGTGTCGCTGATCGGCGCCTTTATCTTTCTGTATTCGATGGGTTTCACCATCAACGTGCTGACCCTATTGGGGCTGGTGCTGGCGATCGGCCTGGTGGTCGACGACGCCATCGTCATGCTGGAAAACATCTACCGCCACATCGAGGAAGGCATGCCGCCTTTCGACGCCGCGATCAAGGGCGCCAAGGAAATCGGTTTCGCGGTGATGGCGATGACGCTCACCCTGGTCGCCGTGTTCGCCCCGCTGGCGTTTGCCGAGGGCAACACCGGCAAGCTGTTCACCGAATTCGCCATGACGGTGGCGGCGGCGGTGCTGGTGTCCGGTTTTGTCGCGTTGACGCTGACGCCGATGATGGCGAGCAAGATGCTGCGGCACGAAACCCGCCACGGCGCGATTTTCAACTTCGGCGAGCGCATGCTGACCGGGCTGAACCGGGGCTATACCCGCGGCCTGACACGGGTGGTCCGGCACCCGCTGATCGTCGCGCTGGTGTTCGTGCTGGTTGCGGTCGCCGCGTTCGGCCTCCTGAAATCGCTGAAATCGGAACTGGCACCGACCGAGGATCGCGGCTTTTTCATCGGCTTCATGCTAGCCCCCGAAGGCTCCACCCTGCAGTACACCGACGGCTACGCACGCCAGCTCGAGGGCATTTATCAGAGCGTGCCGGAGGTGAACACCGCCTTCGTCGTGGTGGCGCCGGGGTTGGAGCGCCCCAACCCGGTCAACACCTCGCTGTCGTTCGTGATGCTGAAGCCTTGGGAAGAACGCACCCGCAGCCAGATGGACATCACCGCCAGCCTCGGCCCGCGCATGTTCATGGGCATGCCGGGCGTGCTCGCCTTCCCGATCAACCCGCCCTCGCTCGGCCAGAGCTTCCGCAACCCGCCGCTGCAGTTCGTGGTGCAGGCGCCGAGCTACGCTGAACTGGACAAGGCGGTGGAGGCACTGATGGCGAAGGTGCGCGAGTATCCGGGCCTCATCAACGCCGATACCGACCTCAAGCTCAACAAGCCGCAACTCAAGGTCGACATCAACCGCGACAAGGCGGCGCAGATGGGGGTCGGCGTCGACACCATCGGGCGCACCCTGGAAACCCTGCTCGGCGGGCGCGAGGTCACCCGCTTCAAGCAGGCGGGCGAGCAGTACAACGTCGTTGTCCAACTCGACCCCGCTGCCCGCGCCACCCCGCAGGACCTGACCGCGCTGTATGTGCGCGGCCAGGGCGGCAGCCTGACGCCTTTGTCCAACCTGGTCACCGTCTCTGAAACCGTGGCGCCGAAAGAGCTCAACCACTTCGACCGCCAGCGCGCCGCCATCATCTCGGCCAACATCGCGCCCGGCTACACGCTGGGCGAGGCCCTCGCCTTCATGGACCAGGCCGCCAAGGAGACGCTGCCGAAGACCGCGCGCACCGCGCTTGACGGCCAGTCGCGCGAGTTCGGCGAATCCGGACAGACGCTGGCGATCACCTTTGCGCTGGCGTTGATCATCATTTATCTGGTGCTGGCGGCGCAGTTCGAAAGCTTCGTCTCGCCCTTCATCATCCTGCTCACCGTGCCGCTCGCCGCCACCGGCGCGTTGCTGGCGCTGAAGCTCACCGGCGCCACCCTCAACGTCTACAGCCAGATCGGCCTGGTGATGCTGGTCGGCCTGATCACCAAGCACGGCATCCTGATCGTCGAATTCGCCAACCAGTTGCGCGGACGCGGCAAGCCCAAGGTCGAGGCGGTGATCGAGGCCGCCAGCCTGCGCCTGCGTCCGATTCTGATGACCACCGCAGCGATGGTGCTGGGCGCGGTGCCGCTGGCACTCGCCACCGGCGCCGGCGCGGAGTCGCGCTCGCCCATCGGCTGGGTCATCGTCGGCGGCTTGCTGCTCGGCACCCTGCTGACGCTGTTCGTGATCCCGGTGGCCTATACCCTGCTGACGCGCGACCGCACAGCCGCCGTCAGCGCACCCCAAGCGCTCGCCCCCAGCCCCCAGAATTGACGAAATCACCCACCGCCCTGACGAAGCTTCGTCAGGGCGGTGGCGGCTCGCCTTCATCAAGCCGTCAAACCCGCCTGATTTAATGCGGTTTTCCACGCCATCCGGCGTCACAGGAGACTGGCATGAACTCTGCTCAATCCTATGCAAAGACACCGCAAGGAGAAACCGAGATGATCGAACTCGAACCCGGCAACATCCTGGACATCAGCCTGAAAGAGGATGCCCAGGGCCGCGATCGCGTTGAGGTGACGCTGCAATCACACGGCTGCGCACTCAACCTCACCCCGCATCAGGCACGTGTGTTGGCGACCGAACTCATCATGGCGGTCAACCGCGCCGAAGTGCGCAGCAATCTCAAGCACAGTCAGAACATGGTGCGCGGCACCCAACCGGCCGAGCAAAAGCGGGGGCTGTTCCATCAAGCTTTTGCCAAATAGGTTTCTGGCCAGTCGGCTTCGACTGGACCGGGGTAGGGGGCAGCCAGGCTGAACTACCCGATAAGTCGCCTCTGATTGTCGGAGGCCCGCCATCCGTGATAGGGTGGCACTCAGGCGCGAAGGATTCGTCCTCGCGCCTTTTTATTTCACTCAATTGGCAGGAAACCCGCATGGCCGTCATCGAACTCACCCAGGACAATTTCGAATCCACCATCAACGGCAACGACGTCGTCATCGTCGACTTCTGGGCGCCCTGGTGCGGCCCCTGCCGCGGGTTTGCGCCGATTTTCGAGGCTGCGGCAGAGAAGCACGCCAACATCGTCTTCGCCAAGGTCAACACCGAAGTCGAGCAGGATCTGGCCGGCTACTTCCAGATCCGCTCGATTCCCACGCTGATGGTGTTCCGCGAACAGGTCATCCTGTATTCCGAAGCCGGCTCGTTGCCCGCCGCGGCGCTCGATTCGCTGATCGAACAGGTGATGGGCCTGGACATGGCGCAGGTCCACAAGGACATCGCCGACCAGCAGGCGCAGCAAGGCCGGGCCTGATCAGGGTCTGGCGCCCGCCAGCAACTGCCGCAGCAGCGGCAGCGTGATCGGACGCCGCGTTTCCAGGCTGAAGCGGTCGAGCGCCTCCAGCACCCGCAGCAGGCTCTGCATGTCGCGCGCGGTGTGGTTCAACAGATAGTCCGCCACCTGGGGCTCCAGCCGAAAACCCAGGGTTTCGGCGTGCTGGCTCAATGCGGCGCGCTTCTCGGCGTCGTCCAGGCCGTGCAGCTGGAACACCAGCCCCCAGCCCAGCCGGGTCTGCAATTCCGGCATCAGCGGCAGATCGGCCGGCGCCGCGCTGCCCGCCGCCAGCCACAGCCCGCCCGCCTCGCGCACCCGGTTGAACGCGGCAAAGCCGGCGTGCTGCTGTGCTTCGGTCCAGGTTTCCACCTGATCCGCGATCACCGCCTGCGCCGCCTGCTGCCCGCTGAAGTCGACCGTCATGCCGCGCGTCTGGCAGGCATGACCCCAGGCCGCCAGCAGGTAACTCTTGCCGCTGCCCGGCGCGCCCCACACGTAGACCATGCGCTCGGCCGCCCTGCTGTCGAGCATGGCCGCAAGCTGCGCCATCAGCTCGACATTGCGCCCCGCCACGAAGCGGGCGAGTTCGGGCCGGGCGGGCGGGCGGATATCGAGAAGCAGCTGTTGCATAGGGGCGCAAGGATAAGGCAAAAGCCCGGCCTCGCTCCAGAAAAACCCGGTCATTGCCAGGTGAAAACGCCTGTCACGCGGCGCTATACTTGGAAACTTTTCATTTGCCGATCTTCGAGCCGCCCCGATGAGCCTTGCCTTTCCCGTTCCGCTCAGAACCGTGATCCAGCCGCCGCCGATGGTGGAGGAAGTGCTCACCGACGACGAGCGCACGGCGCTGAAAACGCGCATCAAGGCGCTGATGAAACAGCAGGATGCGGTGCTGGTCGCGCATTACTACACCTCGGCCGACCTGCAGGATCTGGCCGAGGAAACCGGCGGCTGCGTGTCCGATTCGCTGGAAATGGCGCGCTTCGGCCACGCCCACCCGGCGAAGACGCTGATCGTCGCCGGGGTCAAGTTCATGGGCGAGACGGCCAAGATCCTCAACCCGGAAAAGCGCGTCATCATGCCCGACCTCGCGGCTGACTGCTCGCTCGACCTGGCCTGCCCGGCGGATGGGTTCGCGGCGTTTTGCGACGCTCACCCGGACCGCGTTTCGGTGGTTTACGCCAACACCAGCGCGGCGGTGAAGGCGCGCGCCGACTGGGTCGTCACCTCCGGCATCGCCGTCAAGATCGTCAAATACCTGCACCAGCAGGGCCACAAGCTCCTGTGGGCGCCGGACCGCCACCTCGGCGAATACGTGCGCCGCATCAGCGGCGCCGATATGCTGCTGTGGCAGGGCTCGTGCGTGGTGCATGAGGCGTTCAAGGCCGAGGCGCTGAAGAAATTGCGCGCCGAGCATCCCAACGCCGCCGTGCTGGTGCACCCGGAGTCGCCGGAAGCGGTGATCGCGCTGGCCGACGTGGTCGGCTCGACCACCCAGCTGATCGAGGCGGTGCGCACCCTGCCCCATCCCGAATTCATCGTCGCCACCGACAACGGCATCTTCCACAAGATGCACGCCGCCGCCCCCGGCAAAATCCTGCTGGAGGCGCCGACCGCGGGCGAGGGCGCCACCTGCGTCTCGTGCGCGCACTGCCCGTGGATGGCGATGAACGGTCTGAGGAAGCTCGCCGCCGTGCTGGAGAACGGCGGCAACGAAATCCAGATCGAGGAGTCTATCCGGGCCCGCGCCCGGCTGTCGATCCAGCGCATGCTGGATTTCGCCGCCGCCGAAAAAGCCGGCACGATCCAGTTGGGCGACTGAGCCACCCCAAACCATGGCCGGAGCCAGTCTGCTCGCCCTGATCGACGACATTGCGACCATCCTCGACGACGTGTCGGTGATGACCAAGGTCGCGGCGAAGAAAACTGCCGGCGTGCTGGGCGATGACCTCGCGCTGAACGCCCAGCAGGTCGCAGGGGTGAAAGCCGAGCGCGAACTGCCGGTGGTGTGGGCGGTTGCCAGGGGCTCGCTCGTCAACAAGGCGGTACTGGTGCCGGCGGCGCTCGCCATCAGCGCCTTCGCGCCCTGGGCGGTAACGCCGCTGTTGATGCTGGGCGGCGCATTTCTCTGTTTTGAGGGGTTCGAGAAGCTGGCGCACAAATTCCTGCACCGCGAGGAAGCCGAGGCCCATCGTAGCGAACTCGCTCAGGCGATGGCCGATCCTGAGATCGATCTGGTCGCACTGGAAAAAGACAAGATCAAAGGCGCGATCCGCACCGATTTCATCCTCTCCGCCGAAATCATCGTCATCACCCTCGGCACCGTCGCCGCAGCGTCCTTCGGCAAACAGGTCGCCGTGCTCGCCGGCATCGCGCTCGTCATGACCGTCGGCGTCTACGGCCTGGTCGCCGGGATCGTCAAGCTCGACGACGCCGGACTCTACCTCAGCCAGCGTCCCGCCCGCTGGGTACGCGCGCTGGGGCGTCACATCCTTGCCGCTGCGCCGGTTCTGATGAAAGGCCTTTCGGTCATCGGCACCGCGGCGATGTTCCTGGTCGGCGGCGGCATCCTGGTTCACGGCATGCCGGGCGCGCACGGCATCATCCACGCCGTCGTCCAGGCCGTGGAAGCCCTGCCCGCGATCGGCGGCGTGCTGGCCGTGCTCGTCCCGCTGTTGATCGATGCGGTGGCAGGCATCGTGGCGGGGGCGATGGTTCTGGGCGGCGTGACGGCCGCCCGGCGGCTGTTCCGGTAGACCGGCCGCCTTATTTCTGGAAAGGCTGGATCAGCTTGCGCACCGTGTCGTAGGCGGGGTCATCGACCACGACAAAGCCATCGTAGGCCTTGTCGAACGCTTCCAGCGTGGCGGCCCGCTCAGGGGTGCTCCTGTTCAGCGCCAGCAGCGCGTCGCGCAACTGGTTGCGCACCGTCACCGGCATGCCGGGGTGCACGGCGAAGATGTACGAAGGCAGCGGTGCAGTGCTGCCGACCACCGCGATACCCTTGCCCTTGAACTCGTCGGCGATGGAATCCTTGAGGATGCCGCCGTCAAAGTCGCCCGCCAGCACCGCCTTGGCAATGTTGTCGTAATGCTTGAGGTAGGCAAAGGCCGAAAAGTCGCCGGATTTCAGCCCCATCGACTCGACCGCCGCCCTTTGCAGCAAGGCCTTTTCATCGCCAAAGGCAAAGCGCTTGCCCTTGAGCCCGTCCGGCGAGCTGATGCCTGAGCCGGCTTTCACGCCGATCACCAGGGCGAAGTGCGGTCGTCCGTCGGCGGTGGGCGCGACCAGCGGGATCACCCCGTATTTCTTGCGCGCCTCGATATAGGCCACCGGTGTGAGGTAGGCAATCTGCGTCTGGCCGGTGCCCAGATCCTCCACGGCCGAGCCCAGATTCGGCGATGGCCGGAAGCGGACATTGAGATGGGTGTTCAGCGCAAGATGATTGGTCAGCGCACTCATGCGCTTGATCATCTCGACCGGGATATCCATGGCCACGGAACCCATGGTCACCTCGGCTGCCGGAGCTTTCGGGGCCGGGGCCGCCCAGGCGGACGCAAGCGAGGCGCCCGCAAAAAGGGCTGCCAGCACGGTCTGAAATGCCTGCCTTGTTTTCATGATGCCTGTTTCTCCTGAGTATGGATTGCTTCGGAAAACACGCTGTAACGGCCACGCCCGGCCTTCTTGGAGTGGTAAAGCGCATGGTCGGCTGCGTAGTAGAGCGCCTGGGGGGCCTTCATGGACACATCGAACTGCGCAATGCCGACACTGAGGCCGACATTCAGCCGGAATCCATCGTATTCAAATGCATATTCCCGCACGCCATCCAGGAGGCTCTCGACAAACGCCACGGCCTGCCCTGCATTCGTGTGGTACAGAATGACGCCGAACTCATCGCCCCCCAGACGCGCAGGCAGATCGGACTTGCGGACATGCAGGCGCAGCAGCGTGCCGATATCGCGCAACACCTGATCCCCGGCACCATGTCCATGGCTGTCGTTGATCAGTTTGAAGTGGTCGATGTCAAACAGCACCAGCGTGATCTCTTCCGCAAACCGCTGGGACTGATGGAACATCCGCGACAGGGTTTCATCGAATTTCCGGCGGTTGGGCAATTCGGTCAGCCAGTCGGTCGTGGCCATGGTGCCGAGCATATCGAGCGCGCGCTCGAGTTCCTGCGTGCGCTTTTCCAGCTGGACGTTCTTGACCTGGAGTTCCTGGTTGGCAAAGTCGATCTTGCTGTGCAACTGGTGGTGATAGCTGGAGAGCGATTTGTTCAGCGTGTTGAACACCGACAGCAGCCGCCCGATCTCGTCCCGGCTTTTCACCTCCAGATCGCGCGCAACGAATGAGTCGCCCTTGTTCACCGCCTCCTCCATGGCTGTCGTCAGCTTGAGGATCGGCGAGACGATGCCGCTCGCGGTAAAGAAATAGACAATCAGGCCGAGAATCGCGCCGAACACAATCTGCTCGGCAAAAACGCGCCAATACAGCGCGCTGAGCGCGTTTTCCAGGGCATTGGTTGAAATGTCGACACTCACATTGCCGATGGGCTGGCCGTCGAATACGACGGGCGACTCGAAACGCTTGGCGGTTCCGGACTCATTCCCGGCTGCCTGGCTCATCACCCGCCCGCCCTGGTTCTGGATGACGACACGAATGACGTTGGCCTGTCGCGCAACATTGCTGGCGAGGATTTCCAGATTGCCGTAGTCGTACCCGGCGACCAGGGCGGCCGCGCCGGAAGCCGTGGCATTGGCCACGCTCTGGCCCGCCTTGTCGATCAGATCGCTGAGCGGGCCACGCTCGTTCTGGACTCGCACCACGCCAATGGCTGCCGAGGTGACCAACACCCCCGCCATGACATAACCGATGAGCTTGGTGCTCAAACCAAACTGCAAGCCGATCTCCCCGAGATGAATCGTGTGGCGGATATTCTCCCCTTCATCGTGTAACGGCCGTCCCGGCAAAAACTAAAGACCCTGAAACCAAAGTATCAGTCGGGTTTTTCGCCCCGCCACGGCCGGTCCGCTCGCCCGAAGCGCAGCGATCCCGTAAAATGCGCTTTTTGCAGCGCCATCCGCCATGACCGCCCGTCTCCGGGAAATCCCCTACAACTACACCTCGTTTTCCGACCGCGAAATCGTCATCCGCCTGTTAGGCACGGATGCCTGGGACGCGCTCAACATCCTGCGCGGCGAGCGCAGGACGGGCCGCTCTGCACGCATGCTGTTCGAGGTGCTGGGCGACATCTGGGTGGTGCGGCGCAATCCCTATCTGGAAGACGACCTGCTCGACAACCCCAAACGGCGGCAGATGCTGGTCGACGCCCTGCGGCATCGCCTGCACGAGATCGACGTGCGGCGCCAGGGCAACGAACGGGTGGGCCAGCTGCTGGCGGCAGCGGAACGCGCGGTGCGGGAATTCGAGGCCTGGTTCGCCGACACCGCCAGCCTGCGCGTGCGCATCCTGCGCCGCCTGGCCGGGGTGACCCGGCGCGACAACATCGGGTTCGACGGCCTGGCGCGCGTCTCGCACGTCACCGACGCCACCGACTGGCGGGTGGAATACCCCTTCGTGGTGCTGACGCCGGATACCGAAGCCGAGATGGCCGGGCTGGTTGCCGGACTGATCGAACTGGGGCTGACCATCATCCCGCGCGGCGGCGGCACCGGCTATACCGGCGGCGCGGTGCCGCTCACCGATAAAGCGGCGGTCATCAATACCGAAAAGCTCGAGGCCATGAGCGCGGTCGAAATGCTGCACCTGCCCGGCTGCGAATTCGAGATCCCGACCATCCACTGCGGCGCAGGCGTCGTCACCAAGCGGGTGATGGAGGCGGCCGACGCCGCCGGCCTGGTGTTCGCGGTCGACCCGACCTCGGCCGATGCCTCGACCATCGGCGGCAACGTGTCGATGAATGCGGGCGGCAAGAAGGCCGTGCTGTGGGGCACCGCGCTGGACAACCTGGTGTCGTGGCGCATGGTCACGCCGGACGCCGACTGGATCGAGGTCACACGGCTCAACCACAACCGCGGCAAGATCCACGACGCCCCCTCGGCCACCTTCGAAATCCGCCGCTTCGCGGCAGACGGCAAAACGGCCAAGGGCTCGCCGGACATCCTCACCATCCCCGGCAGCCGCTTCCGCAAGACGGGGCTGGGCAAGGACGTCACCGACAATTTTCTCGCTGGCCTGCCCGGCATCCAGAAGGAGGGCTGCGACGGCCTCATCACCTCGGCGCGCTTCATCCTGCACCGGCTGCCCGCGCACACCCGCACCGTCTGTCTGGAGTTTTTCGGCAGCGCGCGCGACGCCACCCCCGCCATCGTCGAAGTGAAGGATTACTGCGACGCTCACCCCGACATCCTGCTGGCCGGGCTGGAACACCTCGACGCGCGCTACGTCAAGGCGGTCGGCTACGCGACCAAGGCGCCGCGCGCCACGCGGCCGAACATGGTGCTGCTGATCGACGTGGTGTCGGACAACGAGGTCGCGGTGGGCGAGGCGGCGTCGAAGATCGTCCAGCTCGCCAACGCGCGCGGCGGCGAAGGCTTCATCGCGGTGTCGGCGGAAACCCGCAAGAAATTCTGGCTCGACCGCGCCCGCACTGCGGCGATCGCGGCCCACACCAACGCCTTCAAGATCAACGAGGATGTGGTGATCCCGCTGCCGCGCCTGGGCGATTACACCGACGGCATCGAGCGCATCAACATCGAACTGTCGATCACCAACAAGCTGAAGCTGCTCGACGCGCTGGGCGAATTCTTCGCCGGCAAGCTGCCACTGCTGGAAGACGAGGACACCATCGCCGATCCCGCGCAGGTGGAGGAAAAACGCCAGCATGCGCAGGCCCTGATCGAATCGGTGAAAGCCCGCTGGCAGGGCTACCTGAGCGATCTCGATGCTCCGCACGCAAGCGGAACGGTGTTCACTGCACTGCGCGACAAGCACATCCGCGTGTCGTGGAAGCGCGAAGTGCGGCGCGAGCTGCACCAGCTTTTCATCGGCCGCGAATACCTTCCGGTGCTCGAAGCCTGCGACCGCATCCATAAAGAAGTGTTGAAGAGCCGCGTGTTCGTCGCGTTGCACATGCACGCCGGCGACGGCAACGTGCACACCAATATCCCGGTCAATTCCGACGACTACGCCATGCTGCAGGCCGCCAATGCGGCGGTTGCGCGCATCATGGCGCTGGCGACCGATCTCGGCGGCGTGATTTCGGGCGAGCATGGCATCGGCCTGACCAAGCTGGAGTTCCTCGACGACGCCACCATCGCGACGTTCGCCGACTACAAGCAGAAGGTCGACCCCACCGGCCGCTTCAACAAGGGTAAGCTCATGCCCGGCGCGGATCTGCGCAATGCCTACACGCCGTCCTTCAGCCTGCTGGAAGCCGAGTCGATCATTCTCGAGGCTTCCGAGACCGAGGCGATCGCCGATTCGATCAAGGACTGCCTGCGCTGCGGCAAGTGCAAGCCGGTGTGCAACACCCACATCCCGCGCGCCAATCTCTTGTACAGCCCGCGCAACAAGATTCTCGCCACCTCGCTCCTGATCGAGGCTTTCCTGTACGAGGAACAGACGCGGCGCGGCGTATCGCTCAAGCACTTCGACGAGTTCGGCGACGTCGCCGATCACTGCACGGTGTGCCACAAGTGCAAGAACCCCTGCCCGGTCGACATCGACTTCGGCGACGTCTCCATCGCCATGCGCAACCTGCTGCGCAAACAGGGCAAGAAGAAATTCAACCCCGGCACCTGGGCGTCGATGGCCTTCCTTAACGCGACCGATCCCGCCACCATCAAGGCGCTGAGGAAACCATTGATCGAGTGGGGCTACGCCGCGCAACGGATGGGACACCAGCTGTTCAAACGCATGGGGCTGATCCAGGCGCAGACGAAAAACCCGCCCGCCACCCTGGGCCGACCCAAGCTGGTCGCGCAGGTCATCCATCTGGTCAACAAGCCGATGCCGGGCGGGCTGCCGAAGAAAACCTCGCGCGCGCTGCTGGGGCTGGAGGATCCGTCCATCGTGCCCATCCTGCGCAACCCGGCCAGGGTGTCCGACGATTCCGACGCGGTGTTCTACTTCCCCGGCTGCGGCTCGGAGCGGCTGTTTTCGCAAGTGGGGCTCGCCACCCAGGCGATGCTGTTCGAACTCGGCGTGCAGACCGTGCTGCCGCCCGGCTACCTGTGCTGCGGCTACCCGCAGACCGCCGGCGGCCAGGCCGACCGCGGCGAGGCGATCACCGCTGCCAACCGGGTGCTGTTCCACCGCGTCGCCAACACGCTCAACTACCTCGACATCAAGACCGTGATCGTGTCGTGCGGCACCTGCATGGACCAGCTCTTGAAATACGAATTCGGGAAAATCTTCCCCGGCTGCCGCCTGCTCGACATCCACGAATACCTGATGGAGAAGGGCGTGAAACTGGAAGGCGTGAGCGGCGAGAAGTACCTCTACCACGACCCCTGCCACACGCCGATGAAGACCCACGCGCCGATGAAGGTCGCCAATGCGCTGCTGGGCGGCGGGGTTGCGCTGTCCGACCGCTGCTGCGGCGAATCCGGCACGCTCGCCGTCAGCCGGCCGGACATTTCGACCCAGATCCGCTTCCGCAAGGAAGAGGAAATCCGCGCCGGCGTTGCCACACTCGGATTGAATAACCCGTCTGGCAAGCAACCGGTCAAGCTCCTCACCAGTTGCCCCTCGTGCCTGCAGGGGCTGGCACGCTACAGCGACGACACCGGCACCGAGCCGGATTACATCGTGATCGAGCTGGCGAAGAAGCTGCTAGGCGAGAACTGGATGGCGAACTACCTCGCCCGCGTCGGCAACGGCGGCATCGAGCGGGTGCTGCTTTGAGCTGTCCGCTGTGCGATACGCCCGGCGGCACGCTGCTGTGGCAGGACGACTTCTGCCGCGTGGTGCGCGCCGACGAGCCGGATTACCCTGGCTTTCTGCGCGTCATTCTAAATACTCACATCAGCGAAATGACCGATCTGCCACACGCCGATCGGCACGCCTTGATGCAGGTGGTGCTGGCGGCCGAAGCGGCGCTGCGGGAGGTGATGGCGCCCGACAAGATCAACCTCGCCTCGCTCGGCAACGTGGTGCCGCATCTGCATTGGCATGTGATTCCGCGTTTTTCCGATGACCCGCATTTCCCCAACCCGGTATGGGGCGCCAGACAGCGCGACATGCCCCATGCTGCGCCAGCGGATCTGGACGCGCAGCTCACCGCTGCGCTCCACTCGCTCAGCCGGCGGCTTGCCCGCGTTCTGGAAACGGAATGAGGGTGGCGCCCGCTTGGGCATCGGGCTGCTGCAAACGCTGGGCGGGGAAAATGGCGGAGAAGATGCTGCCCTTACCGGGGGTGGACTGGATGTCGAGCCGCGCGCCATGGCGGGTAAGGACGTGCTTGACGATGGCAAGCCCGAGACCGGTGCCGCCGGTCGCGCGCGAGCGGCTGCGGTCGACGCGGTAGAAGCGCTCGGTCAGCCGCGGAATGTGTTCGGCGGCGATGCCCTCGCCGGTGTCGGCCACGGAAAAAACCCCCTCCTTGTTGCGCTCGCGCCAGGCCAGAATGATCTCGCCGCCGTCGGGGGTGTAGCGCACGGCGTTGGACACCAGGTTGCCGAGCGCGCTGCGGATTTCCTGCAGGTTGCCCTTCAGCCAGGCGCCGCTGTCGACTTCCAGCTTGACCCGATGCCGCCCCCGGCTCAGCGACTCGGCTTCGGCTTTCAGCACCTGGGCCAGTTCAGAAACATTGACGGGCTCGT
>CAMTWC010000015.1:0-14347 GCA_947085345.1 uncultured Gammaproteobacteria bacterium | reverse complement strand
GACGCCGGCAGCAAGCTGGTGGACGAGGCCGGCAAGACCATGGACGAGATCGTCAGCTCGGTCAAGCGCGTCACCGACATCATGGGCGAGATCGCGGCGGCCAGCCAGGAACAGAGCTCCGGCATCGAGCAGGTCAACCAGACCATCACCCAGATGGACGACGTGACCCAGCAGAACTCGGCGCTGGTGGAAGAGGCGGCGGCCGCGGCCGAGAGCCTGCAGGATCAGGCGGCCAAGCTGGCCGAGGCGGTGAGCGTGTTCAGGCTGGATGGAATGACCAGCCAGCGGGCGGCGTTACCGGCGTTGAAGGAGGTCATGACGGCGATGCCGAATACCCAGAAGGGCATCAAGGCCAGGCCCAGGCTGGCGCTGGTTGGGAAGTCAAAGAAACTTGCGGTTGCCGGCGGTGGGGAGTGGGAGGCGTTCTGATCCGGGGCACACTCGTCCAGCCAACCCGATCACAAACCGGTGTTTCCCCGAAACCGTTCGCGGGATTTCATCTTGGTAATTCACCTCCAGCACCATCTGCGCATCCACGTCGCTGTGGATGTTCGCCGCCAGCGTCGCCAGCGTTTCGGCACTCAGCGGATGGGACGTGACCAGGTCTAGTGCAATTCGGTCGAGATCGCGCTGTACCCATTGATATTGCCGGATCTGTGTCTGGCCATACAGCAGGCGGTTGAACCAGGAGGGGTGGACGGTCTTTCCGCTCGGGGTGCGGATGAGGTCGTTCTGCCGGCACAGGTCCATTTCCATCAGCGGAAATGGCAGGCCGCACGCGCATTCGCCGTCGAGCAGGCGGCCGGAATCGCCGATGTCGTAGCGGATCATCGGCATCAGGCGGTTGGTGAGCGAGGTGACCAGCAGCCGGTTTTCATTGCTGCCTGTTTCATTTTGCTGCGGCACCGATTCGAGATACACCATGTCGGTGAACACGTGCATCTTGCCGAGCCGGCATTCGCAGGCGATGTTGGGGATTTCGCGGCTGCCGTACTGATTGAACACCTTGCAGCCGAAGGCCTGTTGCATCCGCTGACGCTGGCTGTCAGTGAGCACTTCGGCGGTGGAGTAGACGCCGATCAATGTCCTGGGCATGGGGATGCGGTTGTCGATCACCACGCGCGCGACCTCGGCCAAAATTGATGCGTAACCCTGCAGCAGGACAGGTCGGTAAGACTGGATCAAGCGCGCCCATTCAACGAGTTGCGCTTCAGTGTACTCATAAGCGGCGATGGTATGCTCGGCCGCAATGAAGTCGCCGATCTGAGCGCCGAACACGCCGCCGGGGACGACGTCTTGCCGCGCGCCCCAGAAGTTGAGGATTTTCTGTCCCGGCCGCCAGCCCGACAGCCTGTAGCTGCGCATCATGCCGGCGCGCATGAGTTCGTGCTTGGCGACGTCGTACCAGAAGGCCAAAGGCTTTCCCGTCGAGCCGCCGGTATGCCCGATCTTCGCCTGGCTGTGGTCGGCATTGTCCGCGAGCAGGTCGTCCATGCGCCGGATCACGTCGTCTTTTTTCAGGATGGGCAGGACGCTGAGATCGAAGGCGCCGCGATCCAGAAAGGGCGCCAGCGTTTCCGCGTAGTACGGCGTGTGGGCAGCGGCGAATTCGACAATGTCCGCGAGGTCGCGCTGCTGTCTGGCCAGCAGTGTGTCGCGGCGCAGCGCCTGCGTGTGCAGCAAGGCGTCGAGTTGCGCATAGCGCAGCGGATGGCGGCGGCGGTGCAGCCAGTGGCGCAGGTGGGAAATCATCCCTGCGGCGTGAGTGCGGCCAGTGCCTGGCTCCAGGCACGGCGGTCCGCGTGAAACCGGCTGAGGGCGGCGAGCTGGCGCTGGCGCCAGTTCTGCCCGTTTTCCTCCGGGGCGATTCGCGCATGGCCAGGCGAATCCGCGCCGAAGTTGCGCTGCATGTTGTCGAGGAAGACGCGGAAATGCGCGAGGGCCTGGGCATGTTCGGGCGCGTGCCACCAGTGCGCCGGCTCGTTGAGCATGCAGGTCAGCACATCAAGCCTTTTCACGATCCCGGCGTGCCGCGTGCGGTATTGCTGCGTTAGCTCGGCGTGCACGGCGTCGAGCGTGGCGGCGACGGTTTCGCTGGAAACCGCCTGTTGCGGGAAGCCCAGCGCGGCAAGCCGCTCGACCGTGAACAGCATCACGTCGCCATAAAACTGCCGCTCGAATTCGTCGGCGAGATCGATGCTGTCGGCCAGGCTGACGACGCCGGGGCGGAACTCAGCCTCGCCGGTGGCATCGAGGGTTCGCGTGTGCAGCATCGGCAGATTGGCGGAGATGAACTTGTCGCCCAGTTCGGCCTTCATCAGCCGCCCGAGCGTGGGGCCGGACATTCTGAGGCGCAGGGGCGCGAAGGGGATGAACCAGTTCAATGCGCTGGGGCGGAAGACGTAGTTGCCGGTGTAGACCGTGCGCGCGGCTTGCACGCTGTCGAGAGCGGGCTGGTGGCGATACCAGGTGATGCGGGTGGGGTGCTCGCCGTGGAAGAAGCGTTTCAGGCGCTGTGCGAAGTCGCCGAAGCAGTCGGCGTTGCTCGGCGTGCCGGCCAAGGTGCAGCGGTAACGATAGACGTCGGCCGGGTTCGCGAATCCGAACAGTCCTGCCATGTCGTGATACGCGGCATCGGCGTCCGACGTATTCGCCGCGTTCGGTCGGTAGGGCTTCGCGGGGTCGCTCGCCGCCATCTCGTGCAGGAAACCCGCGACGTCGTCGAGGAAGTTGCCGGCCATGACGGCGGGGGAGACAGGGGGGTCGCCGACGACCTTGCCGGTGAGCACGTCGGCGTCGGTCGCGCTGAAGATCGCGTCGAGCTGGGCGAAGAAATTCACCGCGCAGACGTCGCCGTCCGCCGTTTCTATCTTCACCTTGAACTGCTGGTCGGCATCGAGCGTGTAGAAGAGCAGCGGTACGTCGGTTTCTTGCAACCGGGCCAGTTTCAGATAGGCGATGTTGCGCATCATCGCCTGGCCCTTGTGGCCGAATGCGTCGCGCGCCGCATTGCCGACGATGCTGCCGAGATCGACGTTCGTGAGTTTATCCATCAGTGCAAGCTGCTCGGCCAGGCCGAAGTAGTCGATGGCCAGGCCCTGGGCGGCGAATTCGCGGGCAATGGCCCGGTTGACGTCGATGAGCCCGGCGTCCTTGCTGTCGTCGGCGAGGATGACCGACACCTTGCGGAACCGGCCGTCCCGCATGCCGCCGTAGCCGTATGCGCGGCAGAGCTCCAGCAGGCTGGCGAGGCAGCGGCGCAGCTGAGCCGGGCTGTCGGCCACCGGGATGACGAGGACGAAATGGTGGCGGCGGTCGTCGCCGCGTTGGGCGATCAGCGTTTCCAGCCGCCGCCAGGCCGATTGATACGAAGCAAGCAGCGATGCGTTGAAGCCGCCGTCCCACAGCGCGGTTTCGAAGCGATTGATGACGGCGTGCTGCGCCGCGATCTGCTCGTCCGGGCTAGCGAGCCGACAGATAACGGGGGAAGGCATGTTTGTCGAGGAGGATTTCGATGAGGTTGATCGCGTTTTCCAGGTCGGCCTCGGCAAACAGCCGGTCGAGGTCGGCCTCGGTCTCGATGCGGTAATGCGTGACGCCGAACGACTGCGCGAGCAGGCCGAAGTCCGGGTTGGCAAAGTCGCAGTCGATGTAGCGTTCACCGTAGAGCTGGAACTGGTTCTTGCGGATGAGGCTGAGCGTGCCGTTGTTGATCACTACCACGTTGAGCGGGATGCCGTAGTTCACCGCCGTCATCATTTCCATGCAGCACATCTGGAAGCCGCCGTCGCCGAGGATGGCGAAGGTGAGGCTGTCCTTGGCGAAGCAGCGCGCGCCGATGGCAGCTGGGATCGCGTGGCCGAGCGACGAGATCCCGGAATTGGGGAAGTAGTGGTTGCGGCCTGAAACGTCGAACCAGCTCTGCGCGAAGACGATGTTGTCGTCGAACACCAGCGCGTTGTGCGGAAAGCGCTGCGCGAGTCCGCTGAAAAAAGCCCGCATGAGGCGGAAGGGTTCCGCGTGTGCAGCGACGTCTTTGCCCGCTGGCTGCGTGGACGCTGCCTGGTGGCCATCGAGCAGGTCGCGGGATTTGGGTGGCATGCCTTCGGCTTCCAGCACGTCGAACACGTCTTCCATCACGGCGAGGATATCGCCGCAAATGGACAGGTCCGGCTGGAACACGCGGCCGATCTGTGCGGCGTCGCGGTCCACCTGGACGACTTTCTTGTTGGCCAGCAGCTTCGCGTCCCACAGATAACTGGTGCGCTCGTTGAAGCCCGCGCCCAGGAAAATCAGCAGGTCGGCGTGATCGACGAGATAGCGGTAGGCCTCGCCGCTGGAGGTGACGCCGAGGCAGCCCAGCGACAAGGCGGTTCCCTCGGCCACCACGCCCTTGGCCTTGAGGCTGGTGGTGACCGGAACGTTGAACCGTGCTGAGAAGGCGGCAATGACATCGCGCGCCCCCGCCTGGATGCAGCCGTAACCCGCGACGATCACCGGATTGCGCGCGGCGCGCAGCAGCCCGGTGAATTCTAAGGTGGGCGTGGTGTGTCGGTTCGCTGGCTTGCAGGGGAAATGAATCTGCGCCAGCACGCTTTCGTCGACTGTCTCCTTCTGCACGTTATACGGAATCGACAGCAGCACTGGCCCCGGCTCGGGCCCGAGCAGCGCCTGCGTGGCCTGGTTCAGCACCTGGCCGAGATAGTCGGTGCGCTCGACCAGCTTGCGATAGCGGGTGACGCTGGCGAACAGCGCGCCCTGGTCGATGGCGCCGCCTTCGCCCGAGCTTTCCTGCAGGCCGCCGCGGCCGAAGAGATAGGTCGAGGTTTCGCCGGTGATCGCCAGCACCGGCAGCCGCTCGGCGTAGGCATTCGCGATCCCGGTGATGAGATTGGTCGCGCCCGGCCCGGCGGTGGCGATGCAGGCCGCCGGCCGGTGCGATACCCGCGCATAGCCGCCCGCCATGAAGGCCGCGCCCTGCTCATGCTTCACCAGTACGCTCCTCACGCTGGAATCATGCAGGCGATCGTAGATCGGCAGCACGTGCGCGCCGGGCATGCCGAAAATGGTGTCGATCCCCAGGCGTTCCAGATACCGGACGATCAGCTCGCTGACGGAAATGTTCATGTGCTGTGCTTGTTGTCGTGTTCTGCTGTCTCGCTCCCCCGGCGCGCACGGCGGCGTGTCCGGGAGGGGGGATTTGAGCACAAGACGCCGCGCGGGGAAACCTTGCGCGCGGCCGGCCGGGCAGCGCACCCTGCCTGAATGTGGGCTCAGCCGGTCTGCTGTAGCAGTTTCTGATAGGCGGCCTCGAACAGTGCGACGCCGTCGTCCTGCAGGGTATTGCCGACCGCGTCCATGTCGATTCCCAGCCGCGCCAGTTCGGCCAGTTGTGCCTCGGCCTCGGCGATGCCTTCCTCCACGCGCAGCGCCGGCTGGCCGTGCTCGCGCAGCGCGGCGAGCGTCTTGTCGGGCAGGGTGTTGATGGTCTCGCGGCCGATCAGCGGCTCGACGTACAGCAGGTCGTGGTAGGCCGGGTTCTTCACCCCGCTGCTCGCCCACAGCAGGTATTGCGGCGTCGCACCCTGCCGGGCCAGTTCGGCGAAGGCTTCGCCGTGAAAGGTTCTGCGATAGGCTTGATACGCGAGCTTCGCCATCGCCACCGCCGCCTTGCCGCGCAGCGACAGCGCCTCCCGGGTGCCGATGGCCGTGAGCTGGCTGTCGACCAGGGTGTCGACGCGCGACAGGAACAGGCTCGCCACCGCCTTGCTGCGGCGCACGTCGGCGCCGGCCTGGACACGCGCGGTGAGTCCGCGGATGTAAGCGTCGAACACCGCTTTGGTTTGCGCAACCGAAAACAGCAGGGTCACGTTGACGTTGATGCCGAGTGTCGTCAGCGCCTCGAATGCGCGCACGCCTTCGGGCGTGCCTGGCACTTTGATCAGCAGGTTGCGACGATTCACCGTGGCAGACAAACGCTGCGCTTCCTCCACTGTGCGCGTCGCGTCATACGCCCAGCGCGGCGCGACTTCCAGGCTCACGTAGCCGTCATTGCCGCTGCTGGCATCATACGTGGGCAGCAGCAGATCGCAGGCATCCTGAATGTCGGGGATGACCAGCGCTTCGTAACGCCGCTCGACATCCGGCTCGCTCGCTTTCAACCGTGCCAGGTCGTCGGCGTAATACGGGCTGGTGGCCAGCGCGTTCTGGAAGATCGACGGATTCGAGGTCACGCCCGACACCCCGTCCTCGGCAATCAGCTTCGCCAAGGTGCCGTCGCGGATCAGGCTGCGCGACAGGTTGTCGAGCCAGAGGCTTTGGCCGAGGGCGGTGACGTGCTGCGTGGCATTCATGGGTGGTCCTCATAGGGTTAAAGTCTCAGGATAGAACACACAGGTGACGGCAAGTTCAGCGGGCCGCAGCGGCCGGCGATGGAGGCCGCGCCTGTGCTAGACTTCGGCACATTCCAACGGCACTTTCGCGGCTTATTCCCATGTCTGGCAGCACACTCGGCAAACTCTTCTGTGTCACCGTGTTCGGCGAATCGCACGGTCCCGCCATCGGTTGCGTGGTCGACGGCTGCCCCCCCGGCATGGCGCTGGCCGAGGCCGACATCCAGCATGACCTCGACCGCCGAAAGCCCGGCACCTCGCGCCATGTTACCCAGCGCCGCGAATCCGATACGGTGGAGATTCTTTCCGGGCTGTATGAAGGTAAGACCACCGGCACGCCGATCGCGCTCCTGATCCGCAACGAGGACCAGCGCAGCAAGGACTACGGCAACATCGGCGAGACCTTCCGTCCCGGCCATGCCGACTACACCTACACGCAGAAATACGGCTTCCGCGATCCGCGCGGCGGCGGGCGTGCCTCCGCACGGCTCACCGCGCCCATCGTCGGCGCCGGTGCCATCGCCAAGAAGTGGCTGAAGGAAAAATACGGCATCGTCATCCGCGGCTACATGAGTGCGCTGGGCCCGGTCGACATTCCCTTCGAGTCGTGGGACGAAATCAACAACAACGCCTTCTTTTCCCCTAATGCCGCCATCGTGCCCGAACTCGAAGCCTACATGGACGCGCTGCGCAAATCGGGCGATTCGGTCGGCGCCAGGATCAGCGTGGTGGCCGAGAACGTGCCGCCCGGCTGGGGCGAGCCACTGTACGACAAGCTCGACGCCGACCTCGCCCACGCGCTGATGGGTCTGAACGCCGTCAAGGGCGTGGAAATCGGCGACGGCATGGAGGCCGCGCGGCAGAAGGGCACCGAGCACCGCGACGAAATCACGCCGCAAGGATTCCTGTCCAACCACGCCGGCGGCGTGCTGGGCGGCATCTCAAGCGGTCAGGCCGTCGTCGCCCACATCGCGATCAAGCCCACCTCGTCGATGCGGCTGCCCGGCCGCTCGATCGACCTCAACGGCCAACCGATCGAGGTCGTCACCCACGGCCGCCACGATCCCTGCGTCGGCATCCGAGCCACCCCCATCGCCGAGGCGCTGATGGCCATCGTGCTGATGGACCACGCGCTGCGCCACCGCGCGCAGTGCGGCGACGTGACGCCCGGCACGATGCGGGTTCCGGGCTAACTCCTCTTAATCCAGCGCCAGGCTCAGGCCCGCCGACACCGCGTAGTCGTGGGTGAGCTGGACGCCGTTCACGTTCTGGTAGATCGGCAGTTCAAGCTGGCCATAGACGGATAGCTTCCTGGACAAGGCGTACGCCAGGGCCGGCACCAGCGCCGCTTCCGTCCGTCCGCTGTCGTCCGGCTCCGCATTGACCCCCCGGTCGCGCCCCACATGGAGCAGGGTGCCCTGCAGGATCATATCCAGTTTTCCGGTGACGGGGATCAGCCAGCCCGCCTGCACGCTGGCGCGCCAGCCAGGCCGGTAGCCGTCCTTTTCGTTGAGCGGCGCCTGCAGCATCAGATTGGAAAACAGGCTGCCGGTCAGGGATAGCGGCGCGTAGGCCAGCCCGCCGCCCAGCAGCAGATCGGTGGTTCCGCTGCCGGGCTGCACGCTGCGCTCCGCCTCGTCGCCATCCGCATTGCGCACATCGACTTTTCCCGTGGGCAGCTTCAGCCCGCCCTGCAGGCTCCACGACATGTCCTTTGCATGGTGGGCGGCGGCCTGATGGCGCAGCGTCAGGCGCGCATCGCCGATGTCGTCGAACTGCCAGGCTTCCGGGATGGTCGTGCCGTGATGGTGGTGGATGTGGAGGTGGTCGCGGTTCGAATAGGGCAGCACCAGACCCGCGCTCCATTCAGGCGCAAACCCGTATTCCAGCCCGAGCAGCGCGTTGCGGTTGAGCGTCTTGGTCTCTTCGTGGTGCGAGCTGACTGCGCCCGGCGAGCGTTTCTCGGTGCCCGCACGCAGCTGGTCCTGCTTGAGATATTCCATCTGTCCCCAGATGCGCCAGCCCTGCGTCACCCCCTGGGCCAGCGACAGCCAGTCGTTCGATGCGGCGCAGAATGCGGCCCCGCAGCCGGCGTGTGCGCTTCCGCTCGCGAGGCATCCGGCAATGATCAGCGTACGCAATGTTTTCACGTTGATTGTTCTCCCTGTTTTTGATGCGGCACATTGTAGGGAGCCCGGCAGGACCGGCTGTGCGGCATATTGCCGCTCGGGTTTGGGCGTACCATTCCGCACGTCGTTTTGTACCAGGGGCCGGAATGACGGCGTGGCCTTGTAGCGGCACCCAGGGACTTTGACGAATCGCCGGCGTACGCTAGGGTTTAATTTGTCGAGCCACCAGGTGACGCCATGCGACTCCCCATCAGCCTGAAAATCTTCAGCATCACCATGGCGCTTCTGATGCTGATGGTGGTCGTCACCTGGCTGTCGGTGCTCAACTTCCGCCACCTCAACAACCAGGTGCGCGCGCTGTCCGACTGGTACCTGCCGCTGCAGCAGCAGGTGGCCAGCGTCGAAATCCTCATCCGCCAGCAGATGGTGCACATGGAACGGGTGATGGCAGGCATGGACGCGGCCCAGCCCGACCCTGATTATCTGGCGAAGGAATCCAGCAGCTTCGACATGCGCGGCATCAATGCCGACCAGATCGTCGATTCCTCGCTGCGCTTCCTCGCCGAGGCCGAGGCGGAAAAAGGGATCGAACTCGACCGCGTGACCCTCGCCAAGCTGGGCGAGCAGCTGCCCGCGATCCAGACCGCACGCCAGCACTTTCACATGAGCTTCCGCCTGTTCCAGATCGAGGCAGAAGAAGGCACCCCGCGTTCGCAGAAAATCGTTCGCGAAACCCTGCTGCGCGAGAAGGACACCGTCGACATCGAAATCGGCAAGACCATCGACATCCTCAACAAGCTGACCCAGGACACCGCCACCCAGGCCAAGGCCGAGGAGGTGCGCGCCACCACGCTCAACTGGATCGTCACCGCGATTGCCACCGCGCTCGGCCTCATCTTCGCTGCCTTCGTCACGCGTTCGCTGGTCGATCCGGTCAAGCGCCTCCTGGGCGGCACGCGCGCGGTCGAGGCGGGCGACCTCGACGTGGAAATCCTGGTGCGCACCCACGACGAACTGGCCACGCTCGCCACCTCGTTCAACCACATGGTGGTGGGCCTCCGCGAGAAGGAGCGCATCCGGGAAACCTTTGGCCAGTACGTCGACCCGCGCATCGTGAAGAGCCTGCTGGAAAACCGCATTGCGGCCGACAAGGGCGAGCGCCAGGTGATGACCGTATTTTTCTCCGACCTCGAAGGCTTCACGCGCCTGTGCGAAGGCCTCACCCCCGACGCCGCAGTGCGCTTCCTCAACCGCTATTTCTCCATGATGGCCGAAGTGGTCCGCAGCCAGCAGGGCATCGTCGACAAGTACATCGGCGATTCGGTCATGGCCTTCTGGGGCCCGCCCTTCACCGATCCCGCCGACCACGCGCGGCTCGGCTGCATCGCCGCGCTCGGGCAGATGGCCAAAATGGAAGCCTTCCGTTCCAGCCTCCCCGAACTCTTCGGCCTCCGCCACGGCTTGCCCGACGTCAACGTGCGCATGGGCATCGCCAGCGGCGAGGTGACGGTAGGAAACATCGGCTCCGAAACCTCGCGCGGCTACACCGTCATCGGCGACACCGTGAACCTCGCCTCGCGGCTGGAGCAGGCCAACAAGTTCTACGGCACGCGCATCCTGGTGAGCGAGACGACGCGCAGCCTCGCCGGCGACACCCTGGCCTTCCGCGAAATCGACAGCCTGCGCGTCGCCGGCAAGCTGGAGCCGGTGAGGGTGTTCGAATTGCTGGGAATCTCAGCCGAATTGAGCGAAAGCGACTGGCAGCGGGTGCAGGCCTACGAAGCCGGGCTGGCGCGCTATCGCGCGCAGGATTGGGATGCGGCTGAAGCGGCGTTCCGCGAATGCCTCGCCATCGCGCCGGCGGATCGCCCCAGCCAGGCCATGCTGGAGCGGATTGCGGCATTCCGGCAGGCGCCGCCTGAAGCAGGGTGGGATGGGGTTTGGGTGGCGTTGAGTAAGTGAGTTTCGCGACGTTGCGTTGCCTGACTTAGACGGCATGCGGTCTGCGGAAGGGGTGACCAGCTAATAAGTGGTCAGTCTCAAGCCGCTTCCGCATGCAGCCGCACACCCAGTGCACGCGCAACTTTGAGAACAGTCGCAAAATTCGGATTGCCGTTTTCACTGAGCGCCTTGTAGAGACTTTCCCGGCTGAGTCCGGCATCGCGGGCAACCTGCGACATGCCTTTCGCGCGGGCAAGGCCGCCCAGTGCGCGGGCAATGCCTGTCGCATCGTCCGGTGCCTCTTCCAGCCAGGCGTCGAGGTGGGCGGCCATTTCCTCGGGGGTGCGAAGCTGCTCGGCCACGTCGTAAGGCACGGTCTTCGTCTTGGCGGTCAGTTTGGTGGAAGCCTTGGGCATGTGGGTTACTCCTGCAAATTTCTGGCGCGTGCGGTGGCGGTCTTGATGTCCTGCTGCGGCGTCGATTTGTCGCCGCCGGCAAGCAGGATGATTAGTTTGCCGTTTCGCTCCGTGTAATACCGGTAAGCGGGCCGGCGTCGATTTTCAATTCCGATATGCCGTGCGTGAGATTGCGATGCTGGCCCGGATTGCCGTGCGCCAGTCGATCCACGCGCATCTGGATGCGGGTGCGGCCGGTTCGATCTTCAGTTCGTTGATCCAGCCGCGATAGACCTCGGTCATCGATACGCGCACGATCGAAGTGCATCCTGTGGGATACAGGTGTCAAGGATGGTGTTTGTGAGGCGCTACTCGGCGACGCCCTCATCCCCATGACACGTGCAGCCGGGTTCGGTGCTGACGGTGTTATCGCAGCACACGATCTTGCCAGCGCGGCAGCCGCAGATGCCTTTGTGGCCTTTGCAGCAATCGATCTGGGCGAGCTTCATGCCTTTTGCATTCGCTAAACAGGCCTGGAGTGAAACCGCTTCCGACTGGGTGGTGGCCGGCGTGCGGTCTATGGTCGAATCGGCAGCGGCCGGGAGCAGGAAGCAGACTGGGACGAAAGCCAGCAGGGCGAGCAGGGAATAGGTGCGCATGATGGTCTCCTTGGGCAAAACGGGCTGCCTCACTATAGCCGACTGGGCCAGCTTGGTGCGTTCGGCGCCTGTGGATAAGCGAGCGTACTGGATTGCTTCGCGTTGCTCGCAATGACAGGCAGGGGTATTACCCGTCGCGCAACAGCAGCCCCAGCATCAGCGCAGCCCCCACCAGGATCGCCGCCAGCAGGGTGAAGGCGCTGGCGTAGCCGGCGGCGCCGACCATGAAGCCGGTGAGCACCGGGCCGATCGACTGGCCGACATCCATCACGGTGCGCAGCACGCCCATCGATGAGCCGTAGCGGCCGTTTCGGGTGAGGTCGGCGACGAGGGCGGCGGTGGACGAGGTGACGGTGGCGAAGCCTAAGCCGAACACCAGGCTCAGCACCGACAGGCCGATGACGTTGGGGAAATAGGGGAGCAACGCGACGCTCGCTGCGCCGATCAGGAGGCCGGGCAGGATGACGCGGCGGCGCCCCACGCGGTCGGACACCTGGCCCATCAGCGGCTTGGCGAAGACGATGCTGAGGAGCTGCACGCCGAGGATGACGCCGATCTGCCACGCGGGGATGCCGAGCGAGGCGGCGAACAGGGCGAGGAAGGCCTCGATGGCGCCGAACACCAGGTACTGCGCCGCCTCGACCAGGCTCACCAGCATGATGCCGCGGTCGCGCAGCACGGTGGCGAGGCTCCCCCAAAAATGCGGCAGCTCCAGCTTCGTCGTTGGGCGAGGCTCGTGGTCGCGCAGCAGCAGCCCGGCGCCCATCGCCAGCACGCCGCTGATCGCGCAGGCGATGTACACCGCGCCGAAGCTCGCCAGCGAGATCAGGGTGCCGCCGAGGAAGGGCGCAATGGAGCGGCCCACGATGGTGACCGAGGAATAGGTGGAGAGCCGCGCCGCGCGGTCGGCGCTGTAGCGTTCGGCGATCGCCGCGCTCGCCACGGTGCCGAAGATCGCGGTGGCGAAGCCGTGATAGAAGCGCACCGCCATCAGCTGCCAGGCGGTTTCGATCACCAGATACAGGAAAGGTGCGGTGGCGAACACGACCAGCGAGGCCAGCAGCACGCGCCGCTTGCCGAGATGATCGGACAGTGCGCCGGCCGGATAACTGATGAGGATGCCGGGGAGGGTCGAGGCCATGACGATCCAGCCGATTTCGGCGGGCGTGGCGTTGAGCGAGGCTGCGAACAGCGGCAGCACCGGCGTTTTCGACAGCGTGGAGCTGAAGATGGCGAGGCCGCCGATGAGGGCGATGAGGACGAAGAAGGAGGGATGGGCGGGTTTCATCGGGTGACGTGCGTGGCGGTTTTTTTGAGAATGTAGTGCGGAATCGCGAAGCACGCGAAAAAAACATGAAGATGATGCCGTTGCTACCTTGAGAAATACAGCGCAAACCGTCATTGCGTCCATGTACGCAATGACAGCATCATGAACAGATGGCCTTTCCAGAACATCCAGCAAACAGAATTATGATGAATAGTCATTCCGCATCGGTCCTGTTCGGCGCCTTCGACCGTCACAACTTCGGCGACCTGCTGTTTCCGCATCTGCTGGAAGCACTGCTGCCGGGTCGGGCGTTCGAATGCTGCGGACTGGCTGAACGCGATCTGCGGGCCTTCGGCGGGCATCAGGTGACGCCGCTCCCGGCGCCGCCGGCGCAGCTGGTCCATGCCGGCGGCGAACTGCTGACCTGCAGCGCCTGGCAGGCCGCCGCCATGCTGCTCGATCCGGACGCGGCCGCTGACACCATCGCGCGCTACAACAATGAACCGGCTGCGGCCGCCGCGTGGGCTGCGCGCCAGCTCGGCACGGCGCGCAGCATGCCTTACGTCATCGGGCGCGATGCGCTGGCGCCGGGGGGCAAGCTGATTTTCAACGCCGTCGGCGGCGTGGAGTGGGATGACCTGCCGGCCGCGCAGCGGGACGAGGTGAAGGCGGCGCTCGGGCAGGCGGACTGGCTTAGCGTGCGCGATCACGACACGCAGGCCGCGCTGCGGGCGGAGGGCATCGATGCCCTGCTGTGCCCCGATCCGTGATGGTGGAACAGTGCTTCGGCGAGGTGATTCGCCAGCACCAGCTGCAGGGTGCGGTGAAGGCGATGCGGGACGTTTTCCCGCAGGGCTACCTCGCGTGCCAGTTCAGCGCGGATTTCGCCGACGACGCCAGCCTGGATGCGCTGGCGCACGGCCTGATGCGAGTGACTGCGGCGACGGGGTTGGGCGTGGCGCTGTTCCGCGCCGGCGCGGGGCGTGGCACGACGATCCGGCGCTGCTTGAAAAACTGCAGCGCCGGCTGCCGCCCGGAACGGCGCGCCTCTTTCAATCGCTGCATCTGTGGGGTATCTGCGCCCTCATCGCCACCAGCCGCGGCGTGGTCGGCAGCAGCCTGCACGGCCGCATCGTCGCACTGGCCTACGGCTTGCCGCGGGTCAGCCTGAGGCCGCCGCAGGGCTTGCGTCCCGACAAGCGGGCGGCCTTTGCCGAGACCTGGGAGCCGCAAGCGGTGCCCCGCAGTGTGGCGGTCGGCCAGGTCGAGACTGCGCTAATGCAGGCGCTGGACGTGCCCGCCAGCGTGTTGCGGGAGAATGCTGACAGCCTCTGCGAGCAATACCTGCAAAGCCAGGCGCAGTGGGCCGGCATGTTGACGCTTTCTTCCTGAGCCAGACCGGACGAGCGGTCTTGCGCAATAATTTGGCTCTTCCGGTAAATCCTACGGAGAAATGGGATGACCGACACCCCTGAAATGCTGTATCTACGCGGTTTTCTGACGACGCGAGCAGGTACAGCATATGGGGGCGGTCATCCCGGCGAAGATTTTGGGGCTTGAGGGG
>CAMTWC010000014.1:0-2323 GCA_947085345.1 uncultured Gammaproteobacteria bacterium | reverse complement strand
GACAAGGGCAGGCACGCGGCCAGGCGTATCAGCGGGTGCGTAGCGGACTCACCCAAACGGTGAACGCTATCGAAGACAGAAAACTCAGTATTCATGCGGTATTCATCAAGAGGGCAAGCGGTCAACTGCGGTTTTCAGGATGAATAAGTTCGAACTTCACCGTCATCTACGACGCGTGCGTGCTCTACCCGGCCCCGCTGCGCGACTTCCTGATGCGCCTGGCACTGACCGATCTGTACCGGGCGCGTTGGACGGACATGATCCACGACGAGTGGACGCGTAACGTCCTGAAGCAGCGCCCAGACCTGAAGGCCGAAGACCTGGAGCGGACGCGGTCGCTTCGGGTAGCGAAGGAAACGCGACGGTTGCATTTTGTCGGTAGTTGTCGAAATCTCCCGACACATTGCAACACGGACGGGATGCACCAGGATGGCTGGCGGCAGATATCCATTGTCAGGACACCGTCCGGACAACTACAATAAGGGCATCCAAGATCAGTCCGGAGGGGCACCATGAGCACCCTGAATCTTTCCAAGACCGAACGCATTGACGTTCGTGCAAGCACGCCGGTCAAGCAGCTGCTGCAGGAAGCCGCGCGCGCCTGCCACAAGAACGTGAGCGAGTTCCTGCTCGACGCGGGCGTGACGGCGGCCGCGCAGACGCTGGCGGATCGTCGCCAGTTCGTGCTGGACGAGGCGCAGTGGCAGGCCTTCCAGGAGGCGCTGGATCGGCCGGTGCAAAGCAAGCCGCGCCTGAAGAAGTTGCTGCGTGAACCCGGGGCATTGGGTTGAGCAATGGTTACACACCCGTTCGCAAGCTGGCGACGTTGGATCAGGTCGATGCTTTCGATTGCGGTGAGAATGCGCTGAACCAGTTCCTGCAGCGCTACGCGCTCGTCAACCAAAAGGCCAATAGCGCGCAGACCTACGTCTGCTGCCAGGGTGACATGGTGGTCGGCTTCTACAGCCTCGCCGTCGGCAGTGTCGATCCGGGTGCTGCGCCGTAAAGGGTGATGAAGGGGCTGGCGCGTCACCCGGTGCCGGTCATGATCCTGGCCCGGCTCGCGGTGGACAAGGCGCATCAGCGTAAAGGCCTGAGCCAGGCCTTGCTCAAGGATGCGCTGCTGCGCACCGCACAGGCCGCCGACATCGCCGGCATCCGCTGCCTGCTGGTCCATGCCAAGGACGATGCAGCGCGGCAGTGGTACGAATCGTGGGAATTCGAGCCCAGCCCGACTGACCCGTACCATCTGTTCCTGATGCTCAAGGACCTCAAGGGCATGTTGAGCTGAGGTGGTGTCCATGCGGCTCACATAGCTGTTGTCGATCCCTTCCCGCGTGGCGATTTCCTTCAAGGCACTGACCCGTGATTTCAAAGAAACCGTGGCCGCGCGCGTGCAGAACAATCCGACCTTTGCGCAGGCACTTCTGGATGAGGCCATCACCCTGTTCGTCAACGGTGAGCCGGAATCGGCCAAGCTGATCCTGCGTGATCTCGTAAACGCCACTGTCGGCTTCGAGGCGCTGGCCGAGGAAATTCACAAGCCAGCCAAGAGCCTGCACCGGATGCTGTCACAGTCGGGCAATCCGACCATGAGCAACATCTCGGCGGTCTTTGCGGCCATCAAGCGCGCGCTCAAGGTCGAGGTGCACACCCGGATCGTGGTGGCCTGATTTCAGGCATCAAACCCCGCCACCACTTCCCGCTGCGTCATTCAGTCGGTCGGCAGCGGATTGCGCTGGAACCACAGCAGGCTCATGCAGCGGGGCTGCTGCCCTGCCAGGATGCTCTGGATGATGGCGGGCTCCAGCAGCGTCAGACGCAGCAGTGCGTTGACCGTCGAGTGGCGCAAACCCTCCAGCTTGGCGATTTCGCTGCCGCTGCCGACACGCCCTTCATCGATCAGCCGTTGCCAGTGGAAAGCGCGCGACAACGCAACCTGCAGCGGGTTGTCGTGCTGACTGCCGCCACTGTTGCCGTTCCCGATCACTATCGTTCCCGGCAACGAGGTGGGAACGATGAAACCCAGTGTTTGCGGTACTTTCCCGGTTCCCGGTGGTGGCTCTCTAAAGTTACCGTGAAAGCCCCAGCCCGTGAGGACGAGTTGAACCCTCCCGCCGATCAGCAGGATTGCCAGGGCCGCTGGGCCCGACCCCTCGAAGTCAGCGGCGAGTCAAGCGCTGGCGGTGGTCGGCGCTCTTGTGGGCGCGGGCCACTTGCCGATGAGCTTGAGTTGCTTGATCCAGCGCGGCGCGTTCTTCTTCGCACTCATCGCCGCGTAGTCGATCTGTCGATCCAGGTAAGCCTGCTTGCGCGTGAGCAG
>CAMTWC010000013.1:0-8357 GCA_947085345.1 uncultured Gammaproteobacteria bacterium | reverse complement strand
TCACCTCGCTAGCAAAGACGCAGTTGAATTCCTCAGCGCCTCCCTAATAATTTCTTGCGGCTTTTCCACATGACAAACCCGGTGACCAGCAGCAGGGTCGGTGCGAGGCCGGCAACGACCTGCAGGATTCGCGTAGGCGTTCCCCCAATGGCGCCGATGTGCAATGGATAAAACGTGTTGAAAACCCGCGTACCGAACGGCGCGGACAATGCGTGTTCAATCTGGACTACCTTGCCTGTGTATTGATTGAGGTAAACGAAATTCCTGCCGTTCGGGTGCGTTTCCTGTGGAAGTTTCTTGCGCACTACGAGTGGCGCCTGCGGCGACTGGGGAAGGCTGACCCATGTGGTCGGGGCCGGCAGCACGCGGTCGGCTTGTTGCAGCAGGGAGTCGAGCGCACGCGCGGGCGTTCCCTTCGGGGATGGAAGGGCGCGCGGCGGGGCTGCCCGTGGCGCGCTCGCTGTTACGGTATCGATAAAACCGGTTGCGGTCTTGTTGAACACGAATGCGGCGCCGGTCGACGCCGTCAGCAGAAGGAGCAGCGACGCGTAAAAACCCAATACGCGATGCAGATCGAAATTCAGCCGTTTCCTGCGTGCAGACCAGCGGACCGTGAATCCCTGCGAAATTTTTCCGTTTCGCGGCCACCAAAGAACGAGTCCCGTCACGCACAGGCCGAGCAGCAGCAAGCCACCGATCCCGAGTACCGTTTTGCCGGTCTCGCCGGCCAGCAGTTCGGTGTGCAGCAGGGCGATCCACCCCAGCACGGATTGCTTCTGCCGGTGCGCGCCGAGCAGGCGTCCGTTGTAAGGATCGACATAGACGAAACGGTCGTGGGCGCTGTTCAGCTTGATCAGATAGGTCTCTTGCGGCGTACGTGGCATGCGGATGGCAAACGGCCGGTCGCCGGGATAGGCGCGGCGCACCGTCTGCAGCACCCTGTCCAGCGCGACGCGCTCGCCCTGGGGCGCGACGACAAGCCGTTCCGGATGCGCAAGCGCTTCGAGCTCTTCCCGAAACACCAGCGCGCTGCCGGTAAGACCGCTCAGCACCAGCAGCAGTCCGGCAAGCAGTCCGGTGTATAGATGGAGCTTGAATACGAATCGGCGTGCCGCCCCGGGCATGATCCGCGGCGGGGGGCTTGCTCCGTGCGTTGCCTGTGTTGTCATGGACTGAACGTCGCCAGATGGGCCTTGATCGCCCGGAAGCTCACGCCGCGGTCGTCGCCCAGCAAATATGCCTGCACGCCGCGCGCTTTCCACGCGTCTGCCTGCGCGGGGACACGCGGAATGGCGCAAAACGGAATGCCGTGGCGCCGGCAGTTCGCCGCAATGGTTTCGATCGCGTCCTGCACCATCGGGTGCTGCGCCTGCCCAGGCACACCGTAGGATTGCGACAGATCGATGGCGCCTTCGAGCACCATGTCGATGCCCGCAACGGACAGAATGGCATCCAGATTGTCGACGCCTTGCCGGTCTTCGATCATCGCCGCCACCATGATTTGCGAATTGGCGCGGGCGAAATAGGTCGGCAGGTCGAGGGTGCCGAACCCCGTGGTGCGGCCGCCGCTGATGCCGCGCGTACCGAGCGGGGCATAGCGGCTCGCCGCGACGGCCTGCACGGCCTCCGCCGCGGTGCGCACGTGCGGCACGACAATGCCCTGCGCACCGCAGTCCAGCGCGCGCAAAATGGCGTCGGGCGCCGCATTCGGCACCCGCACCAGTGGCGTGATGCCGGCGCATTCGGCGGCCCGGACCATGTTTTCGAGCGTCTCGGGATTGAGGCAGACGTGCTCCATGTCGAGGATGACGAAATCGAAGCCGGCGTAGCCAATCATTTCGACCAGTAGCGGCGAGGGGATCGAATTGAGCAGGCCGAATACGGTTTTTCCGTCGGCCAGCGCGCGTTTCAATTGATTGATCTGCAGCATGCGGTCTTATTCCACGGGGAGATACCACTGCGCGGGAGGCGGGTGGCGCAAAAAAACGTGATGCGAAATGTGCCAGGCGTAGGCACCGGCGTAGGGAAAGACGAGCACGTCGTTGCAGCGCACAGATTCGACCGTGGCGTCGAATGCCAGCACGTCTTTTGGCGTGCAGAGCTGGCCGACGACGCTGACGCGCTGATGCGAGGCGTGCGGGCGCGCGAACGGGTACGGCCAGGCGTCGACTGGCAGCACGTGAAAGGGATGGCTGTGGCCTTGCGCATAGGGCGTGCGGAAATGGTGCGAGCCGCCGCGGCCGACCACGAAGGTCTTGCCGTGGCTGCGCTTGATGTCGATCACCTGCATCGCGTAGTAACCGCAGGCCGCGGTGACGTAGCGGCCGAGTTCGAAGCGTACCCGGATACCCGGCATGCCGCGCGCGGCGAGCAGCGAGGCCAGGCCGGCGCTGAATGCCGGCCAGTCGAATTGTCGATCCGGCTGGCGGTAGTTGACGCCGATGCCGCCGCCGACATTGATGTGATCGATGTCCAGGCCATGGTCATCGCACCAGCGGCGCGTCTGCCCGAGATAGGCCGCGACGAGCTGCAGATGGGCAGTCGCGTCGAGTTGGTGCGAGAGCAGGTGGAAGTGAAAACCGCGCAGCCGGATTTCGGGGCGGGCGCGCAGCCAGTCCAGACATACCGGCAATTGCTGCGCCGGTATGCCGAACGGCGTCGGCTTGCCGCCCATCATCAGGCTTGTCTCGGCGAGTCCGTCGGGCGTCAGGTTGATGCGCAGGGCCACCGGCACCGTTCGACCGGCGTGCGCGGCGATGTCCGCCAGCCGTTGCAACTCGTGCAGGCTTTCCGCATGCAGGCAATCGACGTTGTGTTCGATCGCGTCACGGAGTTCATGGTCGAGCTTGCCGGGTCCGCTGAAAATTACCGGCAGCTCGGCGAAATGTTCGCGCACCCAGGCGAGTTCGCCGCCCGACGAGACCTCGAATCCGGCAACGAACGGTGCCAGCGTCTGCAGAATCGGCAGGTCGGGATTGGCCTTGATCGCATAAAAAAGTTCGCAGCCAGCCGGCAGGCTGCCGGCCAGGTTCGCGGCGTGCCGCCGCAGCGCGGCAAGATCGTAGACATACGCGCACAGGGGCGCTTCGTTCCGCGCCTCGGCCGCGCGGAGACTGTCGAACACTTCGGCCAGCCTCAATTCCATCCCGGATTCTCCCCCAGCGTCCCCAGCGGGTTGTTGACCGGCAGATAACCGGATGCGCGATCCGGCCGCCTGAAGAAACGATTGATCAAATTGGCTTTGCCGGGAAACGGCTCGCCGTTGAGCAGGGCGTTGATACAGCGTGCCGAGGCAGCGTCTCCGTACTGGCTCTGGTAGGTATGCAGATGATGGCGCACCACCGCCCACAGCCGGTTTTGCAGAGCCGGCCTGCCGGCACCAATCTGGTTGATCGCCTCGCAGTAATTGTTGACGAACAAGCAGTAGGCGATGCGTTTCCAGCCCTGCTCGGCGCTGTACCAGAGCGCCTCGCGGGCGCGCGGACTGATGGCGTCCAGTTGCCTGGCGCCGAAACGCTCCTGCACCAGCTTCACGCCTTCGAAATCGCGCAGGAAGACCTGTCGTACTTCGCCCGCCGCCACGCCGATCACGACGTTCTGCAAGTGCGGCTCGAAAATGACGCCGTGCGCGAAATAGCAGTACAGCACCGGGTACATGAGCTCGGCGACGTAACGCGAAAACCACGCTTCGGCGGTCTCTTCGAACGGCGCCCCGCCTCGCCGCTGCATGTCGTCCAGCAACTCGCCCACGCGCGCTTCGCCGTAAACGTGGTTGCCGAACAGCGCCCCGGCCAGCAGCGGCGTCACGCCCGGATGCAGCACATTGTCGAAGCCGCGCCGCAGGATCAGGCCGAAACCTTCGGTGATCACCTTGTCGGATGAGGCGTCGCCCGTTTTCATGTTGACCGAGATGAAGGCGGGTTCCTCCATGACCGCGACGCCGGGGAAATGATGCCGCAACTGGGGCGCGAGGGTGCGCATGATACGGGTGACCTGCAGCGCGCCTTCGAGCTCGTAAATCGCGTTCTTGCGCACGCAGTTGGTGATGCGGACGTTGAGCGAACACTTGTAGAAATAGGGATTGCCGGGCTGGAACAGCGTGCGGATCGATGAGGTCGGGTAAAAGTGCGCGCCTTGCGGTCCGAGATCGACGATGCGCCCGCTGCGGATCGCCCCCGCGACGGCCGGATAGCCGAGCAGATGGTGCGCCTGCCAGGGATGGGCGGGAATGAGAAAGACGTCATCGTCCGCGGCGATCTCCGGCGGCGCCTGCTCGGCGACGATCCGGTCGCACGGCTCGTCGAGCACCGATTGCTGCAGCAGGTATTCGCGGCGCACGGCGAAATAATGCAGCGCAAAGCGCGTACCCAGCTCCGGCGAATAGCGCTGCATGTCCGCGTGAGAAAGACCCTGGCGGCTTTTCGGCGCAGGGTGGAACGGATGGCCGAACACGAGCGACTGTTCGGACTCGACAAAGGCCTCCAGGGGCGACTCCGAGAACGGTCCGGGGCATGCCGCTCCCAGTATGGCTGACGTGACCGCCACGCTGTCCTCGATCTGTTGCATCAATTCGTCGTTCGCCGGCAAGCCGTACTTGAGCGACAGTTCACGCAGCAACAGCCCGGCCAGCGCCTGCCAGTCGAGCAGGGCCCAGGGTTTTCCCGGCGCCTTGCAATACATGGGCGACAGGTAGCGGTAATTGCCGGTGACGCATGCACGGTAGACCACGGTCAGCACGCGTTCGCCGGTCAGCGGCAGGCGCAGGTGCAGGGCGCTGCCGCCTGTGCTGCGAAGGGCCAGGTGCACCGATGCCGGGCTGTCGCTCTGCCCGAACAAGGGGCCTACGCTTAACTGTCCCTCGGGTCCCGCGACCTCGCGGCAATAACAGTTGAGCAGCGTTTCCATTGAACGCCGGCCGGCTTCCTGCCGTGCCAGGGACGCGGGATCGATCGCGCCCGCCAGATTGCGTGAATGCATGCTTTCTCCTGAGGTCAAGAATTTCGCAGGTGTAAACGATGAAATGCCACGCCGCCGAGGTAAGCGCCGGAGGCGAGAAGGGTCAATGCGCCGATAAAAAACGGTGCCCGCAGATCGAACGCCTGAACCGCCGTGCCGGCGATCAGGCCGGCGCCGACAGCGCCCCACTTGGCGTTGCTCTCGAACCAGCCGAAGGTGCGGCCCGCGTTCTCGCGCGTTGCGATCGACGCGATCAGCGCGTGCAGACTGATGAAGCCGAGCGTCATGCCCAGGCCCATCGCAATGCGCCAGGCAGTCAGTCCGGGCAGCGTCGTGAACAGCGCCTGGGCGGCCAGCGCGCCCGCAAGCAACAGGAATGACAGCGACAACGTGACGAGCAGGCGGCCCTGTCCGAGAGAACGGCTGAGGGGCACCGCGCACAGCAGGTAGACCAGATGCGGGATGCCGAACAACAGTCCGGCCATGGCCAGCGGTGCCGGGTTGGAGCCCGTCTGGGTGAAGGGAACGAAATACGGAAATGTCAGCACGGTGGCGAATACGAACGCGAACTGCGCGGCGTAGACCTGGCGTGCGCTCGCTTCCAGCGTGCCGCCCTGGGCGTGGGTTGCCGGTTTGGCGCTTGATTCGTGCAGGTGCGCGGGCGGCAGTCGTGCGATCAGCAGCGCCGCGACGAGCGGCAATATCGCCAGGTAGCGGTAGAGCTCGAGCGGCGATTCGATCGTCACCAGCAGGCCCAGACCGGCCGGCGCGGCAACCAGCGCCGCCCGTGCCGACCATTGCATCAGGTTCAGGCTGCGGGTCAGCGCGGCGCCGCTGACCACTGTGGCCAGATAGGCGTTGGATGCGGCGAAGGTGCCGCCGAGCAGGCCCTGCAACCCGAGGGCGAGGGCGAATACCGCGACATTGGGTGCGAAGCCGGCGAGCAGGAAACTGGCCGCGAGGCCCAGTTGGGCGCGCAGCAGCAGCGGCTTCTTGCCGTAGCGGTCGGCGAGCCGCCCCCACCACGGACTGCTCACGGCGGTGAAGAATATCGGCACGATATACAGCCAGCCGGCCAGATAGGATGCATTGCTGTGCAGCGACTCGTCGAGTATCAGCGCAAAAAACGGCGGCATCCCCAACGCGGCGAATGCGGCGATGAAATGGCACACCATGATCGTGGCGACGACGCGCCGTAGCTCGATGCTCATGACGCGCTCAGAAAGTTGGGTGCGCTGCGGCCATAGAACTTGTTGACGTCGGCCGCGCCGGTTTCACTCTTCTCGGCCAGGGTGGCGGCGATCAGCAGGTACTTGATGTAAAGCCGGCCGTCGTCGAGCAGCAGACTGCGCGCGGGCATCACGTTCTCGCTCTCGGCCGCCATCTCGTCGAGCAAGGCTTCGACCCGCCTCCGGACGCGGGCATGCAGCGCGGCGGGGACCAGGCCCAGCAGGCTCGCGTAGCCTTCGGCCAGGACCGCGATATTGAGCTGGAGGGTGATCGTGGTGAACATCTGCGCCAGCGGCAGCGCGTCCGCGACAAAAATGCGGCGGTCCTCGAGATCGGCCACGCGGCGTGCGAGATCCGGCCAGCGCCGCGCCAGTGCGTCGAAATGGATGCGCCCCGCATCGTTGTCTTTCAGCAGCAGGCGCAGACGCGGCGCCTGCCGCTGAAAGACGAGGACCGAGTTCTGCTGGTTCGATTCGAGGGCGACGCCGTAGCGCAGCCACAGCGTGAGGTGCAGACGAAGCGTCAACTCGAGGTAGTCCTCGAAGAATGCTTCAAGGTCGCCCGAGTAGAATTCCGCCGCCGCTTCTTCGGCTGCGGTGCGTCCGGAGGGCGTCTGGGCCAGCAGTGCCGCGACCGGGATCAGCGTGCTCTCGCCGAGTGTCTCGACCGGATAGCGACGCAGGATATGGCCGAGGAACATCCGGTTGTCGACATGTCCGCCGCAGCCCTCGTCGGTCAGCAGCACGCGCGCGGCAAGCGCAGGCTCGCGCGCGGCGATCTCGGCCAGCAGCGTCTGGAAGCGATGGCCGTCGTGGATCGTGCTCGGCTTGATCGTCCGGATGTTTTTCGCGCCGAGCGTGCGGATCGTCAGCGGCAGTTTCAGATGCCACTCCGGCGCGTCGAGCAGAACGACGGTACGCACCGACAACGTCGGCGCCGCCGCGAGATAGGGGTCCGGCGCGCGCACCACGCTTTGGCGCAATCCGGCGTCGCCCAGGAATTCATCGAGTTGACGGTCCCAGACGAACGGATGCACGGGAACCAGGGCATGCGTACGGGCCATCGCCGCAGGCAGGCCGACGGCTTCGACGCTCGGCCACAGCGGCGGCAGAGTCGACTCGGCGTCAGCACTCGGATGATACAGATCGCGCGGCACCGCCAGCCAGCGCAGCACGAAGGGGCGCTGGAATTCGGGGCCGTAGGCGGCGAGCGCGTCGGCATCGAAACCGAGCTTGGCGCGGGCGGTCGGATAGAACGGGTGATCGAGAAAGGCGCCGAGCCGATCGTAGTGCAGCAGGCGCGCGTGCCAGTTCGGCAGTTGCGCGCCGCTTGTCCTGCCATGCGCGGCGCGGAACGCAGCGAACCAGCGTTCGCGCTCGGCTTCGCCGATGCGGCGATGCTCGGCTGCAACACGGCACTCTTCGGTGAAGGCCGTGTAGCGCGCAGCCGCCGCGGCGTCGAGGCCTCGCGCAAAGCAGGCCAGGATGTCCTCGACCGTGTGGAGCGGCTTGAAGTCCCGGCCGTCGTCCCATACGAGCGGTGTGCAGGTGCTGCGCCACGCCTGCATGAAGGCTGACTTGGCGACCGGAATCCACAGGATGCCGGCGCCGAAATGGCTCACTTCGAGCCACGTGCACGCCACGCCGCCGTGGCGTGCGAGCGCAGGCGGCAGGCTGTCGCCGGTGCGGGCGGCTGCGCGGCTCACGCACTCGCGTACATTTTCCCGCAGCAGGGCATCCACCACGCGGCGGCAGATATAGGCGTCGTGTGTGTCCGTGCCAGCCGGCGTCGGGTCGATGGCGGCTTTGGATGCGGCCGCGCTCATACGCCGATCGTCCAGACAAGTTCGCTGCCGATCCGGTCCATTTCCAGGCCCAGGCGCCGCATATCGGTTCCCGTGCCGCGCAGGACACCGAGGTAATCCTTGTTGGAGTGGGTCAGGTTGACCGTTTCGCCAATCGCGCGCAGCGGTTTGAACGTGATCCGGATGTCATCCGCGCGGCGATCGAAGGCCTCGGGCACGCCGGTCAGGCGGCCCGCAGACTGCGCCGTAAAGTAACGGATCAGCGCCGCGCCCGGCGCGATGTCGAGCTGTGGCAGCGGCTCGCCCGCATAGAGACCCAGGATGATCTCGAATAAAGGCAGCCCGAGGGTATCCTGCAGCAGAAACT
>CAMTWC010000012.1:0-21204 GCA_947085345.1 uncultured Gammaproteobacteria bacterium | reverse complement strand
GGCCAGCACGCCGAGCAGCAGGATCTCGCGCGCGTTGACGTCGCGCATCTCCTCGACGTGCGGGTTGGTGACGTTGCCGAACACCACCCGCTTGTACATCCACAGCGTGTAGGCCGCACCGAAGATCAGTGTGGTGGCAGCGACGAGGGCGAACCAGAAATTGACCTTCGTCGCGGCCATGATGACCATGAATTCGCCGACGAAGCCGCTGGTGGCGGGCAGGCCGGCGTTGGCCATGGCGAACAGCATGAAGAAGGCGGCGAACACCGGCATCCTGTTGACCAGGCCGCCGTAGTCCTTGATCTGGCGTGAATGCAGGCGGTCGTACATGACGCCGATGCAGAGGAACAGTGCCGCCGAGACGAAGCCATGCGAGATCATCTGCACCAGGCCGCCCTCGACGCCGAGCGGGTTGAACATGAAGAAGCCAAGGGTGACGAAGCCCATGTGTGCGATCGAGGAATAGGCAATGAGCTTCTTCATGTCGGCCTGCACCAATGCGACGAGGCCGATGTAGGCGACGGCAATCAGCGACAGCAGGATGACGAACCAGGCGAATTCGTGGCTGGCATCCGGCAGGATCGGCAGGATGAAGCGCAGGAAGCCGTAGGCGCCGACTTTCAGCGTGATCGCCGCCAGGACCACCGAGCCGCCGGTCGGCGCCTCGACGTGAGCGTCGGGCAGCCAGGTGTGCACCGGCCACATCGGCACCTTGACCCCGAACGCCAGCAGGAAGGAAAAGAATATCAGCGTCTGCGCGGTCATCCCCAGCGTAGTGGTGTGCCAGGTCTGGATGTCGAAGCTGCCGCCCGACTGAAAGTAGAGATAGATCATCGACACCAGCATCAGCAACGAGCCGAGCAGCGTGTAGAGGAAGAACTTGAACGCGGCGTAGACCCGGTTCGGCCCGCCCCACACGCCGACGATCAGGTACAGCGGGATCAGCATGCCCTCGAAGAAGACATAGAACAGGATGCCGTCGAGCGCGGCGAACACGCCGTTGATGAGGCCCGACATGACGAGGAAGGCCGCCATGTACTGCGCGACCTTGTCCTGGATCACCTGCCAGCCGGCGATCACCACCAGCACGGTGATGAAGCTGTTCAGCAGGATCAGCGGCATCGAAATGCCGTCGACGCCGAGGTGGTAATAGACGTTGAACGCCGGAATCCACGCAGCCTTCTCGACGAACTGCATCGCCGAGGTGCCAGTGTCGAATCCGCTGACCAGCGGAACCGCGACGGCGAGGCCCAGCAGCGCACCGGCCAGCGCGATCCAGCGGGCGAGCGCCGCGTTGCGGTCGGAGCCGGTAGCGAGCACGGCGACCCCGGCCAGAATCGGGACCCAGATGACGAGGGTAAGGATGTTATTCAGCATGGGGTCAGTTCAAGCGCGCGAACCAGGTCACCAGGGCAAACACCCCGATCAGCATGGCAAACGCGTAATGGTAGATGTAGCCTGACTGGAAGGCCTTGACCAGGCGCGAGAAGCGTTCGACCAGGTGGGCGGTGCCGTTGACGAAGAAGCCGTCAATGACGTTCTGGTCGCCGCGCCGCCACAGGACGCCGCCGAGAAAGCGGGCACCCCTGGCGAACACCCAACTGTAGAGCTCGTCGAACCAGTACTTGTTGAGCAGCATCTGATGCAGGAACCTGAAGCGCTGCGCGATGGCGGCCGGAATGTCCGGGCGCTTGAGGTAGAAGTATGCCGCCAGCCCCACCCCTGCCACGGCGAGCCAGAACGGCAGCGTCATCACTGCGTGCAGGCCCATCGCCGCGGCACCGTGGAAATGCTGGTTGAGCTCGTGCATCACCGGATGGCGATCGGCGACGTAGATCGCGCTGCCGAAGAAATCGCCATACAGCATGGATTCGACGGTCATGTAGCCGATCGCCAGCGAGGGCAGCGCCAGCGCCAGCAGCGGGCCGGTTACCACCCACGGTGTTTCGTGCGGCGTGCCGCCATGATGTTCGTCGCGGTGCGCGTCGGGCTCGTTGCCGTGGGCATGCCCCTGATGGAAGCGCTCCTTGCCGTGAAACACCAGGAAATACATGCGGAAGGAATAGAAGGCGGTGACGAAGACGCCGATCAGCACCGCCCAGTAGGCGATGTCAGCCACCGGCAGGTTCGACAGCTTGACCGCCTCGATGATGGTTTCCTTGGAATAGAAGCCCCACAGGAAGGGCGTGCCGATCAGCGCCAACGAGCCGATCAGCGAGGTGATCCAGGTGATCGGCATGTACTTTCTCAGGCCGCCCATGTAGCGGATGTCCTGGTTGTGGTGCATGGCGATGATGACCGAACCGGCGGCAAGGAACAGCAGCGCCTTGAAGAAGGCGTGCGTCATCAGGTGGAACACCGCGACCGAGTAGGCCGAAGCGCCAAGCGCCACCGTCATGTAGCCCAATTGGGAGAGCGTCGAATAGGCCACCACGCGCTTGATGTCGTTCTGCACGATGCCGAGAAAGCCCATGAACAGCGCGGTGATGGCGCCGATCACCATGATGAAGCTCAAGGCCACGTCGGACAGTTCGTACAGCGGCGACATCCGCGCGACCATGAAGATGCCGGCGGTCACCATCGTCGCCGCGTGGATCAGCGCGGAAATCGGCGTCGGGCCTTCCATCGAGTCGGGCAGCCAGACGTGCAGCGGGAACTGCGCCGACTTGCCCATCGCGCCAATGAACAAAAGGATGCCGATGACCGTCATCAGCATCCACGGCGTGCCTGGCCACAGGGTGATGGTCTCGCTGGCGAGCGACGGTGCCTTGGCAAACACCGTCGCGTAATCGAGCGTGCCGAAATGGGCCAGCACCAGACCGATGCCGAGGATGAAGCCGAAGTCGCCGACGCGGTTGACCAGGAAGGCCTTGAGGTTGGCGTAGATCGCCGTCTCTTTCGTGTACCAGAAACCGATCAGCAAATACGACACCAGGCCGACCGCCTCCCAGCCGAAGAACAGCTGCAGGAAGTTGTTGCTCATCACCAGCATCAGCATCGAGAAGGTGAATAGCGAGATGTAGCTGAAGAAACGCTGATAGCCCGGATCGTCGTGCATGTAGCCGATGGTGTAGATGTGCACCATCAGCGAGACAAAGGTGACGACCAGCATCATCATCGCGGACAGCGGGTCGATCAGGAAGCCGACCTCGAAGCTGAGCTCGCCCAGCGCCATCCAGGTGTAGACCGTGCCGTTGAAAGTGTGGCCGGCGAGGACGTCCTGAAATATCAGCACCGAGGCGATGAAAGCCACGGCGACACCGGCGATGGTGGCGAGATGCGACAGGGTGCGGCCGATCAGATGGCCGAGGAGGCCGGCGACGATTGCCCCGGCCAGGGGCGCCAGCGGCACGATGAGATAGAGCGTCTTCATGTCCATCCGCGTCAGCCTTTCAGATGGTCGAGGTCATCGACGTTGATCGTGTGCAGGTTGCGGAACAGCACCACCAGGATCGCCAGGCCGATGGCGGATTCCGCCGCGGCGACGGTGAGGATAAAGAAGACGAAAATCTGCCCGTGGATGTCGCCGAGGTAATGCGAAAACGCGATGAAGTTCATGTTCACCGCCAAGAGCATCAGCTCGATCGCCATCAAGAGGATGATGACGTTCTTGCGGTTGAGGAAGATGCCCAGCACGCTGATGGCGAACAGGATGCCGCCCAGCACCAGGTAATGCGACAAGGAAATCATTGCGCCGCTCCCACGTCGCGGTGAGGGGTGAGGGGTGAGGGGTGAAGCGTATGAATCTTCAACACACAGCAACGGCAAGTCATTGGTTTTCCTCCTCGCGCCCCACGCCTGACGCCTCACGCTTTACCGCGCCCATTTTGACGATGCGCAGACGGTCGTTGCGCTTGACCTTCACCTGCTCGGCGGGGTCGATGTACTTGCTGTCCTTGCGCCGGCGCAGCGTCAGCGCAATCGCGGCGACGATCGCCACCAGCAGGATCACCGCAGCCAGTTCGAACGCGTAGACGTAGTCGGTATACAGCAACCGCCCGAGCTCTCTGGTATTGCTGTAATCAGCTGGGTGCGGCTCGGGCGTGGCCATCACGTCGAGGCCGAAATGGCGGCCGCCCAGGATCAGTGCCATTTCGATCACCAACAGCACGGCGACGAAGCCGGCCATCGGCAGGTAATCCCAGAAGCCCTCGCGCAACTTGTCCAGGTTGATGTCGAGCATCATCACCACGAACAGGAACAGCACCATCACCGCGCCGACGTAGACCAGCACCAGGGTGATGGCGAGGAACTCGGCCTCCAGCAGCATCCACAGTCCGGCTGCGGTGAAGAAGGCCAGCACCAGGAACAGCGCGGCGTGCACCGGGTTGCGCGCGGTGATCACACGCAGGCCGGCAAACACAAGAATGGCGGCGAAGAAATAGAAAATCGCGGTCGTGTAGGTCATGTTTGTAGTGATCAATGCCCGGCGTTAGCGGTACTTCGCATCGGCCGCGCGGTCATTCGCGATCTGTTCTTCGTACTGGTCGCCGATCGCTAGCAGCATGGGCTTGGTATAGATGAGGTCACCGCGTTTTTCGCCGTGGTATTCGAGGATGCGGGTTTCGACGATGGAGTCGACCGGGCAGGATTCCTCGCAGAAGCCGCAGAAGATGCACTTGGTGAGGTCGATGTCGTAGCGCGTGGTGCGGCGGGTGCCGTCGCTGCGCTGTTCCGATTCGATGGTGATGGCGAGCGCCGGGCACACCGCTTCGCACAGCTTGCAGGCGATGCAGCGCTCTTCCCCATTGGGGTAGCGGCGCAGCGCGTGCAGGCCCCGGAAACGCGGGCTTTGCGGGGTTTTCTCTTCCGGATACTGCACCGTGATCCTGCGCGCGAACAGGTGGCGCCCAGTGAGCATCATGCCGCGCAGCAGTTCGATCAGAAACAGGCTGCCGAAGAAATGGGTGATCCGTCTCATCCTAGAAACCGTAGTTGGACGCGCTCGATGGCGCGTCCAGGCAAGTGGCTGGCGCGAAGCGACGACGCTGCCTACCGGGGTAGGCAAGAAGGAACGACAAAGCAAGGCGCTTGACTGGACGCGTCAGCGGGTGCGTAGCGTACTCACCTAAAAGGCACACTGCATCGAAGGCACGAAACTCAATTTTCATATGGCCTTTGAAGCATGATAAGCGGTCAATTGCGGTTTTTAGGATCATGGCGCGCTCAGTGGAAGAGATGACCATACGGCGTCTGCATCATGGCGCCGACGACGACGATCCAGACGATGGTGATAGGAATGAACACTTTCCAGCCCAGGCGCATGATCTGGTCGTAGCGGTAGCGCGGAAAGGTGGCGCGGAACCACAGGAAGAGGAACAGCACGAAGCCGGTTTTCAGCAGCCACCAGACAATGCCGTCGGGCAGGAAAGTGACCGGCGACAGCCAGCCGCCGAGGAACATCAGCGTGGTGAGCGCTGCGACCAGGATCATGTTGGCGTACTCAGCGAGGAAGAACACCGCGAAGGCCATGCCGGAATATTCCACATGGAAGCCGGCGACGATCTCGGATTCGCCTTCGGCGACGTCGAACGGCGCGCGGTTGGTCTCGGCCACGCCGGCGATCAGGTAAACCATAAACAAGGGGAATAGCGGCCAGATGTACCACTGGTGCAGCCCGCCTTCCTGGCCGCGCACGATGTCAGTGAGGTTGAGCGACTGCGATGCCATCAGCACGCCGACCAGCGCGAAGCCCATGGCGATTTCGTACGACACGATCTGCGCCGCCGAACGCATCGCGCCGAGGAAGGCGTATTTGGAGTTGGATGCCCAGCCCGCGATGATGACGCCGTAGACGCCCATCGAGGTGATCGCCATCACGTACAGCAGGCCGGCATTGATGTCGGCCAGCACCAGGCTGTCGGTAAACGGGATCACCGCCCACGCCGCCAGCGCCGGGGCGATGGCCAGGATGGGGCCGAGAATGAACAGCCCCTTGTTGGCGCCGGACGGGATGATGATTTCCTTCATCAGCAGTTTCACGGCGTCGGCGATCGGCTGCAGCAAACCCTGGAAGCCCACGCGGTTGGGACCGATACGCACCTGCATCCAGCCGATGATCTTTCGTTCCGCGTAGGTGAGATAGGCGACGCCGAGCATTAGCGGCACCACCAGCGCCATGATCTTGATCAGCGTCCAGACGACGGTTTGAACGGCAGCCCAGTCCATGCCCACGCTCTCCATTACACCGGCTCCGCCGTGATCGGCCCGAACATCGGACCCAGACCCGCCGTCAGCGGATGACCGCTCGGGATACGGATACAGGTGTCCGGCAGCAGGTCGTCGCGTTGCACTTTCAGCGTCAGCGCGCTGGCCGTCTGACGCACCGAGACGCGGCCGTTTTCCGTGAGCCCCAGCTTCGCGATCAGCCGGCTGTGCATGCGCGCCACCGGCAGTGCCGCATCCAGCGTCATCTGCAGCGAATGCGAGCGGCGCACCACGGCATCGGTCTGGTAGATCGGCACTTCGGCAACGCGCTCCAGGCCGTCGACGGCCTGCGGCTGCACCGGCGCCACGCCGGCCACTTCATTGCTGAGGAAGCCTTGCACATTTCCCGTTGGAGTATCGCCCAGCGCATCGCGCAGCACGTCCTTGGTATCGTTGTGATCGAATCCGGCCAGTCCCAGCAGATTGCCCAGCACGCGCAGCACCTTCCACGCCGGGCGCGTTTCGCCGATCGGCCTCACCACGGCGCTGAAGCTCTGCACGCGGCCTTCGGTATTGATGAAGGTGCCCGAAGTCTCGGTCCACGGCGCAATCGGCAGCAGCACGTCGGCATAATCGAGCGACTTGCCCTTGTAGGGCGACATCACCACGACGAATTCCGCGGCATTGATGCTGGCCATCGCGGTAACCGGGTCGTGGGTGTCGAGTTCGGCCTCGACGCCCAGCAGCAGATAGGCGGAGAGCGGCTTTTCCAGCATCTGCTGCGCGTTCAGGCCCTGCACGGCAGCCTGCCCCAGCGGTCCGTGGTGAGGCACCGCGCCGACCGCCACCGCCCCGACGCTGTTGGCCGCTTCGCCCAGCACGCCGAAGCTCGCGCCGGCGAGCTTCGCCACTTCCTGTGCCAGTGCATGAATCTGCGCATAGCTGGGGTGATGCTGCGCCATGTTGCCAAGGAAGACCGCGCGCGCTTCTCCACCTGGAGAACCTTGGTCGCCGCCCGAGATGCTCTCGGCCATCCTCATCGCAGTGTCGTCGGCGACGCCATGCACGGCGATGGCGGGCACCGGCAGGCTTTTCAGTTCGGCCAGTGCGACACACACGCCGGCGAGTGCTGCGGCAAGCTGAGACGGCGCGACGATGCGCTTGGCATGCACCTTGCCGAGGAACTCGTCTTCTGCCGCGTTGATCAGGTTGAGCTGGCCGTACCAGCGCACCGACTCGCGGATGCGGTGCGCCATCAGCGGGTGGTCCTTGCGCAAGTTGGAGCCCACCACCAACATGCGGTTCAGGCGCGACATGTAGGTCACCGGCATGCCCAGCCAGAAGCCGCCCCGCGCCTTGTCGTCGAGTGAGAAGTCCGACTGCCGCAGGCGGTGGTCGACATTGCCGCTGCCGATGCCGCGCATCAGCTTTTGCAGCAGGAAGAGCTCCTCTGCCGGGCGATACGGCGTCGACAGCGCACCGATCTGGTCGGCGGGAATGGCCTTCAGCTTGTTGGCGACGAATTCGAGCGCATCCTGCCAGGTCGTTTCAGCCCACTGGCCGTCCTGCTTGACCATCGGCTGGGTCAGGCGCTCGGCCGTGTTGAGGCCTTCGTAGGAGAAACGGTCGCGGTCGGCCAGCCAGCATTCATTGACGTCTTCGTTCTCGCGCGGCAGCACACGCATCACCCTGTTGTCCTTGACGTGGACGTCGAGGTTGGAGCCCAGGCTGTCGTGCGGGCTGATCGAGGGGCGGTGCGACAACTCCCAGCTGCGGGCGGTGTAGCGGAAGGGCTTGCTGGTCAGCGCGCCGACCGGGCACAGGTCGATGACGTTGCCCGACAGTTCGGATGCCACCTGCGTCTCCAGGAAGGGCATCACCTCGGTATGCTCGCCGCGCCCCGGCATGCCGAGCTCCATCACGCCGGCGATTTCCTGGCCGAAGCGCACGCAGCGGCTGCAATGGATGCAGCGCGTCATGTCGGTGGCAATCAGCGGACCGAGGTTCTTGTCGCGCACCACGCGCTTGATTTCCTGGTAGCGCGACGACGAGCCGCCGTAGCCCACCGCCAGATCCTGCAGGGTGCACTCGCCGCCCTGATCGCAGATCGGGCAGTCGAGCGGATGGTTGATCAGCAGGAACTCCATCACGCTCTTCTGCGCGCTGATCGCGTACTCGGAGCGGGTCTGCACCTTCATGCCGTCGGTCACCGGGGTGGCGCAGGCGGGCAGCGGCTTCGGCGCCTTTTCCACCTGCACCAGGCACATGCGGCAGTTGGCCGCGATCGACAGCTTCTTGTGATAGCAGAAATGCGGGATCGTGATGCCGGCCTGATTGGCCGCATCCATGATGGTGTCGCCGCTTTCGACCTGAAGCGCGCGCCCGTCGATTTCGATATTGAGCGTAGCCATCCTTACTGCTCCGTTCCGACCATGCAGCGCTTGTGTTCGATGTGGTGCTCGAACTCGTGGCCAAAATGTTTGAGAAAGCTTTGCACCGGCATCGCTGCGGCGTCGCCCAGCGCGCAGATGGTATGGCCGCCGATGCGCCCCGCTACGCTGTTCAGCAATTCCAGATCTTCCGGCCGACCCTGTCCGTGCTCGATGCGGTGGATGATGCGGTACATCCAGCCGGTGCCCTCGCGGCACGGCGTGCACTGGCCGCAGGATTCCTCGAAATAGAAATACGACAGCCGCTCCAGCGCGCGCACCATGCACACGGTTTCGTCCATCACGATCACCGCGCCCGAGCCCAGCATGGAGCCAGCCTTGGCGATGCAGTCGAAATCCATGGTGCAGTCCATCATGACGTCGGCCGGCAGCACCGGTGCCGACGACCCGCCGGGAATGACGGCTTTCAACTTGTGGCCGCTGCGCACCCCGCCCGCCATGGCCAGCAGTTCGGAGAACGGCGTGCCGAGCGGCACTTCGAAGTTGCCGGGCTTGTTGACGTGCCCCGACACCGAGAACAGCTTGGAACCGCCGTTGTTGGGCTTGCCGAGTTCGAGGAAGGCCTGACCGCCGTGCTGCATGATCCACGGCACCGAGGCCAGCGTCTCGGTATTGTTGATGGTGGTCGGCTTGCCGTACAGGCCAAAGCTCGCAGGGAATGGCGGCTTGAAGCGCGGTTGGCCCTTCTTGCCTTCGATCGATTCCAGCAGCGCGGTTTCCTCGCCGCAGATGTAGGCGCCGTAGCCGTGGTGCGCATGCAGCTGGAAGCAGAAATCGGTGCCGAACAGCTTGTCGCCCAGATAGCCGGCGTCGCGCGCTTCCTTCAGCGCGGCCTCGAAGATCTGGTAGCAGTCGAAAATCTCGCCGTGAATATAATTGTAGCCCACGCGCGCGCCGAGCACGTAGCCGGCGATCGCCATGCCCTCGATCAGCTGGTGCGGGTTGTAGCGCAGGATGTCACGGTCCTTGAAAGTGCCCGGCTCGCCCTCGTCGCTGTTGCAGACGATGTATTTGTCGCCCGCAAACGCGCGCGGCATGAAGCTCCACTTGAGCCCGGTGGGAAAGCCCGCGCCGCCGCGGCCGCGCAGGGCGCTGGTCTTGAGTTCGGCGATGATGGCATCGCCCGACACTTTTTCCGTGACGATGCGGCGCAGCGCCTGGTAGCCGCCGTTGGCGACATAGGTCGCGAGCGAGCCCGGATTGTCAAGCGCCTGCGTCCAGCTGCAGACCTGGGGGGTCGGCGTGAGCAGGCTCATTTCAGCTTGTCCAGCAATTCGTCCACTTTCTCGGACGTGAGATGCGTGTGCATGGCATGGTTGTTGTGCAGGCACATCGGCGCATCGCCGCAGGCGCCCATGCACTCGCCCTCCTTCAGCGTGTAGCGTCCGTCCTCGGTGGTCTCGCCGAAACCGATGCCAAGCTTCTGCTTGAGGTGCTCGGCGATCTCGTTCGCCCCCATCAGCGCGCACGGCAGATTGGTGCACAGGGTGATCTTGTGCCGCCCCACCGGCTGGGTGTCGTACATGTTGTAGAAAGTGGCGACCTCGTAGGCCGCGATGGCCGGCATCTCCAGATAATGCGCAACGTATTCGATCAGATCGGGCTTCAGCCAGCCCTTCTCTGTCTGCGCGATGCGCAGCGCACCCATTACGGCCGACTGCTTCTGGTCAGCGGGGTATTTGGCGACTTCGGCGTCGATCAACGCGAGTGATTCTACAGACAACATCAGCGGTCGATCTCCCCGAAAACAATATCCTGCGTGCCGATGATGGCGACGACGTCGGCGATCATGTGGCCGCGGCTCATTTCATCGAGCGCCGCCAGATGCGCATAGCCCGGCGCGCGGATTTTCAGACGATAGGGTTTGTTGGCGCCGTCCGACACCAGATAGATGCCGAACTCGCCCTTGGGATGCTCGACCGCGGCATAGGCCTCGCCCGCCGGCACGTGCATGCCCTCGGTGAAGAGCTTGAAGTGGTGGATCAGCTCTTCCATGTTCTGCTTCATGTCGATCCGCGACGGCGGCGCGACCTTGTGGTTCTCCACGATCACCGGGCCCGTGTTCTTGCGCAGCCAGTCGATGCACTGCCTGATGATTCGGTTGGACTGGCGCATTTCCTCGACGCGCACCAGGTAGCGGTCGTAGCAGTCGCCGTTGGTGCCGACCGGGATGTCGAAATCCATGCGGTCGTAGACTTCGTAGGGCTGCTTCTTGCGCAGGTCCCATTCGACGCCGGAACCGCGCAGCATCGGGCCGGTAAAGCCCAGCGCCTTGGCGCGTTCGGGCGACACCACGCCGATGCCGACGGTGCGCTGCTTCCAGATGCGGTTGTCGGTCAGCAGCGTTTCGTATTCATCGACATAGGTCGGGAAGCGCTGGGTGAAATCCTCGATGAAGTCGAGTAGCGAACCCTGGCGGTTGGCGTTCATCGACTTCATCGTCGCTTCGTTGCGGGTGTGCTGCGCTGCATACTGCGGCATCGTGTCGGGCAGATCACGGTAGACACCGCCGGGGCGGTAATAGGCGGCGTGCAGGCGCGCGCCCGACACCGCCTCGTAGCAGTCCATCAGGTCCTCGCGCTCGCGGAAGGCGTACAGAAACACCGTCATCGCGCCGACGTCGAGCGCGTGCGCGCCCAGCCACAGCAGGTGGTTCAGGATGCGGGTGATCTCGTCGAACATCACGCGGATGTACTGCGCGCGCTCCGGCACCTGGATGCCGAGCAGCTTCTCGATCGCCATCACGTAGGCGTGCTCGTTGACCATCATCGACACATAGTCGAGGCGGTCCATGTAGGGCACCGACTGGATGAAGGTCTTGTGCTCGGCCAGTTTCTCGGTGGCGCGGTGCAGCAGGCCGATGTGCGGATCGGCGCGCTGGATCACTTCGCCGTCGAGCTCCAGCACCAGGCGCAGCACGCCGTGCGCTGCCGGATGCTGCGGCCCAAAGTTCATCGTGTAATTTCTGATTTCGGCCATGTCAGCGCCCCGCCCCGTAGCTCTCGTCGCGCACGATGCGCGGCACGATTTCGCGCGGCTCGATCGACACCGGCTGGTAAATCACCCGCTGCTGGGTCGGGTCGTAGCGCATTTCCACATTGCCCGACAACGGAAAATCCTTGCGGAACGGATGGCCGATGAAACCGTAGTCGGTGAGGATGCGTCGCAGGTCGGGATGGCCCTCGAACACGATGCCGAAAAGATCGAAGGCTTCGCGCTCGAACCAGTTGGCCGACGGCCAGAGGTCGACCATCGAGGCCACCACCGGGAGGTCGTCGTTGGGGCAGAACACGCGCACCCGCACGCGCTGGTTGTACGTCAGCGACAGCAGATGCACCACCACCGCAAAGCGCGCGCCGTCGCCGCCTTGATTAAAACCAGCGCCGTCACCGTAGCCGGAGTAATCCATGCCGCACAGGTCGATCAGCTGCTCGAAGCGGCTATCGGGATGGTCGCGCAGCGTGCGCATCGCTGATTCGTAATGCTGCGGCTTGACGACGAGCGTCAGCTCGCCCAGCCGGACAAACGACTGCACCAGCGCATCGCCGAGCGCATTTTCAAGAGACAAAGAGAGGGCTTCCACAGTCTGCGGCATGGGCGATCAACGGGCGATGGTATTGGTGCGCTTGATCTTGTTCTGCAGCTGGATGATGCCGAACAAGAGCGCCTCCGCCGTGGGCGGGCAGCCGGGCACGTAGATGTCGACCGGCACGATGCGGTCGCAGCCGCGCACGACCGAGTACGAGTAATGGTAATAGCCGCCGCCGTTGGCGCACGAGCCCATGGAAATTACCCAGCGCGGCTCGGCCATCTGGTCGTAGACCTTGCGCAGCGCCGGCGCCATCTTGTTGCACAGGGTGCCGGCGACGATCATCACGTCGGACTGCCGCGGACTCGGGCGGAACACGATGCCGAAACGGTCGAGGTCGTAGCGCGAGGCGCCCGCCTGCATCATTTCCACCGCGCAACACGCCAGGCCGAAGGTCATCGGCCACATCGAGCCGGTGCGCATGTAGTTGATGAGCTGGTCTGCCTTGGTGGTGACAAAACCCTGCTCGAGGACGCCTTCGATACCCATGATCAGTTCATTCCCACTCTAGAGCGCCCTTCATCCATTCATAGATGAAGCCCACAACCAGGATGCCGAGGAAAACCATCATCGCCACGAAGCCCGCCAGACCAATTTCCTCCAGCACGATGGCCCACGGGAAAAGAAAGGCGATTTCCAGGTCGAACAGGATGAACAGGATGGCAACCAGGTAGTAACGGACATCGAATTTCATGCGCGCGTCTTCGAACGCTTCGAAGCCACACTCATAGGGAGAGAGCTTTTCGCTATCCGGGCGGTGCGGGGCGAGCAGGCCGCCCGCGACGATGGGGCCGATCCCGAAGGCCAGCCCGACCAGGATGAACAAAAGAATGGGGAGGTAGTTCTCCAGCACCGGCTTCCTTCGACTATGCCTGCTTCAGGCGGTTGAAATTATCCTTGGAGTGTATGGGCGCAAAGCATCGGCTGTCAAGCCGAAAAATTGGCACTTTATTCTTAATAATCATTAGCTTATGCGATAGCGTCCATTAATGAACGAATCAGGAAATTTGATGGTGCCGACGGCGAGACTCGAACTCGCACGACCTAGGTCACTACCCCCTCAAGATAGCGTGTCTACCAATTCCACCACGTCGGCCAAAGGGCATGCGCCCGAATGGATACTGCTGATTTACTGCGGGATGTCAGCCGCTTTCGAGCCCGCGCTCTGGCCCGGAATCTGCCCAGGCGCAGCAGGCTGCGCTGTCGCCGGAACCGTTGCGCGATCGAGCACGCTGGCCGGCTTGTGCTGCTGCAGCCCGAAATAGGCCAGGGCCAGGCTGGTCAAAAAGAACAGGGTTGCCAGAATGGCCGTGCCGCGGCTCAGAAAGTTGGCCGAACCCGTGGCACCAAACAGGCTGCCCGACGAACCGCTGCCGAAAGCAGCGCCCATGTCTGCACCCTTGCCATGCTGCAATAGCACCATGGCAATGACTGCGATGGCAACGATGATGTGAACGACCCAGACCAGTGTTTCCATTTCTTGACTCTTATTTGGCTATTTGGCTGCCGCGCGGCAAATCGCGATGAACTCATCAGCGACCAGGGAAGCGCCGCCAATCAGGCCGCCATCGATATCCGGCTGAGCCATCAATTCTGCAGCATTTGCGGCCTTTACGCTACCCCCATACTGGATAACCAGCTGGTCCGCCACGCCTGCATCGAGTGCGGCGATCTTGCCGCGGATGAAGGCATGCACGGCCTGCGCCTGCTCGGGGCTGGCGGTCTTGCCGGTGCCGATCGCCCACACGGGCTCGTAGGCCACCACCGCCTTGGCCAGCGACACCACGCCGGCGGCCTTGATCACGGCATCGAGCTGACGCGCCACGACCGCTTCGGTCACGTTCGATTCGCGCTCGGCCAGCGACTCGCCCACGCACAGGATGGGCGTCAGGCCGGCTGCCTGCGCGGCCGTGTATTTTTTCGCCACCAGCTCGTCGGATTCACCATACAGGCTGCGCCGCTCGGAATGGCCGACGATCACGTATTTGCAGCCAAAATCGAGCAGCATCGATGCCGACACCTCGCCGGTGAACGCGCCCTTGGCCTGCTCGGAGACGTTCTGTGCGCCCCAGGCAATCGACGATCCGGCCAGCGCGGCCTGAACTTGCGCCAGATAGGGGAACGGCACGCACACCACGGCATCGATTCCCGCCAGGGCGGGCTTGAGTGCGGCCAGCAACGCGGCATTTTCAGCCAGGCTGCCGTGCATTTTCCAGTTACCGGCTACGAGCTTCTTGCGCATGGGAATCTGCCAAACAAAAGTGCGCGATGGTAAGCGCAACGTGCCCGCCGGTCAACCGGCGGGCACGTTGGCCAGGAGAAAACAATCAGCCGAAACGGCCCGTGATGTAGTCCTCGGTCTGCTTCTTGCCCGGCCGCATGAAGATGGTGCCGGTTTCGTTGAACTCGATGAGCTCGCCCAGGTACATGAAGGCCGTGTAGTCGGAAATCCGCGCGGCCTGCTGCATGTTGTGGGTGACAATGGCGATGGTGTAATCGCTCTTCAGTTCATTGATGAGTTCTTCGATCTTGGCGGTGGAAATCGGGTCGAGCGCCGAGGTCGGCTCGTCCAGCAGCACGATTTCGGGCTTCACCGCGACCGCGCGCGCAATGCACAGGCGCTGCTGCTGGCCACCGGAAAGCGACAGGCCGCTCTGCTGCAGCTTGTCCTTCACCTCACCCCACAGCGCGGCCTTGTTGAGCGCCCATTCCACGCGATCGTCCATGGCACTTTTCGACATGCGCTCGTACAGCCGCACGCCGAAGGCAATGTTTTCGTAGATCGTCATCGGGAACGGCGTCGGCTTCTGGAACACCATGCCGATCTTGGCGCGCACCAGGTTCACGTCCTGGCTCTTGTCGAGCAGGTTTTTGCCGTGGAACAGGATCTGGCCTTCGGCGCGCTGCCCCGGGTACAGGTCGTACATGCGGTTGAAGGTACGCAACAGCGTGGATTTGCCGCAGCCCGACGGCCCGATGAAGGCCGTCACCTTCTTGTGCGCGATGTCCAGATTGACGTTGATGAGGCCTTTGAAATCGCCGTAGAAGAAATCCAGATTGCGGACCTGCAAGGCGGCATTTTCGCCGGCTGGCATGGCTTGGTCGGTCATGGGTTGATTGAGCACAGCGTAGCTCCGGAGAAATTAACGTTTGTCTTTGTTGCGGAAAACGACGCGCACGGCAATGTTGACCGCCAGCACCAGGAAGGCGATCAGCAACGCGCCGCCCCAGGCCAGGTTGACCCAGTTGTCATACGGGCTCAGCGCAAACTGGTAGATCACCACCGGCAGGTTGCCCATGGGTTCCGCCATGTCGGTGCTAAAGAACTGGTTGTTCAGGGCGGTGAACAGGAGCGGCGCGGTCTCGCCGGTGATGCGCGCCATCGCCAGCAGCACGCCGGTCACCACGCCCGATTTGACCGCACGCAGCGTCACCTTGAGCGAGACCTGCCAGCGCGGCGCGCCCACGGCGAAGGCCGCTTCGCGCAGGCTCGTCGGCACCAGCTTCAGCATGTTTTCGGTGGTACGCACCACCACCGGGATGGCGATCAGCGCCAGCGCCAGCGACCCCGCCCAGCCGGAAAATCCACCGGTAGTCACCACGAACAAGGCATATACGAACAGGCCGATGACGATGGAGGGGGCCGACAGCATGATGTCGGTCATGAAACGGGTGAACGACGCAAATTTGGAAACGCGCCCGTACTCGGCCAGATAGATGCCGGCCAGGATGCCGATCGGCGTCGAGATCAGCATGGAAAACAGCAGAATGAGGCCGCTGCCGACGATGGCATTGCGCAGGCCGCCGCCTTCGGAGCCCGGCGCAGGCGTGTCCTGGGTGAACAGATCCCAGCTCAGCGCGGCAAACCCCCTGGAAAACAGCGTCCACAAAATCCACAGCAGGGCGATCAGCCCCAGGCTCATCGCCAGCATGGACAGGGTGATGCCGATGCGGTTGATCCAGATGCGACGGGTGTACAGGCTCATCATGCTTTACAGACCCTCGGAACCCATGCTGCGGCTGATCAGCCAGCGCGAAATCGCCAGCACGACAAAGGTGATGATGAACAGCACCAGACCCAGCGCGAACAGGGAGGCGATGTGCAGGCCGGGATCGGCCTCGCCGAATTCGTTCGCCAGCGTGGAGGCAATCGAGGTGCCCGGTGCAAACAGGCTGCCGTTGATGCGGTTGGCGTTGCCGATGACGAAGGTGACCGCCATCGTCTCTCCCAGCGCCCGTCCCAGGCCCAGCATGATGCCGCCGATGACCCCGACGCGGGTGTAAGGCAGCACGATATTGCGCACCACTTCCCAGGTGGTGCAGCCCACGCCGTAGGCCGACTCCTTCAGCACGTGCGGCACGGTTTCGAACACGTCGCGCATGACCGAAGCGATAAAGGGAATCACCATCAGCGACAGCACGATACTGGCAGTCAGGATGCCGACGCCGATGGGCGGGCCGGAAAACCAGTTGCCGATCACCGGCACATCGCCCAGCAGCGCCTGCAGGGGGGGCTGGATATGGTCGGCAAACAGCGGCGCAAAAACGAACAGGCCCCAGATGCCATACACAATCGAGGGGATGCCTGCCAGCAATTCGATCGCGGTCCCCAGGGGGCGGCGCAGCCATACCGGGCAGGTTTCGGTCAAAAACAGGGCAATCCCGAAGCTGATCGGCACCGCTATCAACAGCGCCAGCACGGATGTCACGACCGTGCCGTAAATGGCGGCCAGCGCGCCGTACTCGTCATCCGGCACACTCCAGATATTGGTCCACAGGAAGGACGGCCCGAATTCCTTGAGACTGGGCCAGGCTTCCAGGGTGAGCGACACCAGAATTCCCACCAGCGTCGCCAGGACGACAAACGCAAACAACTGGGTAGTGCGATGAAAAAACAGGTCCTGCAAGCGGAATTTTCGGACCTGCTGGGCATGCAGGTCGATTCCGGCGGATGCGCTGGTCTCGCTCACGGTGGGGTGCCTATCGGTTCGGTTGTTATCTGCGGGAACACCCGCCGGTACAGACAGATGCTTTCGTAGAAAGCCGGGAGCGGCAAGCCACCCCCGGCATCAATCAAATCAGCTCAACAATTGCATTACTTGATATTTTTACTTGATGTTTTTCATTTCCGCTTCGACCATCTTCACGACGCTGGGCGGCAACGGCACGAAACCAAGATCTTCAGCCATTTTCTGGCCGTTATTCAGCGACCACGTGAAGAAGTTGACCACGCCTTTTTGCTTGGCTGCATCCGCACCTTTTTCATACGCCAAAATATAGGTGGCCGTGGTGATGGGCCAGGCGTTCTTGTGGATCTGGTCGAGCAGGTCGGGCGCCATGCCGCGGACCTTGAAGTTGGCGCCAGCAGCAGCATCCGCCACCGCATCCTGATTCGGCACAATGTAGTTGCCAGCCTTGTTCTTCAGCGCGACGAAGTCCATCTTGTTCTTCATGGCATCGGCGATATCCACATAGCCGATCGCTCCCTTGATCTTCTGCACGTTGGCCGCGACACCCGGGTTGCCCTTGCCGCCCACCGCGTTCGAAGGCCAGTTCACCGTGTTGCCGGCGCCGACGTCACGCATGAAGGCCATCGACTGCTTGGCCAGGTAGTTGCTGAATGCATAGGTGGTGCCCGAACCGTCCGAACGATGCGACACGGTGATCGCCAGGTCCGGCAGCTTGACGCCGGGGTTCAGTTTGGCGATGGCGGGGTCGTTCCACTTGGTGATGGCGCCGCGGAAGATGTCGGCGGCGGTGACGCCGTCCAGCTTCAGCTTGCCGGACTCGATGCCGGGAACGTTCATGACGATGGTCACGCCGCCCATCACGGTCGGCACCTGAACCAAACCCGCCGCATCCAGATCTGCTTCCTTGACCGGCGCATCCGTGCCGGCGAAATCGACGGTCTTGGCCTTGATCTGCTTGACGCCGCCCGAAGAACCGATGCCCTGGTAGTTGACCTTGTTGCCGGTAGCAGCCTGGTAGGCCTCAGCCCACTTGGTGTAAACCGCGTAGGGGAAGGTTGCGCCCGCGCCTGTGATGTCAGCGGCCAGTGCGCTAACCGAGAAAGCCAGACCCAGGGCCGCAGCCAGCGTGCCTTGAGCGAGTTTGTTGAGTGTACGCATTTGTAATATCTCCGGTAGTAGTTGACGTTGCCGCACGGGCGACGTCGTCATACTAACGGGCGAATATTACAGAACTATTTCAGGACGGGAAATCACCCGCCCGCGGCGGCTGCCTTGACGGTAGCCGCAATTGTTTCAGCCGTGTGTCTGACCAGCTCGGCATCCCTGCCCTCCACCATCACGCGGATCAGCGGCTCGGTGCCGGATGCGCGCAGAACGATCCGGCCACTACCGTTCAGGGCCGATTCCGCCTCGGCAACCGACGCACTGACCGCTGGCGCTGCGCTCAGCTTGAAACCCTTGGCCACCGGCACGTTGATCATGACCTGGGGATAAGTTTCCAGGTCGGCGGTGAACGCATCCAGCGTCTCGCCGGTTTCGCGCAACGCGCGCAGCACCTGCAGCGCTGAAACAATTCCGTCACCCGTCGTATGCTTGTCCAGGCAGAGGATGTGTCCCGAGGTTTCGCCGCCCAGCGTCCAGCCATTGGCATGCAGGCGCTCCAGCACATAGCGGTCGCCCACCTTGGCACGCTCGAAGGGGACGTGAATGCGGCCGAGCGCGTGTTCGGTGCCCAGATTGGTCATCAGCGTGCCGACGACCCCGCCCTTCATGTAGCCGCTCTGGATGCGATGGCGCGCGATGACGTAGACCAGCTGGTCGCCGTCGTAAATCCGCCCCTCCGCGTCGGCCATCATCAGACGGTCGCCGTCGCCGTCGAGCGAAATCCCCAGATCTGCGCGATGCGCGCGCACCGCGTCCGACAGTGTCCTGGTGTAGGTCGCGCCGCATTCGTCGTTGATGTTAAAACCGTTCGGCTCGTTGCCGATGGCGATCACCTCGGCCCCCAGTTCGTGCAGCACATGCGGGGCAACGTGGTAGGTCGCGCCGTTGGCGCAGTCCACCACGATGCGCATGCCGCGCAGGTCGAGGTTGTTGGGAAAGGTGCTCTTGCAGAATTCGATGTAGCGCGCAGCGGCATCCTCGATGCGCCGTGCCCGCCCCAGCTGGCGCGCTTCAACGGTCACGATCGGGTGATCGAGCCGCGCCTCGATCGCTTCCTCCACGCTGTCGGGCAGTTTCTCTCCGCTGGCCGAAAAAAACTTGATGCCGTTGTCCTCGAACGGATTGTGCGATGCCGAGATCACCACGCCAGCCTGCAGGCGAAGGGCACGCGTCAGATACGCCACTGCAGGCGTCGGCATCGGCCCGGTCATCAGCACGTTCACCCCGGCGGCGGTGAGGCCGGCTTCCAGCGCGGCTTCCAGCATGTAGCCGGAAATGCGGGTATCCTTGCCGATCAGCACGGTCGGGTGCTGGTTCGGCGGCAGGCTGCCGCGGTCGGCGACCAGCACCTGCCCGGCGGCGTAGCCCAGATGCATGACAAATTCGGGGGTGATGGGCGACTCGCCCACCCTGCCGCGCACGCCGTCGGTGCCGAAATACTTGCGTCCCATTTTATTGTTCCTCCACTGCATTCCAGACGGCCAGCGCATCGCGCATGGCCGCTACATTGTGTACGCGTACCAGCCGCGCCCCGCGCGCCAGGGCTGCCAAGTGCGCTGCAATTCCGGCAAATTCGCGTTCATCCACACTACGCCCGGTCAGCGTGCCCAGCATCGATTTGCGCGACAAGCCGGCCAGCACCGGCAGGCCCAGGCCGGCCAGTTGATCCAGGTGCTTCAGCAGGCTCAGGTTGTGTTCCAGCGTCTTGCCGAAGCCGAAGCCGGGATCGATCACCAGCCGCTCTCGGCCGATGCCTGCCGCCTCGCAGGCTGCCGCCCTGGCCTGCAAAAACTGTTTCACCTCCGCTACGACATCCGCATAGCGGGGTGCCTGCTGCATGCGCTGCGGTTCGCCCTGCATATGCATCAGGCACACCGCCGCATTGGACGCCGCCACGGCCTCCAGCGCCCCGGGTGCACGCAGGGCCATCACGTCGTTTACCATCGTCGCGCCGGCATCGAGTGCTGCGCGCATCACATCCGGCTTCATCGTGTCGACCGACACCACACAGCCGCGACCGGCCAGCGCCTCGATCACCGGAAGCACGCGGCGAATTTCCTCGTCGGCCGGCACTGCGTCCGCGCCGGGACGGGTGGACTCGCCACCGACATCGAGGATATCGGCGCCCGATTCCTGCAGCTTCAGCGCATGCCGGATCGCCGCCTGCGCATCGCCCAGGCGGCCGCCATCCGAAAATGAATCCGGCGTGACATTGACGATGCCCATGATGAGTGGCCTTGCCAGGGAGAGTTGATGCGAACCCGCGTGAAGAAAAGGCATAAAAAATAGAGGGGCCAAAGCCCCTCCATTGTAGTGCGTGAAGCCGAATCGGCGCTCAAGCTTCCTGTGCGGGCTGCGCAGTCGGCGCCGGCGCGCTCGGCTTGTCGCCGCCGCTCGCGGGCGGCTGCGGCGTGGCAGCCGGCTTGGGCGGACGCACCGGGCGCCCCGCCATGATGTCGCCAATCTGCTCGGCGTCGATGGTCTCGTATTCCAGCAGGGCGGCGGTCATCGCCTCGACCTTGTCGCGACTTTCGGTGAGGATTTTCTTTGCCAGCGCGTACTGCTCGTCAAGGATGCGGCGAATCTCGGCGTCGACCTTCTGCATCGTGGCCTCGCTCATGTTCTTGTGCGTGGTCACCGAGCGGCCGAGGAAAACCTCGCCCTCGTTCTCGCCATACACCATCGGGCCCAGCGCCTCGGACATGCCGTAGCGCGTCACCATGTCGCGCGCGATGCTGGTGGCACGCTCGAAGTCGTTGGATGCACCGGTCGAGATGCTACCGACGAAGATTTCCTCCGCCACCCGGCCGCCGAACAGCATGCTGATCTGCGACAGCATCTCGTCCTTGTACAGGCTGAAGCGGTCCATTTCGGGCAGCGACAT
>CAMTWC010000011.1:0-24998 GCA_947085345.1 uncultured Gammaproteobacteria bacterium | reverse complement strand
CGCGTAGTCGATCTGTCGATCCAGGTAAGCCTGCTTGCGCGTGAGCAGCACGTAGATCAGGCGGATCATCTTGTGCGCCAGCGCCACGATGGCCTTCTTGTGCGACTTGCGCACCATCAGACTGCGGTACTTGGCCGCCAACGGCATGATCAAGGCTACGGCCCCATCGCAGCCGCCATGGGCGGCGCATCCATGGCGCATGACAACGGCACCGCCGCCCTGGCCAACAACCCGGCCACCCTCGGCCTGATGACAGCCGGCAGCCGGCTCGACGTCATGCTGGGCTTCGTCGGCCCGGATGTCTCGGCACCGGGTTCCATGGGCGCCTCTTCGGCGAATGCCTTCTACATGCCCGCCATCGGCTATGCAAGAAAGCAGGACAATCTGGCCTATGGCGCGGGGATCTACGGCCAGGGCGGGATGGGCACCAGTACGCCAATGGCGACATGGCGCAGGTGGGGGTGGGCCGGGTCATTTTCCCGCTGGCCTACGGCGTCAATGACCGCCTCAACGTGGGCGGCAGCGTCGACGTCGTGTGGGCGGGCATGGATCTGGTGGCCACCGGTTACAGCATCGACTTCAAGGACGACAGCGACTTCACCGGCGCCGCCAAGGGCTACAGCGTGGCGGCCAAGCTGGGATTCACCTACAAGCTCAACGATGCGCTGACCGTCGGCGGCGTCTACCAGACGGCCGCCAACCTCCCCGACCTCAAGGGCGATGGCTACAGGGTGGAAGGCTTCGACATGCCGGCCACGCTCGGCCTCGGCCTTGCCTGGCAGGCGAATGACCGGCTGATGGTCGCGGCCGACGTCAAGGATGTGATGTGGGGTGACAGCATGAATACCGTGACCATTTACAACAATGGCACGGTCGCTGCCGCATTCCAGCAGGACTGGGACGACCAGATCGTGCTGGCGCTGGGCCTGGCCTACCGGTTCGGCGACGCCTTCACCGGCCGCCTCGGCTACAACCACGGCAAGAACCCGATCCCGGATCGGTTCGTCAACTACCTGTGGCCGGCGATCGTGGAGGACCACTACACGGTGGGCTTCGGTTATACCTTCAGCAAGCAGTCCGAGCTCAGCTTCGCGCTGAGCGTGGTGCCGGAGGTGACGCTGTCCGGGTCGGGCGCCATGAATAGCGGCATGCAGATCGAGCACAGCCAGGTGAACTGGCAGCTGATGCACAGCTACACGTTCTGATCGCGGCGAGCCGAATGCAAAAAGGCCGGAGGCATTGCCCCCGGCCTTTTTGTTTGCCTGCGCGGAGCGCTTACGCCAGATCGAGGTAGGCGAGGATGCCCTTGGCGGCCTCGCGGCCTTCCCACACCGCGGTGACCACCAGGTCGGAGCCGCGCACCATGTCGCCGCCGGCAAAGACCTTGGGATTGGCGGTCTGGAACGCATGCTGCTGGCCCTTGGCGATCACGCGGCCGCCCGGGTCGATCGCGATGTTGTGATCGGCAAACCACGGCTGCGGATTGGGGCGGAAACCGAAGGCGACGATCACGTGGTCGGCCGGGATGATTTCCTCCGAGCCCGGCACCACCACCGGCGTGCGGCGGCCGCGCGCGTCGGGCGGGCCGAGTTCGGTGGTGACGAGCTTGACGCCCTCGACGCGGCCGTTGCCGACGATTTCCACCGGCTGCCGGTTCCACAGGAATTGCACGCCTTCTTCCTTGGCGTTGCCGACTTCGCGCTTGGAGCCGGGCATGTTCTTCTCGTCGCGGCGGTAGGCGCAGGTGACCGAGGCCGCGCCCTGGCGGATGCTGGTGCGGTTGCAGTCCATCGCGGTGTCGCCGCCGCCGAGCACCACCACGCGCTTGCCCTTCATGTCGTGATAGACCTCGTCGGGTTTCGCCAGGTCAAGGCACTTCCTCACGTTGGAGATCAGGAAAGGCAAGGCTTCCAGCACCCCGGGCAGGTCTTCGCCGGGGAAGCCGCCCTTCATGTAGGTGTAGGTGCCCATGCCCATGAACACGGCGTCGTATTCGTCGAGCAGGGACTGCATCGACACATCCTTGCCGATGTCGGTGTTGAGGCGGAACTCGACGCCCATGCCCTCGAATACGCCGCGGCGGCGCGTCATCACCCATTTTTCCATCTTGAATTCGGGGATGCCGACAGTGAGCAGACCGCCGATCTCGTCGTAGCGGTCGAACACCACCGGCTTCACGCCGTTGCGCGCCAGCACGTCGGCGCAACCCAGGCCCGCGGGCCCGGCGCCGATGACGGCGACCTTCCTGCCGGTCGGTACCACGTTCGACATGTCGGGGCGCCAGCCGGCCTTGAAGGCCTCTTCGGAAATGTAGCGTTCGACCTGGCCGATGGTCACCGCGCCGAAGCCGCCGCCTGCGTCGAAGCCGTCGCTGTTGAGCGTGCAGGCGCCTTCGCACAGGCGATCCTGCGGACAGACGCGGCCGCACACCTCGGGCAACGAGTTCGTCTGGTGCGAGAGTTCGGCCGCCTCAAACAGACGGCCTTCGGTCACCAGCTTGAGCCAGTTGGGGATGTAGTTGTGCACCGGGCACTTCCACTCGCAATACGGATTGCCGCAGCCGAGGCAGCGGTCGGCCTGCTCCTGCGCGTGCGCCGTGTCCATCAGCGCGTAGATTTCGCGGAACTCGTGCTTGCGGACGTCGGCGGGGGTTTTCTCGCCGTCGCGCCGGGGCTGCTTCAAAAACTGGAATACGTCACCCATCTCTAGAGCCTGTTTCAGTAAAAATCATGCCCCGCGCCGGTTGCCTGCGGGATGCAGGGCAAGGCACGGGGAGCGATGTTTGGTTGTTCCAAATGAGCGACCCGTAACGCGGCCATGTATCCGCAGGCAATCGGCCCTCCGGGTTGAGACCAGGATCGGATGGATGCAAGGCGCAGTGCGCCGGCAAGAGTCGTTCCCTTGCCAAGCGCTGCAACGCCACAGACGCCGATCCTGGTCTCAACCCGGGGCATGATTTCTGCTGAAACAGGCTCTCAGGCACTCACTGCTTCACGTGACTGGCCGGGAAGATCCTCGACCAGGTCTTCAATCGAAATGCGCTTCGGCTTGACCAGCCAGGCCTTCGCCAGCGTGGCGTCGAAGTCGGCCAGCAGCGCCTTCGCGCGCGCGCTGCCGGTGAGCGCCAGGTGGCGCTCGATCTGCGCCTTGAGGAAAATGCGGTAGGGCTCGGTCTCGACGCTGGTGATGCGGGTCAGCTCGACCATTTCCTTGTTGGTCTTCGAGACGAAGTCGCCGGCCTCGTCGACCACGAAGGCCATGCCGCCGCTCATGCCGGCGCCGAAGTTGAGCCCGGTGTCGCCCAGCACGATCACGGTGCCGCCGGTCATGTATTCGCAGCCGTGGTCGCCGATGCCTTCCACCACCGCCAGCGCGCCGGAGTTGCGCACGCCGAAGCGCTCGCCGCCCATGCCCGCGGCATAGAGTTCGCCGCCGGTGGCGCCGTACAGGCAGGTGTTGCCGATCAAAGTATTCCGATGGGCGTCGAAGGTGGCGGTGCGCGGCGGATAGATCACCAGGCGGCCGCCGCCCATGCCCTTGCCGACGTAGTCGTTGGCGTCGCCTTCGAGCGTGATGGTCAAGCCCTTGTGGTTCCACACGCCCAGGCTCTGGCCGGCCGAGCCGGTGAGCTGGATGCGGATGGTGTCGTCCGGCAGACCCGTGCCGCCGTGCGCCTTGGCGATTTCGCCCGACAGGCGCGCGCCGATCGAGCGGTTGACGTTGCGCACCGGGTAGGCGAGTTCGATGGAGGCGCCTGACTTGATCGCAGCGAGGGCGTCGGCCACCATCCGCTCGGCCAGCTCGCCCTTGTCGAACGAGGGGTTGCGTTCCTGCTGCGCGAAGCGCGGCGCGTCAGCGGGGATGTCGCCCTGCGAGAGCAGTACGTCGAGTTTGAGCCGGCCCTGGCGCGGCGTGTCGCCGGCCGATAGATCCAGCAGGTCGGTGCGGCCGATGAGGTCGGTCAGCTTCCTGATGCCCAAGGACGCCATCAGCTCGCGCGTTTCCTCGGCGACGAACTTGAAGTAGTTCACCACCATGTCGGGCAGGCCGATGAAATGTTCGCGGCGCAGCTTTTCGTTCTGGGTGGCGACGCCGGTGGCGCAGTTGTTCAGGTGGCAGATGCGCAGGTACTTGCAGCCTAGCGCGACCATCGGGCCGGTGCCGAAGCCGAAGGATTCGGCACCGAGGATGGCCGCCTTGATGACGTCGAGTCCGGTCTTCAGGCCGCCGTCGGTCTGCACGCGGACCCTTCCCCTCAAACCATTCGCGCGCAGCACCTGCTGCGCTTCGGACAGGCCGAGTTCCCACGGCGAGCCGGCGTATTTCACGCTGGCGAGCGGGCTCGCGCCGGTGCCGCCGTCATAACCGGAAATGGTGATGAGGTCGGCGTAGGCCTTGGCCACACCGGCGGCAATCGTGCCGACGCCGGGCTCGGCGACCAGCTTCACCGACACCAGCGCGTCGGGGTTGACCTGCTTCAAGTCGAAAATCAGCTGCGCCAGATCCTCGATCGAGTAGATGTCGTGGTGCGGCGGCGGCGAGATCAGCGGGGTGCCCGGCTTACAGTGGCGCAAGCTGGCGATCATCGGCGACACCTTGTCGCCCGGCAGTTGGCCGCCCTCGCCGGGCTTGGCGCCCTGCGCGATCTTGATCTGCAGCACTTCGGCGTTGACCAGATAGGTCGCCGTCACGCCAAAGCGGCCTGAGGCGATCTGCTTGATTTTGGAAGTCTTGACCGTGCCGTAGCGCAGCGGATCCTCGCCGCCTTCGCCCGAGTTGGAGCGGCCGCCGATGCGGTTCATGGCCTCGGCCAGCGCCTCGTGCGCTTCCGGCGACAGGGCGCCGAGCGACATGCCGGCGGAGTCGAAGCGCTTGAGGATGGCTTCCAGCGGCTCGACTTCCTCCAGCGGGATCGGGTTGGCGCCGGCCTTCAGCTTCATCAAATCGCGCAGCATCGCCACCGGGCGGGTGTCGACGAGTTCGGAATACTTCTTGAATTCGGCGTAGTCGCCGGTCTTCACCGCCTTCTGCAGCTGCTGCACCACGTCCGGATTGTAGGCGTGGAATTCCTCGCCGAACATGAACTTCAACAGGCCGCCGGCCGACAGCGGGCGCAGTGGGTTGAACGCCACCTTGTGCAGCAGTTTCTGGTCGGATTCGAAGTCGTCGAAGTTGGCGCCGGAAATGCGCGACACCGTGCCCTTCAGGCACAGATCGACCACGCTTTCGTGCAAGCCCACGCCCTCGAACAGCTGGGCGCCGCGGTAGCTCGCCACCAGCGAGATGCCCATCTTGGAGAGCACCTTGTAGAGGCCCTTGTCCATGCCCTTGCGGAAGTTGCACAGCGCTTTCTCAAGATTGGGCTTGATCTCGCCGGTCTTCACGAACTCGCCGATGACCTGGTAGGCGAGGTAGGGATACACGGCGGTCGCGCCGTAGCCGATCAGGCAGGCGTAGTGGTGCGGATCGCGCACGGTGCCGGTTTCCACCACGATGTTGGCATTGCAGCGCAGGCCCGCCGCGATCAGCGCATGGTGCACCGCGCCGGTGGCGAAGAGCGCGTGGATCGGCAGGCGGTCACGGGCGATGTTGCGGTCGGACAGGACGAGAATCACCTTGCCTTTGCGCACGGCGTCGACCGCGCGCGCGGTCAGCGCCTGGATCGCGGCTTCGAGCGAAGTCGCAGCCGGGTCGTAGTGCAGGTCGAGCGTGGTCGCGGCAAACGCCGGGTCGTTCAGGCTCAGGAGCTTGTCGAAGGCTTCCTTCGACAGCAGCGGGGTGTGCACTTCCACCCGGTGCGCGTGGGCGGGGCTTTCCTCGAACAGGTTGCGCTCGGGGCCGAAAGCGGTGTTGAGCGACATCACGATCGCCTCGCGGATCGGGTCGATCGGCGGGTTGGTGACTTGCGCAAATTGCTGGCGCAGGTAGTCGAACGGCGAGCGCACTTTCTGCGAGAGCACCGCCATCGGCGTGTCGTCGCCCATCGAACCGATCGCCTCGGCGCCGTCTTCGGCCAGCACGCGGATGATCTGGTCGCGTTCCTCGAAGCTCACGTTGAAGAGCTTCTGGTGGGTCAACAGGCTCGCCGCGTCCATCACCGGCAGGTCGGCATCCTGGTTGATCGACAGTTCGAGCTTCACCGCGCTGGCCTTTAGCCATTCGCGGTAGGGTTGTGCGCCCTTAAGCTCGTTGTCGATGTCTTCCGGCATCAGGAGGCGCCCGGTTTCGAGATCGGCGGCGACCATCTGGCCGGGCTTGACGCGGCCCTTCTTCTCGACATTCGCCGGGTCGATTGGCCACACGCCGACTTCGGACGCGATGGTGAGAATACGGTCCTTGGTCAGCACCCAGCGCGCCGGCCTGAGGCCGTTGCGGTCGAGCGTGCAGACGGCGTAGCGGCCATCGGTCAGCACCACGCCGGCGGGGCCGTCCCATGGCTCCATGTGCATCGAGTTGTATTCGTAGAAGGCACGGATGTCGGCGTCCATCGATTCGACGTTCTGCCAGGCCGGCGGGATCACCAGGCGCAACGCGCGGAAGAGGCCCGCGCCGCCCATCACCAGGCCTTCGACCATGTTGTCGAGGCTCATCGAATCCGAACCCTTGGTGCCGACGATGGGACGGATGTCGTCCATGTTCGGGATCAGCGGGGTTTCGAACTTCTGCTCGCGCGCGCGGCTCCAGTTGCGGTTGCCCTGCACCGTATTGATCTCGCCGTTGTGCGCCAGATAGCGGAACGGCTGCGCCAGGCGCCACTGCGGCCAGGTGTTGGTGGAGAAACGCTGGTGGAACACGACCAGGCTGGAAGCAAAGCGCGCATCATTCAGATCGGGGTAGAACACCGGCAGCTTGTCCGGCATCACCAGCCCTTTGTAGCTGATGACGCGGCACGACAGCGTCGGCAGGTAGAACACCGGATCGGTCGGCTCCATCACCTTCTCGGCACGGCGGCGCGCGATGTAGAGCTTGCGCTCGAAATCGTCCTCGCTCATGCCGGCGGGCGCGTTGACGAACACCTGTTCGATATGCGGCAGGGAGGCCAGCGCCGATTCGCCGCAGACGGAAGAATCGGTCGGCACCCGGCGGAAGCCGGCGACGGTCAGACCCTGGGCTTCGAGTTCGGCTTTAAGCGTCGAACGTGCATGCGCCTGCGGTGCGGCATCGCGCGACAGGAACACCAAGCCTGCGGCATACAACCCGCCCAGCGCAAACCCGGCCTCGCCCGCCACTGCGCGCAGGAAGGCATCCGGCTTCTTGAACAAGAGGCCGCAGCCGTCGCCCGACAAACCATCCGCCGCAATCGCGCCGCGGTGCGTCATGCACGCCAGCGAGCCGATCGCGTTCTGCACCAGCGTGTGGCTGGGCTGATTGTCCATCTGCGCAATCAGGCCGAAGCCGCAGCTATCCTGTTCGAAATCGGGCGAATACAGCGTCCCGTTCAGCCAGCGTTGTCGTTCCATGGTTCCGTATGCTCAGGCAACAGCGGCCTGCCCACAGGGCAAGCCGCAAAAAATTTAAGCGAAAAGTGCGGCATTTTAATCCCTCGCGCCGCGTGCGGCAATGACCGCCTACGGCAAGACCTTGCCAGTGCAAGGGTTTCCGCGCAGGCCGGGACTGAGAGTGGGAGTGGAATTGCCGGCAGAAATTCCTGGGGCGCCAAATGAATGCCCGCTTTCCTATCCTGTTAGGGGGGGCGCTGAACAAACCACATTGGTCATTCCGCGAAAGCCGGAATCCAGTTAATCAGACAACTGGACCCCGGCTTCTGCCGGGGTGACAACATGTTCAGTGTCTCGTCAAAGGGGCGCGTCGAAAGAGAAAGGCCATGAAGCTATTAAGCTGGAACATCCAATGGGGTCGCGGCCTGGACGGCCGGGTCGATCTCGCACGCATTCTGCGCACCATTCGACAACTGGGCGATTTCGACGTCGTCTGCCTGCAGGAAGTCGCGGTCAACTTCCCCGGCCTGCCCGGCAGCCGTGGCGAGGACCAGGTCGCCGAACTTTCCGCCGGCCTGCCTGGCTACACCGCGATCTACGGCGCCGCCACCGACGTGCCCGACGGCCGCGGCGGCCGCAGCCAGTTTGGCAACGCCATCTTCTCCCGCCTGCCCGTCGGCCAGGTATGGCGGCATCTCCTGCCGTGGCCGGCCGAACCGGAAACGCCCAGCATGCAGCGGGTGCTGGTTGAAGCCGTGGTGATCGCCGATGTCGGCCCGCTGCGGGTGATGACCACCCACCTCGAGTACTACTCGCAACGTCAGCGCCAAGTCCAGATCGACGCCATCCGCCGTCTGCATACCGAGGCCTGCGCCATGTCGGCGCGTGCGCCGTTAGTTGAGGAGCAGGGTGGCTCCTTCGAGGTGTTCCCCCGGCCTGCCGAGGCGCTCCTGTGCGGCGACATGAACTTCCCCGCCACGGCGCCCGAGCGGTCGCAGATTCTCACGCCGTTTGCCGGCGGCGAACCCGGCTTTCGCGACGCCTGGTCCGTACTGCACCCCGGCGAACCGCACGCCCCCACCGTCGGCATCCATCCGGTCGATTTCGTCAAACAGCCCGAATGCTTCGACTTCGTCTTCGTCACCGAAGGACTGGCTGGCCGCCTCAGAGCGCACGGCATCGATGCCGAGACCGAGGCGTCGGATCATCAGCCGGTGTGGGTCGAGTTGCTTTGAGCGCGGATAAAGAAAAAGCGCTTCCGATGAATTGGAAGCGCTTTTTCGGATGTGATGGTGGAGAGGAGGAGGATCGAACTCCCGACCTCCGCATTGCGAACGCGGCGCTCTCCCAGCTGAGCTACCCCCCCAACGTGACGGATTATAGCTTTAGCGATGCGGCGCGGGAAGCGTTGCGAGGCGCCCGGGAAGATTGGGGAGGAGGCGTGCGGCGAGCCAGCCGAGCAGGACGCCGGCGGTGTTGCCCAGGGCGTCGAGCGCGTCGGGCTGGCGGGCGGGGGTCAGCCCCTGCAGCCCTTCGATGGCGATGCCGAACAGCACAACGGCAAGCGTGAGCTTCCAGCGTTGCCGGGTGATGAGCTGCGCCCACCAGAACATCAACACGGCATAGCCCGCCATGTGGATGATTTTGTCTGTGTGGCCGCCGCTTTCGTCCAGCACAGGCGGCATCAGCGAGACCATTAGGGTGACGACGACACCAAGCCAGCCGGCTGTCCGCCAGAGACAATTCAATACAAGCCGCGTCATTCCGGGCTTGACCCGGAATCCAGCCAAATGCCAGAAACGGCACGCTTTGCGTGCCACTGGATGCCGGCGTTCGCCGGTATGACGCCGGTACGGGCTGCCTGCCGGGTCACGATGTCATGCAGATCGATCATGCTTGCCGCCGTGCCCAGCGCAGCATGATCACGCCGGCGACGACCATCGGCAGCGACAGCCATTGCCCCATGGAGAGGCCCAGCCCCAGCAGGCCGAGGAAGCTATCGGGTTCGCGGGCGAATTCGGCGAGGAAGCGGAAACCCCCGTAGCCGATGAGGAACACGCCGGAGACGGCCCCGACCGGGCGCGGCTTGCTCGAATACAGCCACAGGATGACGAACAGCAGCAGGCCTTCGCCGGCAAACTGGTACAGCTGCGAAGGATGGCGCGCCATGCCGTCGCCCGCCTGCGGGAAGACCATGCCCCAGGGTAAATCGGTGGCGCGCCCCCACAGTTCGCCGTTGATGAAGTTGCCGAGCCGTCCGGCGGCGAGGCCCAGCGGCACCAGCGGGGCGATGAAGTCGGTGACGGCGAGCCAGCGCAGTTTGTGCCGGTGCGCGAATAGCGCCATCGCGATGATGACGCCGAGAAAACCGCCGTGAAAGCTCATGCCGCCTTCCCACAGCTTGATGATGTCGAGCGGATGCGCCAGGTATTCCGCGGGTTTGTAGAACAGCACGTAGCCGAGCCGCCCGCCGAGGATGGTGCCGAGCACGCCGTAGAATAGCACGTCGTCGAGCATTTTCGCGGTCCACCCCGACCACGGCCGGTGGGCGATGCACCAGCGCCCGAGCAGAATGACCTGCGCGAAAGCAATGAGGTACATGAGGCCGTACCAGTGGATGGCGACAGGGCCGAGCTGCAGGGCGACGGGATCGAATTGCGGATGGGTGAGCATGGGGGCGGGGGTCAGGATTCAGGGGGCAGGATTCAGGGAGGCCAAAGCGCGGGTAAAATGGCTGACTGATTATAGATTGAGTGAGCATCATGCCTGACTACCGTTCCTGGACTACCACCCGCGGCCGCAACATGGCCGGTGCCCGTGCGCTGTGGCGCGCCACCGGCATGAAGGATGGCGACTTCAACAAACCCATCATCGCGATCGCAAACTCGTTCACCCAGTTCGTTCCGGGCCACGTACATCTGAAGGACATGGGCCAGCTGGTCGCGCGCGAGATCGAGGCGGCGGGCGGCGTGGCGAAGGAATTCAACACCATCGCGGTCGACGACGGCATTGCGATGGGCCACGGCGGCATGCTGTATTCGCTGCCGAGCCGCGAGATCATCGCCGATTCGGTCGAATACATGGTCAACGCGCACTGCGCCGACGCACTGGTGTGCATTTCCAACTGCGACAAGATCACCCCGGGGATGCTGAACGCCGCGCTGCGGCTGAACATTCCGACGGTGTTCGTGTCCGGCGGGCCGATGGAAGCGGGCAAGGTGGTGTGGGACAAAAAGGTCATCAAGCTCGATCTGGTCGATGCGATGGTGTCGGCGGCCGACGCCAGCTTCAGCGACGAGAAAGTCGCGCAACTGGAACGCTCGGCCTGCCCCACCTGCGGTTCGTGCTCGGGCATGTTCACCGCCAACTCGATGAACTGCCTGACCGAGGCGCTGGGCTTGAGCCTGCCCGGAAACGGCTCGCTGCTGGCCACCCACGCCGACCGCAGGAACCTGTTTCTCGCGGCGGCCCGGCTGATCGTCAAAAACACGCGGCGCTATTACGAAGACGGCGACACCCGCGTGCTGCCGCGCGCCATCGCCAGCTTCGACGCCTTCGAGAACGCCATCGCGCTCGACATCGCGATGGGCGGCTCGACCAATACCGTGCTGCACCTGCTGGCCGCGGCGCATGAAGCCGGCGTCAACTTCACCATGGCCGACATCGACCGCATGAGCCGTCGCGTGCCGCACCTGTCGAAAGTCGCGCCGTCGATCCAGACCTACCACATGGAAGACGTGCACCGCGCCGGCGGCGTGATGGCGATTCTCGGCGAACTCGAGCGCGGCGGGCTGATCCACCGCGACGTGCCGACCGTGCTGAGCCCATCGCTGGGCGAGCAGATCGACGCCTACGATATCCGCCGCACCACCGACAAGGACGTGAAGGATTACTTCCGCGCCGCGCCCGGGGGCGTGCCGACGCAGACCGCGTTTTCGCAGGACCGCCGCTTCGCCAGGCTGGACGACGACCGCGCCGGCGGCTGCATCCGCGACATCGAGCACGCCTACTCGAAGGATGGCGGGCTGGCGGTGCTGTACGGCAACATCGCGCAGGACGGCTGCATCGTCAAGACCGCAGGCGTCGACGAGAGCATGTTCGAGGTCGAGCAGCTGCGCTACACCACCAGCGTCCCGACTTCCACCATCCGGGTGTTCCGTGGGCCTGCGCGCGTGTTCGAATCGCAGGATGCCGCGGTCGAAGCCATCCTCGGCGACAGGATCGTCGCCGGCGATGTGGTGGTGATCCGCTACGAAGGCCCGCGCGGCGGCCCCGGCATGCAGGAAATGCTGTACCCGACCTCGTACCTGAAATCCAAGGGCCTCGGCAAGCACTGCGCCTTGCTGACCGACGGTCGCTTCTCCGGCGGCACCTCGGGCCTTTCCATTGGCCATGCCTCGCCGGAAGCGGCGGAAGGCGGCAACATCGGCCTGGTCGAGGAGGGCGACATGATCGAGATCGACATTTCCCGGCGCAGTATTCATCTTGCGGTGAGCGAGGACGAGCTCGCGCGCCGCCGCGCCGCGATGGACGCGAAGGGCGCGCAGGCGTGGAAGCCCGTCAATCGCGTACGCGAGGTGTCGGCCGCGCTGCGCGCCTATGCCGCGATGACGACATCGGCCGCGTTCGGCGCGGTGCGCGACGTCAGCCAGGTCGAACATCCGACCGCGGCGCAGGAACACGCCGACCCGCTGGCGCGCTTCGCCATTCCCGGCCAGCTGGGTTTCCGCACCGGCGCCGGCGGGCTGACCTACGTCGACATCGACAACCACGGCGGCCGCGCGACGATCTGTCTGCAGGGCGCGCACGTGGTGAGCTTCCGGCCCAAGTCGCAGCAGGAACCGGTGGTGTGGGTGTCCGACGCCGCCAGGTTCGCGCCGGGCAAGTCCATCCGCGGCGGCGCGCCGGTGTGCTGGCCGTGGTTCGGCGCGCACGCCTCTGAGACGAGCTACCCCGCGCACGGTTTCGCGCGCACCGTGGACTGGGAAGTCACCGGCACGCGCCGCCGCAACGACGCCAAGACCGAAATCACCCTGCAACTGGTTGAGAACGAGCAGACCCGCGCGCAATGGCCGCACCCCACCCGGCTGACGCTGACCGTGGTGGTGGGCGACAGGCTGGAGATGCGGCTGGCCACCACCAATACGGGCGATGCCCCAATCCAGATCGGCGAGGCGCTGCACACCTATCTGCACATCAGCGACATCGGCGCGGTGAAGGTCACGGGTCTGGAAGGCTGCGACTTTCACGACAAGGTCGACAACTTCGCGCGCAAGAAGCAGCGCGGGGCGATTGCTTTTGACGGCGAGGTCGACCGCGTCTATGTGAATACGCCGGCCGACTGCGTGATCGAGGATGCCGGCCTCAAGCGCCGCATCCGCATCGCCAAGACCGGTTCGCTGTCCTCCGTGGTGTGGACGCCGTGGACCGAAAAGGCCGAGAAGATGGGCGACATGGGGCGCGGCAGGTCCGGCGCGGGCTGGCGCGAAATGGTCTGCGTCGAATCGGCCAACGCGATGGACAACGTCGTCACCGTGGCGCCGGGCGAGACGCACACGCTGGCGGTGACGTATAGCGTGGAGGTGCTGTAACGATCTTTCGCGGACAAGCATTTTCAATAAGGAGCAATCATGCGCGCGATTCTGGTGGCCAACCCCAAAGGCGGCAGCGGCAAGACCACGCTGTCGATCAACCTGGCCGGCTATCTGGCGACGCTGGGCGAGCGTGTGGCACTGCTGGACCTTGACCGCCAGAAATCCGCCACCCAGTGGCTGGCGATGCGCGGCGGGGGACTGCCGGATATCGCCTTGCTGCGCGAAGGGCAGAAAGGCAGCAGCGACTGGCTGGTGATCGATTCACCCGCCGGCCTGCACGGCAACAATCTCGAGCGTGCGCTGAAGCTCGCGCACAAGGTGGTGGTGCCGATCGTGCCATCGTTGTTCGACATCCGCGCCAGCCAGGAATTTCTCGCCGCGCTGCATGCCGAAAAGGCGGTGCGCAAGGCGCATGCCTTCGTTGGCGTGGTGGGGATGCGGGTCGATCCGCGCACCCGTGCCGGGGTCACCCTGGAGCAGTTCATGGGGCAGCAGGACCTGCCGGTGCTGGCGCACCTGCGCACCACCCAGCATTACGTCAACGCCGCGTTTGAGGGCAAGAGCCTGTTCGACCTGCCGCCCCATATCGCCGAGCGCGACGTGGAGCAGTGGAGCGGGCTGATCGACTGGCTGGAACGTTAAGCACCGCGCCAAAACCCTCTCCCCAACCCTCTCCCGCTTGTGGGAGAGGGGGCGAAGGCTGAGCCCAAACTGATTAATGCGTGGTCGGCTTCATCAGGTTGACCACCTGCGGCTTGACCACGCTCCTGGTCGACGAGCAGGAGCCGTCTTCCTGCACGCCGAGCTGGCGCTCGGCTTCGGTCAACAGGTTGATCACATCCACATAGAACTTGTCATTCGCCATCAGGCGCGCGGTGCGACCGCCCTCGTTGGTGGCGAGCACGTCGGCGCCATGGTTGATCAGCCATTCCACCACCGGGGCGTCGCCGCCGCCGGCGGCCAGCATCAGCGGGGTGATGCCGAAGAAGATGCGCGCGTCGAGCGAGGCGCCGGCGTCATGCAGCAGCTCGATCACCTCGACATAGCCGCGCTCGGTTTCGCCGTTGTAGGCGGCCTTGGCCAATGCGGTCCAGCCCTGCGGCGACTGGGCGTTGACGTCGGCACCGGCGGCGATCAGCACCTGCACCGCCGCGACGTGGCCGCCGTGGGCGGCGTGCATCAGCGCGGTTTCGCCGGCTTCGTCGGCGGCAGCGTGATCAGCGCCGGCTTCCAGCAGCGTTTTGAGTCGAGCGGCCTCGCCCGAGCGGGCGGCGGCGAATAATTCCTGGGACATGGGGCACTCCTGCATTATTTTCGGATTGCGGTAAGCGTACAATTGTTGACTGATTTAATCAACTATTAGGTCTGTGTCATGCCCAATCGACTCGCCACCGAACCCAGCCCCTACCTGCTGCAGCACGCCGACAACCCGGTCGATTGGTATCCGTGGGGCGAAGAGGCCCTGGAAAAGGCACGCCGCGAGGACAAGCCCATCCTGCTGTCGATCGGCTATTCGGCCTGCCACTGGTGCCACGTGATGGCGCACGACTGTTTCGAGGACGAAGAGGTGGCGGCGGTGATGAACCGCCTGTTCGTCAACATCAAGGTCGACCGCGAGGAGCGCCCCGACCTCGACCAGATCTACCAGGCCGCGCACCAGCTGTTGGCCCAGCGCGGCGGCGGCTGGCCGCTGACGGTGTTTTTGACGCCGGACCAGACGCCGTTCTTTGCCGGCACCTATTTCCCCAAGACGCCGCGCTACCAACTGCCGGGCTTCATCGGCCTGATGGAGAACGTCGCCCGCGCCTGGCACGAGCGGCGCGGCGAAGTGCTGGCGCAGAACCAGGCGGTGCGCGACATGCTCGCCCGCCAGCAGCCAACGCCCGGCCAACAGCCCGCCTTGAACGACGCGCCGTTGGCCGAAGCGGTGCGCGATCTCGGAGAGGCTTTCGACCCGGTATGGGGCGGCTTCTCACGCGCGCCCAAGTTCCCGCGCCCGGGCGAGCTGTTCTTCCTGCTGCGCCAGGCGCAGGGAGGCAATGCGCAGGCGCGCGAGATGGCGCTGTTCTCCCTGAGAAAAATGGCGTCGGGCGGGGTAGTCGACCAGATCGGCGGCGGCTTCTGCCGCTATTCGGTCGACGCCCAGTGGGCGATCCCGCACTTCGAAAAGATGCTCTACGACAACGGTCCGCTGCTGCACCTGTATGCCGACGCCTGGGCGCTGAGCGGCGAGGCGTTATTTAAAGACACCGCCGAGGGCATCGTCGGCTGGCTGCTGCGCGAGATGCGCGCGCCGGACGGCGGTTTCTATTCCGCGCTCGACGCCGACAGCGAAGGCCACGAGGGCAGGTTCTACGTGTGGACGCCGGACCAGGCGCGCGCGCAACTCTCCGCCGAAGAATACGCGGTGGCGGCGCCGGTATACGGATTCGACCTGCCGCCCAATTTCGAGAACGCGCACTGGAACCCCATCCTCGCGCGCCCGTTGAGTGAAGTCGCCGCCGAACTGGGGCTGCCTGAAAGCGAAGTAGCGGCACGGCTGAAAAGCGCGCGCCACAAGCTCTTCGCCGCGCGCGAAACCCGCGTGCGCCCCGGGTGCGACGACAAGCGGCTCACCAGCTGGAATGCGCTGATGATCGCCGGGCTGGCGCACGCCGGGCGGGTGATGAGCCGCTCCGACTGGGTCGCCGGGGCGCACGCCGCAATCGATTTCCTGCGCGCAAACCTGTGGCGCGACGGGCGCCTGCTCGCCAGCTTCAAGCACGGCGAAGCGCGCCTCAACGCCTATCTCGACGACTACGCCTTCCTGCTCGACGCGCTGCTGGAGACCCTGCAGGCCGGCTATCGCGAGACGGACATGGCGTGGGCGCGCGACATCGCCGACGCACTGCTGGCGCATTTCGAGGACCCGGATGCGGGCGGCTTCTTCTTCACCAGCCACGACCACGAAGCGCTCATCACCCGCCCCAAACCCGGCTACGACAACGCGACGCCATCCGGCAATGGCGTCGCGGCATTCGCCCTGCAGCGGCTCGGCCACCTGCTGGGCGAGGCGTGTTATATGGCGGCCGGCGCGCGCTGCCTGCGCCTGTTCCACGCGCACCTCGTCCAGCAGCCGATCGCCTATCCCACCCTCTTGGCCGTGCTGGACGAGGCGCTGGTGCCGCCGCGGGTGATCCTGCTGCGCGGCCCGGCGGGCGCGCTGAAAGAATGGATGGCGGTGCTGGGCCCGAAGCTGGGCGCGCGCGACCTGTTGCTGGCCCTGCCCAACGGCCTGGACCTGCCATCTGCGCTGGCCAAGCCCGAGTCGGACCGTCCGATTGCCTGGGTCTGCAGCGGCACGGCGTGCCAGCCGCCCATCGACGACCTGTCCGGATTGCTGGATTGAATCGGCTTATCAGTATTTGCTATTAGGAACCTGTGGCGGCGCCTGCTATCAAAAAAGCAGTCCACTTGTCATCGGGAGCCATCATGAGCACACACACCGAACACCCCGTTTTCCACCCGCGGGCCGCGAGCATGAACCTGCCGGGCGTCCGCAGCGTGACATTCGATCAACCCTTTCACTGGCTGCGCGCCGGCGCGCAGGACATGGTGAAGGCCTGGCCGCTGAGCCTGTTCTACGGCATCGTGTTTGCCCTGCTGGGTTACGGCTTGGTGCATGCCGCGGGAAACCGGCCGCACCTGGCGATGGCGCTGACCTCCGGCTTCCTGTTCGTCGCGCCGCTGCTGGCGACCGTGTTCTATTGCGTGAGCCATCGCCTTGAGCACCATCACAAGCTGCCCAACCTGTGGGTTCCCCTGCTGTCGTGGCGCGCCAATCCCGCCTCGCTGGGGTTGTTCGCCCTGATGCTGGTGTTCGTGCTCACGGTGTGGGAGCGCATTTCGGCGATTCTGGTCGGGCTGTTTCTCAGCGGTTCCGGCATCGGCAGCCTGTCCGACTTGCTGAGCCTGAGCGTGGTGCAGCAGCACACCGATTTCGTGCTGGCCTACCTGGCCTTCGGCGGCGTACTGGCGCTGATGGTATTCAGCCTCTCGGTGGTGTCGCTGCCGATGCTGCTGCATCGCAAGGTCGATTTCGCGACTGCGCTGGTCACCAGCTTCATGGCGACCAAGCTCAATTTCCCGGTGATGCTGTTGTGGGGCGTGCTGATCGCCGCCTTGATTGCGGTCGCCATGGCGACCGACTTCGTCGCCATGGCGGTGATTTTCCCCTGGCTGGGACACGCCAGCTGGCACGCCTACCGCGAACTGATCGAGCGCGAATAGCGCGAACAACAAAATGCTAGTGGGATTGGTAGCAAAAAACCAAGTGCTTGTATTGCGCGTGCAGGGTTTTCCCTTAATATTGCACCCGTGTAGAAATGCTTGATCAACCCGACCCCCGGAGATTTGTGATGATGAAACTGATGATGACTGCAGTGCCCGCCGCGCTGCTCATGCTTTCTGGCGCGGCTTCGGCCGACCAGGCGCTGGCCCAGAAGAATGCCTGCATGTCCTGCCACGGCGTCGACAAGAAAATCGTTGGCCCCGCTTTCAAGGAAGTGGCCAAGAAGTACGAAGGCGATAAAACTGCGCGCGACACGCTGATTGCCAAGGTGAAAACCGGCGGCAAAGGCGTGTGGGGCCCGATTCCCATGCCGCCGAGCCCGCAGGTCAAGCCTGAAGATGCCGCCAAGATCATCGACTGGGTGCTGAGCCTGAAGTGACCTGAATGCAGCACCCAGCAAAGGCCGACGCATGCGTCGGCCTTTGCCGTTTCTGCAGGGGTGTTTTTGGCGCAAGTTTGATATTCTTGCGGTCAATAACAATTCAGGGGGAACACAGGTGGCGATTCATCCATATTTTTTCGTCGTGGCCGCAGGGCTGTTTCCGCAACTTGCACTGGCAGCCGAGCCGGGCCGGATCGATGCCTTCTTTGGCACCCTCAACGGCTATCTCGCCAGTGTCATTTTCTTTGACGTCTTTCCGGGCGAGCCGGCGATGCCCTTCATCGTCGCCTGGTTGATCGTCGGCGCGGTCTATCTCACCTTCCGCTTCAGCTTCGTCAACCTGCGCATGATGGGGCACGGGTTCAAAGTGCTGCGCGGCAAATACCACACCGCCGACGACAAGGGCGAAGTCAGCTCGTTCCAGGCGCTCACCACCGCGCTGTCGGCTACCGTGGGACTGGGCAACATCGCCGGGGTGGCGATCGCGATTTCCATCGGCGGGCCGGGTGCCACCTTCTGGATGATCGTCGCGGGCTTTCTCGGCATGAGCACCAAATTTACCGAAGCCACGCTGGCGCAGCGCTACCGCGAAGTGCGCCCGGACGGCCGCATCATGGGCGGCCCGATGGAATACCTGTCGAAGGGCTTCGCCGAATTCAATCTGCCGCGCACCGGCAAGGTGCTGGCCGGAATGTTCGCCGTATTCACTGTGCTGGGCTCGTTCGGCGCCGGCAGCGCGTTCCAGGTCAGCCAGTCGCTCGGCGCGGTGCAGGAGCTGTTCCCGTTTTTCCATGAGGTGCCGATCGCCTATGGCCTCATCATGGGATTGGCGGTGGGCGTGGTCATCATCGGCGGCCTGCGCCGCATCGCCCATACCGCCGAGGCGGTGGTACCGACCATGATCCTGATTTATCTGGCGGCCTGTTTGTGGATCATCATCGGCAATGCCGAACACATCCCGCAGGCGCTCACCAAGATATTCACCGAAGCCTTCGCGCCGATCGCGGTGGCGGGTGGCATGGTGGGCGTGCTGGTGCAGGGCTTCAAGCGCGCGGTGTTTTCCAGCGAAGCCGGTCTCGGCTCGGCGGCCATCGTGCACTCGACCGCGTCGGTCAAATACCCGATCCGCCAGGGCATGGTCGCGCTCTACGAACCCTTCATCGACACCATCGTTATCTGCACCATGACCGCGCTGGTCATCGTCATCACCGGCGTCTACAACGATCCCGCCACCCTGGCAATGCGCGAGGCCAGCAAGGGCGCGGCGCTGACCTCGGTGGCGTTTGCCACCGTGTCCGACTGGTTCCCCATCATCCTCACCGTGTCGGTGGTGCTGTTCGCCTACAGCACCATGATTTCCTGGTCCTATTACGGCGAACGCTGCTGGGCCTATCTGTTCGGCGAGCGCGCCTCCATGGTCTACCGCGTGCTGTTCCTCCTCTTCATCGTCGTCGCCTCGGTGGCGAGCGCGGCCAATATGCTCGACTTCACCGACCTCTTGGTGCTGGCGATGGCCTTCCCCAACCTGCTGGGGCTCTACCTGCTGAGCGGCAAGGTGCGCGCCATGCTCACGGACTATCAGGACAAGCTGAAGAGCGGGGAACTCGATCGCGAGAGGCAGCCGGGCTGAAGTGCCGGCCACCGCCGTCGCGTTACAGGTGGGTTCCGTTGAAGCGGTACAGCTGGCGCTCGGTCAGCACCGCGTCGAGCGGCATGTCCCACGGCTCGTGCGGCAGCGCGTCCACCCGCTGGCATTCGTAGGCGATTCCCACCAGGCGCGGCTTGCGCCACAAGCGCCGATGCTGCATGAACGCCAGCGTCGCGTCGTAAAAGCCGCCGCCCATCCCCAGCCGGTAGCCCTGCCGGTCGAAACCCACCAGCGGCATCAGCAGCAGATCAAGCTGACGCGCGCGCAGGGGTTTCGCATCGATGGGTTCTGGAATGCCGTAACGGTTCTTCGTCATGCGCGTGTTGCGGCCCAACCGCCCGAACCGCATCACCCGTCCGCGGCGCGGCAGCACCGGCAGATAACACTCCCGCTGCATCCACAAGGCCTGGTTGAGCAGGGGGTGGGCGTCAAATTCGCCGCCTTGCGGCAGGTAAAAGCCGATGCGTTGCGCGCGCAGCAGAAGTCCGTGGCGCAGCGCGAGCCGCAAGGAGGCACGCGCGGCATGATGGCGGGCGGCCGACTTGAGTGCGTTACGCGCGGCCTTGAGCTGGCGCCTGAGGGTGGATTTAGTCATGAATGAATAAGGCTCCCCGCCTGTGCCGTGGCTAGCCGCAGACTCTTGAACCTGGGTTCAAGACGGCCGCGTTCAAAGACGCTTTGGGCACATGAGACGTGTCACGCGCACACCCGCATCGGAATAGACCGCAGCCTTGCACGTATGCATTGGTTCAGAGAAATTGCAACCAGCCTCGAACACCGCAGGGAGCACAGCTAGTTTATTCCATTTCCAGATCAAAAAGATCACGAATACCCGAAGTCAGAAACTTCAACGAGATTCGTGCGACTGCCATGTTTCTCACATTTTCCTTGCGCTAAATCTGTCTGGACACCCTGGCAGGGGAAGGATACGAGATCTGGGTCTGGCCGAACCCGCGCACCGGCCGGAGAACGCACTGCAGCTGTGAGGCCGCTATTTCTGGACGGTGCGCGCCCATTTCAGGCTGGATGGTTGGCCGTGCGTCATCGAATGGACGGGTGCCGATGATCCTTCCGTTCAGGGCGCCCGCGGCGGATGGCAAAACCTGCGACTGACAGCAGAGGCAGGCACCGGGGCCGGTTCCGTCATGGCCAGCCAGGCTCCCCGCGCAACCAGGCAGATCGATGATCCCGAACTGGACATTCCGGACGTGCCGGGCAGGGATGCGGCCGAGCAGCTGCAGGCCGGCCACGCGGCGCGGACCTTGGCGGGGGCGAGGTCGTCGGCTGCGCATTGCGCACGCGCAGCGGGGTCAAGCCGGTCTACGTCTCCCCGGGCACAGGCTCTCGGTTACACCAAGCGCGTGCAAGTGGGTTCTGAAACTCGCCCCCGGTTCCGGCTGCCGGAGCCGCTGCGCCTCGCCGACCAGGCGGCGCGCAGGGCGCTTGCGCGGTCGAAGGTCCGATAAATCGGGTCCTCACCAGGGGATTTCCGTGCCGTCGTAGCGGAAGAAGCGGCCGCTCATGCCCATGCTGAATTTGTCGACCAGCACGCGCATGGCGGCGACGCTCTCGGCGGGCGTGAGGGGCGCATCCCAGCCGCCCATGCGCGTTTTCACCCAGCCCGGGTGGAGCAGCAGCACGCCGATGCCGCGTTCGCCGAGGGCGATCGACAGGCCTTTCATGGCGGCATTGAGCGCTGCCTTGCTGGAGCGGTAACAGGTGTCGCCCGGCGCGGCGATTTCTGCGATGGAGCCCATGTGGCTGCCGAGGGTGACGACCAGCTTGCGGTTGCTGCCTGCCACCCGTTCGAGCAGGGATTCGGTCACGCGCATGGGGCCGAGGGTGTTCACCTCCAGGGTCTGCAGCCACTCGTCGTAGCGCAGGACGGCTGCCGGCGCGTATTTTTCCAGATAGACGCCGGCATTGTTGACAAGCACGTCGATCGATTCATGCTGCAATTCGGCGCGCAGGGCATGGACGGATTCCGGGTCGGTCACGTCGAGGCGGTGCACGCTCAGCCGTGGATGCTTCCGCGCAAGCGCGTGCAGTTCGCCGGCCGTCCCGGGATGGCGGCAGGTGGCGAAGACGCGCCAGTCCGCCTCGGCATACTGGCGGCACCACTCCAGGCCGATGCCGCGATTGCAGCCGGTGACGAGTGCGCTGGGCATGGGCTCTCCTTTCTGATCCGGCAATCCCGCACGATATCGGCGTGAGCGCGGCCCGCTTCCGGCCGCTGGCGGGGTAGGACACGCGCCTGCGCATCGAGACTGAACGGCGGGGGCGTCGCAATGCCAGGCGATCGCGCCCCCGTCAGGGTCCGTGACGCGACAGGGTGTCCCGGGCTAAGGGGCGGTGCTGTTCTCGCCGTAGTGGGTGACCAGATAGTCCAGGATGACGTCCCGCTCCTCGGGGGAGACCGGGGCGCCGCGGCGGATCATGAGGTCTACCGTGTCCTCCCAGGCCGCCCGGCTTTGCCTGATCCGGGTGATGTGGCCGGCCTCGTGGCAGAGCAGGCACTTGGCCCGAGCAAGCCCGGCGCCCGCCACGCCGGCTTTCAGGTCGTCGCTGCTGGCGTCCGCGGCCAGCGGAAATCCCAGCGCCAGGGCGAGGACGGACACGGACAGCACGCGCACGGCTCAGGACTCGATGCTGAAGCCCACGCGGTGGATGCCGTTCCAGTAGTAGCCGAGCGGGTTCCACTGGCCGACGATGGGCTGGACGTTGCCCTTGGCGTCGCGGGCGCGGGCCAGCGCGGTGACATAGCCCCGTTTGCGTGGTTCCCATTCGTAACTGAAAAGGCGCCAGGCATATTTGTCCCTGGGCCGGGTGAGCCTGGCCCGGTGCCAGGTGATGCCCTCGTCCAGCGAGACCTCCACCCTGTCCACGTCGAAGTCGCCCGCCCAGGCGCGTCCCGCGATCATGACCGGCTCGCCCGGCCTGAACGTCGCCCCCGGCGAGGGATGCGTGATGATCGACTTCACCGGCCAGGCTTCCGTATGCACGGTTTCCTTGGGCATGCGCTCGCCCGGCGCCACCGGGTAGGCGGGCATGCGGTAGCTGTCGTCCATGTAGGTGCCCTTGAAGGGCGCATCCAGCACTTCGATCCCGACCAGCCACTTGATGGAGGCCGAGCCCACCCAGCCGGGCACCAGCGCCCGCAAGGGATAACCATGGACCTTGGGCAGCGGGGCGCCGTTCACCCCCCAGGCGAGCAGGGTGTTGGGCTCCACGGCCTTGGACAGCGGGATCGAGCGCACCACCGGCGGTGCCGTCGGCAGTTCGCCGAAGTCGGCGGCCAGGAAAGCCACATGGACCGCGTTGCTTTTCACCCCCGCCGCAGCCAGCACGTCTTTCAGCCGCACGCCGGTCCAGTTGGGGCAGCCCAGGCCGCCGGTGGGCGGCCAGGGCGTTCCACGCGGCGTCGGGTTAAAAGCGGTGCGGCCGGCGCCGGCGCATTCCAGCATGGCCTGCAGGGTGACGTTGGGGAAGCGGCGCTGCAGCTCCTCCAGGGTGAGGTCGAGTGGCCTGTCCACCAGCCCGGTCACGCGCAGCTTGTGCACCGAAGCGTCCAGATCCGGGGTGAGCAGGTTGTTGCGAATGAACAGCCGGGCGGTGGGGGTCACCTCGTCGTGCAGGAATTCCGCCGTCGGGCTGGCGGTGAGGGGGCGCTCGGTGAGCACCTTCACCACCGGATCCTTGTCCGCCATGACGGTGGCAATGGCCACGGCACCGGGCGGCGCCGCCGGCGGCGGGACGGCCGCCGGCTGGGCCAGGACCCGCGCCCCGAGCAGAGGGCTGGCCGCCACCGTGAGCATTCCGGCCTGGCCGACCCGCTCCATGAACTGCCGCCTGCCCTGGTCCACCTGGCCGCGGTTTTCCTGCTCGGGTGCGGGTGTGGTTTTCTGGATCATGCGAAGCCCTCCTATGGCAGGCCCCGATCCGGATTCCGGCTATGGACGCGGAACCGCACGGCACGGGAAAGCGGAACGGGCGGTGGTCTTTGGAAGAGTATCTAAACCTAGTAGATGGCCCGGTGTTGTCAAGAAAAGCATAAAGGCAGCCGCAGACAGCAGACAGTACAGCCAGTACGGCAGAATGTGGTTGTTGACGCTTCAGCGTCTTTACAGCCACGGCCTACCCCTCGCGGGCAAGGGGAGCCAACAAAGAGATTTTTGATCGGGGAATGGAATTAGAAGAGTTTGTCCTGATCTTCCAGCACTGTATCCAGCAGCGCATTGCAATGGGTCAGCCGGGCACGCGCAGCCTCGATCTGGCCGCCGCCGCCCTGGGTCAGCAATTCGTGCGCCAGGTTGAGTCCCGCCATGATGGCGATGCGCTCGGCGCCGATCACCTTGCTGCCGTCGCGGATCTCGCGCATTTTCTTGTCCAGGTAATCGGCCGCCGCGATCAGCGCCGATTCCTCCTCGCGCGAACAGGCCACCTTGTAGGCGCGGCCCAGAATGTGGATTTCAATCGAGCGCGGGCCGGCCATCAGACGTCCTCCGGCAGGGTGTCGAGCAGCGCCTGCAGCCGTGCTTTGGCGGCCTCCAGCCGGGTCGTCAGCTGCTTGTTGTCCTGCTGCGCGGCCAGCAGCTGCTGGCGCAGGGCGATGTTTTCCCGCCGCAGCGTGTGGCACAGCTCGGCCACCTGGCGGATCTTGGCTTCGAGCGTATCGAGTTCGGCGTGCATGGCGCGACTATAGGGGGCGTTGTGCAGACGGTCAATTGGGCGGCCGCAGGCGCGCGCGTGCGGCGCATGCATGGTTATAATGCGCGGCTTCAGGTGCCGACGCGGCTTTCCGCCGACGAGGATAAACGGGAAACAGGTACGTGGCTGCATGCCATCATGCCTGTGCTGCCCCCGCAACGGTAAGCGCTAAACGGTCCATCACACAGCCACTGGGTTCGCCCGGGAAGGCGATGGGCTTCAAGCGCGAGCCCGGATACCGGCCTGAGCCCTGCCGCGGCGAATGTCGCGCAGCGGATCGTGCAACGCGCCTGCGGGGAACCAGGCGTCCAAACCGGAATTCATCATGCGTCAAACTTCTCTTGCGCTCGCCTTGGGCGTTGCTTTCGTTACATTCGCCCATGCGGAAACCCTGCCGGAATTTGTCGGCGAAACCATTATCGTGACGCCGACGCGCGTGCCGCTTGCAGACACTTCGGCGACGTTTGCTTCCGAAGTGCATAGCCGGCGCATGATCGAGCAGTCCGGCGCGACCACACTTTACGATTATCTGGCGCAGCACACGTCGCTACTGGTATTGCCGAGTTACGGCAACAAGGCCAGCCCCAAAATCGACATGCGCGGATTTGGCATCGGCGACGGCTATCAGAACATTGTTGTGTCGCTGGATGGCCGTCGCTTGAACAATATCGACATGAGTCCGCAGCTGCTCGGTGCGATTCCGCTCGGAGACATTGAGCGCATTGAAATCACCAAGGGCAGCGGCTCTGTCCTGTTCGGTGATGGCGCAACCGCCGGCACCATCCAGATCATCACGCGCCAGCATAGCGGCGCGTCCGTGCAGGTTTCGGCAGGCAATTTCGGAGCGCAGAACGCCACGTTTGCCGCCGGCCTGAAAAAAGAGCGCTTCAGCGTATCG
>CAMTWC010000010.1:0-28200 GCA_947085345.1 uncultured Gammaproteobacteria bacterium | reverse complement strand
CACTAGTTCGGTAACACTCTTTCCCTACACGACGCTCTTCCGATCTCCACAAAGCGTCCGGTGGGGTTGACCAGATAGCGCGTGTCGGCGGTCAACATGTTTTTCGGTATCACCGGCTTGATGATCTCCTCGATCACCGCCTCGGTCAGCACGGCGTGCGAGACTTCGGGGTGATGCTGGGTGGAGAGCACGACGGTGTCGATGGAATGCGGCTTGCCGTCCACGTAGCGGATCGATACCTGCGATTTGGCGTCCGGGCGCAGCCACGGCAGGCGGCCGTCCTTGCGCAGTTCGGACTGGCGCTCGGTCAGGCGGTGCGCAAGATGGATCGGCATCGGCATCAGCACCGGGGTTTCGTTGCAGGCGTAGCCGAACATCAGCCCCTGGTCGCCGGCGCCCTGGTCGAGGAACAGGCCCTCGCCCTCGTTCACGCCCTGCGCGATGTCGGGCGACTGCTTGCCGACGGTGACCATCACCGCGCAGGTGTTGTAGTCGAAACCGGTTTCCGACGAGTCGTAGCCGATGCGCTTGATGGTCTGGCGCGCGACCTGGTTGAAATCGATCACCGCCGAGGTGGTGATTTCGCCGGCGATGACGCACAGGCCGGTGGTCAAGAGCGTCTCGCACGCCACGCGCGCATGTTTGTCCTGGGTTAGAATCGCGTCGAGCACTGCGTCCGACACTTGATCCGCCATCTTGTCGGGATGCCCTTCAGACACCGACTCAGACGTGAAAATGAAATCCTTTTGCATGACAGCTCCTGTTGTCCCGGTTACCGACTGCGTAACCGGCTCGGGGGACAGACAGAGCGGCGACGCTTTAGCTGTATTTGTATCCCGCCCGCAAGTTGTCAAGATTAACGCGGCGGCCCTAGCCTGGATGTTTCGCAAATTCGCGCGAGGGATCGCACGAGTTTGCGAAACATCCAGGCTGGCATTGTGCCGCGTCCCTTCCCTGGCCGTCAATCCCGCGTGATTTTCCTGCTCAAGCTGCTGGCCCGCCTGCCACTGCCCGTGCTGCACGGCATCGGCATCGTCCTCGGCTGGCTGGTCTACTGGGCGCCCGGCCGCCATTCCGGGCGCATGTGCGGCAACCTGCTCGAAAGCGGCCTGTGCACACCCGGCCGCGATTGCCGGCGCCTGCTGCGCCGGACCATCGGCGAATCCGGCAAGGCCATCGTCGAACTGCTGCCGGTGTGGCTGCGCCCGCATGCCAGGGTGCTGAAGCTGGTCAAGGGCAGCAGCGGCTGGGAACACATCGACGCCGCGCGTGCCGCGGGCAAGGGGGTGATCGTCATCGCGCCGCATATCGGCTGCTTCGAGATCATCAATCTCTATTACGCCGCGCATCACCCCTTCACCGCCATGTACAAGCCGCCGCGCCAGCCGCTTCTGGAAAAGCTGATGCTGGCCGGTCGCCAGCGCGGCCAGGCGACGCTGGTGCCCACCGACCTGTCGGGCGTGCGCGCCCTGCTGGCGGCACTGAAGCGCCACGAGGCCATCGGCATCCTGCCCGACCAGGTGGCGACCGGCGGCGACGGCGTATGGGCGCCGTTCTTCGGCCGCCCGGCCTACACACCGACGCTGGTCGCCAGCCTGCAGCGCAAGACCGGCGCGGCCGCGTTTTTCGTTGCTGCCGAACGGCTGAGCTGGGGACGCGGCTATCACCTGCACGTGACGCCGCTGGCCGAAGCGCTGCCGGAGGACAAGGCCGCGGCCGCCACGCGCATCAACCAGGGGGTGGAAGACGTGGTGCGCCGCCTGCCGGCGCAATACATGTGGAGCTACAACCGTCACAAACGTCCGGGCGGAGTCGCCCTCCCCGACGATCCGCCCGAAGCATGAAGCCCGCTGCTTCTGCCAACCTGTTCCATCCCTCGCTGCTGGGCGTGTGGCTCGGCGTGGGTTTCCTATGGCTGCTGCACTGGCTGCCGCTGCCGCTGCAGGCAGCGCTGGGCAACGCCCTCGGCTGGCTGCTGGCGATGCGCCCCGGGCGGCGGCGGCGCATCGTCGCCACCAATCTGGCACTGTGTTTTCCCGATGCCCCGAAGGCGCTGCGCCGCCGCTGGCTGCGCCAGACCTTCCAGGCCTCGATGCGGGCGGCGCTCGAACACGGCATGCTGTGGTGGGGTTCGGACGCGCGCCTGCGCCGCCTGATCCGCATCGACAATCCGGAGGCCGCGCTGGGCGACGGCGTGCGGCCGGTGATCTGGCTGGCGCCGCATTTCGTCGGGCTCGACATGGGCGGCGTGCGGCTGACCATGGACCACCGCATCGCCTCGATGTACGCGCCTGCCAAGGATCCGGTGACCGACAGGTTCATGCTGCGCGGCCGCACGCGCTTCCTGGATATCGTCCTGATCGCGCGCCACGAAGGCATCAAGGCGACGCTGCACGCAATCAAGGCGGGGCGGCCCTTTTATTATCTGCCGGACCAGGATTACGGCCGCCGCAACGCGGTGTTCGTCCCCTTTTTCGGCGTTCCCGCCGCCACCGTGTCGGCGCTGCCGCGCCTGGCCAGGCTTACCGGCGCCCAGGTCGTCCCGGTCGTCACCCGCCAGCTGCCATGGGGGCGCGGCTACGCCGTGCGCTTCTATCCGCCGTGGGACAGCTACCCGAGCAAGGATGTGGAAGCCGACGTCGCCCGCATGAATGCCTTCATCGAGGACCGCATCCGCGAAATGCCGCCGCAATACCTGTGGCTGCACCGCCGCTTCAAGACCCGCCCGGCGGGCGAATCCAGCCTCTATGAATGACGCGCAGACAAACGTGCAGCGGTTGGTGGCGGCCGACGTCGACGCCGTCAGCACGCTGGCGCGCATCGTGTGGCAGGCCACCTACCCGGCGCTGATTTCGCAGGCGCAGATCGACGCCATGCTGGCCGACCGCTATGCGCCGCAGCGCATCCGCAACCAGCTCGGCGATCCGCGCCAGGCCTGGTGGGTGGCCAGGCAGGACCACACGCTGACCGGCTTTGCCCACGTCATCCTCGATGAAAGCGGATGCAAGCTCGACAAGCTCTACGTGCACCCCGATCACCAGCGCCGCGGCATCGGTGCCGCGCTGCTGCGGACGGTCGAGGACTGGGCACGCCGGCAGCAGGCGCGCCGTTTGTGGCTGCAGGTCAACCGCGGCAACGCGCAGGCGATCCGCGCCTACGCAAAATACGGCTTTAGCATCGTCGAATCGCGCGTATTCGAACTCGGCGGCGGCTTCGTGATGGACGACCATGTGATGGAGAAGCCGCTGTGAATTTCGCCAATCCTGGCGACGACGATTTGCGCGCGCTGCTAAAATCCGTCAAGACCATCGCCGTGATCGGGCTGTCGCCGCAGCCCGCGCGTCCGAGCTACCGCGTGGCGCAGGCGATGCAGCACTACGGCTACCGCATCGTGCCGGTGCGCCCGCTGGTGGACGAGGTGCTGGGCGAAAAGGCCTACGCCCATCTTGCCGACATCCCGTTCAGGGTCGACCTGGTCGACGTGTTTCGCGCCGCCGAGCATGTGCCGTCTATCGTCGCGCAATGCCTGGCGTTACACTCCATGCAGCGGCCATTTTCGATGCTGCATCATTTACCGGCAGCTATCTGGATCCAGGAAGGCATCGTCCATGAGGCCGCCGCGCGCGAGGCGCAGGCCGGCGGCATGACGGTGGTGATGGATCGCTGCATCTTGAAGGATTACGTCAGGTTGATGACTGAATGAATACCCAACAGGGCACACGACTGCGCTTCACCAAAATGCACGGTCTGGGCAACGATTTCGTCGTGTTCGACGGCATCAGCCAGGCCGTCACGCTCACGCCCGAGCAGTGCCGCCGCATCGCCGACCGCCACTTCGGCATCGGCTGCGACCAGATCCTGCTGGTCGGGAAGCCCACCCGCGACGACGCCGATTTCCGCTACCGCATCTTCAACGCCGACGGCGGCGAAGTGGAGCAGTGCGGCAACGGCGCGCGCTGCTTCGTGCGCTTCGTGCGCGACCACGGGCTGACAGCCAAGACCGCGATCCGCGTGGAAACCGCATCCGGCATCATCGAGCCGCGCCTGCTCGACAATGGCCTGGTGACGGTCGACATGGGCGTGCCGCGTTTTGCACCCGCCGACATCCCGTTCGCGGCCGAGGCCGAGGCACTGACCTATGCGCTGAAAGTCGGCCAGCACGTGCTCGACATCGCCGCGCTGTCGATGGGCAACCCGCACGCGGTGCTGCGGGTGAACGACCTCGACAGCGCGCCGGTGGACATCCTCGGCGCCGCCATCGAATCGCATGCGCGCTTCCCGCAGCGCGTCAACGCCGGCTTCATGCAGGTGCTGACCCCGCACGACATCCGCCTGCGCGTGTACGAACGCGGCGCCGGCGAAACCCTGGCCTGCGGCACCGGCGCCTGCGCGGCGGCCGTTGCGGGCATCCGCCAGGGCTGGCTGCAAAGCCCGGTCAGCGTGCACACGAAGGGTGGCGACCTCGTCATCGAATGGAAAGGCAAGGGCCTGCCGGTTTACATGACCGGGCCGGCTGAAACGGTATTTGAAGGGGAGATCGAACTCTAATGAACATGCAAGCCACCACTCTGGACGAACAGGCCATCGCCGAGTTTCTGACCCGGCACCCCAATTTCTTCAATGACTTTCCCACCCTGCTGGCGGAGCTGCACATTCCGCATCCGCACGGCACCCACGCGGTGTCGATGAGCGAGCGGCAACTGATCGCCATGCGCGACAAGGTGCGGATGCTGGAAAACAAGCTGGCCGAGCTGATCCAGTTCGGCGAGGAAAACGACGGCATTTCGGAGAAGCTGCATGCGCTCACGCTGGCGCTGCTGGCCGCGCGCACGCCGCAGGACATCGTCGCAGCGCTGGCCCTCCATCTGCGCGAAGGCTTTGCGGTGCCGCACCATGCCCTGCGCGCATGGAACCTCGCGGCCGACAGCGTGCCCGGCCTGACCGAACCGGTATCGCAGGCCGTGCGCGACAGCGTGGCCTCGATGGCGCGTCCGGTGTGCGGTGCGCTGGCGGTGAATGACGCTGACGACTGGTTCGGCGAGGTGGCGCCGCATCTGCGCGCCTTTGCCTGCATCCCGCTGCGGCCCACGCCTGCTGCGGCGCCCGTCGGCCTGCTGGTGCTGGCGTCGGAAGAGGCCAAACGTTTCTACGCCGGCATGGGCACGCTGTATCTGGAACGGCTGGGCCAGCTGGTCGGCGCCGCGCTGGCGCGGATGCAGGGATGAACCGGGAAGCCAACCCTCTCCCCAACCCTCTACCCGCAGAGGGCACGCCGGTGGGTTCCCCGCTGCTACGCAGCGACCCTTCCCCTCTCCCGCATGCGGGAGAGGGGGCGAACGCTGAACCTTTATGCCCTTCAGGGTACAAACCGATTGGCCACTACCTGCAACACCTTGCCGCCGAACGACGGTTGTCGCCGCATACCATCGCGGCCTATCAGCGCGATCTGGCCAACCTGTCCCGCTTGACTGCCGGCAAGCCGCTGGCCGAGCTCGGCGTCGCCGACATCCGCGGCGCCATCGTCAGACTGCGCAGCCAGAGCCTGGCGGCCACCAGCGTGGCGCGGCAACTGTCGAGCTGGCGCGGGTTTTTCACCTTTGCCTGCCGCCGGCTCGGCTACCCACGCAACCCCTGTCTCGGCCTGCGCCCCCCCAAGGCGGCCAAGGCCCTGCCGGACATCCTGTCGCCCGACACCTGCACCCAGCTGCTCGACGGCGCGGCCGCCCCGGCGGCCGACGATGCCCTGCTGGCGCGCGACCGCGCCATGTTCGAACTGTTCTATTCGTCCGGCCTGCGCCTGTCGGAACTGGCCGGACTCGACCTCGGCGACGTCAATCTGCAAGCGGGTGAAGCCCAGGTCACCGGCAAGGGCCGCAAAACCCGCATCGTACCGGTGGGCAAGGCGGCGCTCGATGCCATTGCCGCCTGGCTGGTGCAGCGGCAGCCGCTTATGTCCCGCAGGGACGGTATCCCCGGGGAGGCGCGCGACCACACCGCCGCGCTCTTCATCGGCCAGCGCGGCAGCCGTCTGACCCCGCGCAGCGTGCAGCTGCGGCTCGGCCGCTGGGCACGGCAGGCGGGGCTCGGCCAGCACGTTCACCCGCACATGCTGCGCCACGCATTTGCCACCCACGTGCTGCAGTCGTCCGGCGACCTGCGCGCGGTGCAGGAAATGCTCGGCCATGCCAGCATCAGCACCACCCAGGTCTACACCCATCTCGACTGGCAGCACCTCGCCAAGGTGTACGACCAGGCGCATCCGCGCGCGCGCAAGAAGGGCTGAGCGTCTTTATAATCGGAGTGTGAGCGGTCACACCCAATCAAGCCGCGTTTTACATACCCTTCAGGAATGGCGCATGCGGCCGATTCCTTCCGTATGCGCGCCCATTTTGTCTCCGTCTTCGCTCGCCTTCTGCAAGCTCTGCGCCCGGCGCATCTCGGTACGCAAGGCCGCGTCATCGGCGCACTCCTGCTCGTCCTGATGGTGGTGTTCGCGCTGGCGGGACAGCAGGCGCTGCAGATCGCCCGCCAGGACGCAGACGCCGCATTGCGCGTGCAGGCGTCGGCACAACTTGCGGCGCTGTCGCAGGCGGTGGCCGACTCGGCCATCCTGCGCGATTACAATGCCTTGCAGGCGCAGCTGAAAACCCCGATCGCCCAGGGCAACCTGCGATACGTGGAATACACCACCCCCCATGGCTACGTCCTGCGCGAGGAAGCGCCTGCGCGCCACGCCGACCGCCCCGACTGGTTCGCCGCCCTGACCGGCCTGACCCTTCCCGTCATGCGGGAAGCCATCGTCATCGGAGACGCGTATTACGGTCGCCTGGTGATCCAGCCTTCCGCCCACGCCTATGAAGACTTTCTGTGGCATCTCGGCACCCGCCTGTTCCTCCTGCTTGCCGCCGCATTCGTCCTGATTGGCTGGCTGACCCATGTGCTGCTGAAAATCAATCTGAAAGACCTGAACCGGCTGCGCGCTACCGCACGCCAGATCGAGGCCGGCGATTACAGCGTGCGCATCCCCATTCGCCCGAGCAGCCCGCCCGAATTGCAGAGAACCACGCGTGCATTCAACCATATGAGCGCCGCCCTGGAGCGCCTGCTCACTGACCTCGGCGAGCAGCAAAAGGCGCTCGACAGCGCCGCCATCGTGTCCGAGTCCGATCTCGCCGGCAACATCACCTTCGCCAACGACCTGTTCTGCATCATAAGCGGTTACACGCATGAAGAGCTGGTCGGCCAGAGTCACCGCATCGTCAATTCGGGCGTGCACGAACCCGCGTTTTTCAGTGATTTGTGGGAAACCATCGCAAGCGGGCGGACCTGGCGCGGCGAAATCTGCAACCGCGCCAGGGATGGCCGGCTGTTCTGGACCGCCACGACCATCATTCCGCTCAAGGACGACGACGGCTTGCCACATAAATACCTGTCGATTCGCTTCGACATTACGCAGCGCAAGCTCGACGAGGCCGCGCTCAGCGACGAGAAGGAACGCTGGCAGGTCACGCTGCAGTCGATCAACGACGCCGTCGTCGTCACCAATCCGCACAATCAGGTGACCTACCTCAACCCGGCTGCCGAGACTCTGCTCGGCATTGCCCTCGAAGACGTCATGCTGGGCCCGCTCGCCGAGGTCATACGGCTCGACCGAATGAGCAGCGGCGAGGATGCACCGGCCTGCTTCCTGCCGTCGGCCGCGGCAATGCACGGCCAGACCGGCTCCGCCCAGCTGCACACCCGGTTCGGCCAGCACCTTGCCATCAGCTACAGCTGTGCTCCGCTGACCGGCCACGGCGGCCTCGGCGCCGTCTACGTGCTGCGCGACGAGACCGAGAAGAAGCAGCTGCTCGACAGTCTGCGCCAGATGGCCTTCCACGACACCCTGACCACGCTGCCGAATCGCCGCGCGGTGGAAGGGCGGCTGGCCCGCGCACTGCGCACTGCGCGCGACCAGGCCCGGCAACATGCGTTCTGCTACATCGACCTCGACCAGTTCAAGCTGGTGAACGATACCTGCGGCCACTCGGTGGGCGACGCGCTGCTGACCGACATTGCCCAGGCCATGAAGGCCACCCTGCCCAACCAGGCCTATCTGGGCCGTCTGGGCGGCGACGAATTCGGCCTCATCCTGTTCGACAGCCTGCCTGCCGAAGCCATTCAGGTCTGCCGGAGGCTGGTGCAACGCATCCGCGACGTCCGCTTCGAGCACAAGGGGCGGCGCTTCACCCTGGGCGCCTGCGCCGGGATCGCGCCCATCACCGGCACGGCGGCCACCGCGGGCGACATCATGGTGCAGGCCGACATGGCGTGTTACCGCGCCAAGTCGGAAGGCAGCGGCCGGGTCATGCTGTACGAGGCGGACGAAGTCGGCTTCCGCCGGCTGGAGACGGAAATGGGCTGGGCGGCTGATTTCGCCCAAGCGCTTGAGGCCAATCAGTTCCTGCCCTACCGTCAGCTGATCCAGCCGGTTTCAAGCAGCGGCCAGCCGCACTTCGAAGTGCTCGTCCGCTGGCAGCGCAATGGCGTGATCGAGGGGCCGGCCAAGCTGCTGCCGGCGCTCGAACGCTACGGGCAGGCGCCCATCCTCGACCGCTGGATGGTGGAGGCGGTGGTGTCCTATCTGGCGACCCGGCCTGACGACACTGCAGTGTATTTCATCAACCTGTCGGGCAAGACCGTCGCCGACGAGTCCTTCCTCGGCACCGTCTGCCATCTGCTCGATCACTATGGCGTGGCGGGGGAGCGTCTGGGGTTCGAGGTCACCGAAACCGCTGCTGTGGTGAATCTGGATGACGCCCAGCGCCTGATCCATGGCCTGCGCGAACGCGGCTGCCAGTTCGCGCTGGACGATTTCGGGCGCGATGCCTCGTCGTTCTTCTATCTCAAGCACCTGCCGGCCGACTTCCTCAAGATCGACGGCGCCTTCGTGCGCGGCATGCTGGACGACCGCCGCGACCAGGCCATCGTGCGCTCGATCGCCAAGCTGGCGAGCGACTTCGGCATGCATTCGGTCGCCGAACAGGTGGAGGACGCCGAGATGGCCTCCCTGCTGCGCGACATGGGGGTGGACTACCTGCAGGGTTACCACATTCATCGCCCCGAAGCGTTCCCGTTCTGGGAACCGGTCGCCCGCATGCCGACCGAAGCACGCCCGGCGCACATCCCGCACCTGTCCCTGGTCAGCTGAACCGGCTAGGGAAACCCTTATATGGACCTCCCTAGACAATCCTGATACCGGCCACGCCTGCCGCCGGATCGGGATAACGCATTTTCAGCCCTTCCAGCGCCTCGATCAGCAGGCGGGAAATCATCAGATTGCGCGCCAGCTTGCTGTTGGCGGGGATCACGTGCCAGGGCGCATGCGCCGTGCTGGTGGCCGACAGCGCCGCTTCGTAGGCCGCCATGTAATCGGCCCACCGCGCGCGCACGGCGAGATCGCCCGGCTGGAATTTCCACTGCTTTTGCGGGTTGTCGCGCCGTTCTTCCAGGCGCTTCTTCTGCTCGTCCTTCGAGATGTGCAGATAGAACTTGAGGAGGGTGGTGCCGGTTTCCACCAGCATGCGTTCGAACTCGTTGATCTGGCGATAGCGGCGCTTGCACTCGGCGGCGTCGATCCAGCCGTTGACGCGGGTGATCAGCACGTCCTCGTAGTGCGAACGGTTGAAAATGGCGATTTCGCCCGCGCCCGGCACGTGGTGATGCACCCGCCACAGGTAGTCGCGCGCCCGTTCGTGCGGCGTCGGCGCCTTGAAGTTCGCCACCCTCACCCCCAGCGGGTCGACGCCCTGGAACACGTGGCGGATGGTGGAGTCCTTGCCGCCCGTGTCCATCGCCTGCAATACGACCAGCAGTTTGTGCCGGCCGTCGGCATACAGCAGCTCCTGCAGCGTTTCCAGCCGCGCCTGGTATTCGTCCAGGCGCTCGCGCGCAGCCGACTTGTCCTTACCGATGATGCCGGTGTCGCCGGCCTCCCAGTCCGTCAGCCGGACCCGGGTGCCGGGCGCAATCCGCGTGCCGCCCGGTTTCACAAGGCCTCCTGCGGCGGGGCCAGCGTCATCCAGTCGCCCACCGCAGCGCGGATTTCATCCAGGGTGAGATGGCGCATCAGGCCCATGTTGCCGGGCGCCATCTGGTTCCACATGCAGGTCATGCCGCGCAGACTGGGCTGGGCGGCATCGCGCAGGCGGAATTCGGTTTTGAAGTAGAGCAGGGAAGGGCCTCCGTCATGGGCGACCAAAGCCGTTCTGACAAACGGCGACGCCAGCGCCGCGATGGTGCTGATGCTGCGCGTCACCCGCCACACCTCGAAGCGCCCCGGCTGCAGCGCCTGCGCTTCGGCACGCACCGCGTCGAGCTCCACTACGCAGAAGGGATCGTGCTCCTGCACGCCGTTGCGCGGCACGATCCGGCCATATTGCAGGCGCACCGTCGCGGCGTCAGGCTCGATCGTCAACGGCCGCCTGAGCTGCACGACCCCCCCTGTGAATAGGCATAATACGGCGAAGCCGGGTCGGGCGACTCCAGCCCCGCACAGCCGCCCAGCAGCAACGCCAGTCCGACCACGACGGTTTTCATCTCGCCTCCTTCAACGTCATGATGGCATGATTGTTCAATCACGGATGAAATTGAGCAAGCCGCAAGCCCGCAGCCACGCTGCCGGCTTGCGCCTTTGGCGCAGGACGTTCAGACTGCTCCCCTTCGCGCCGATCCATCCGGCGTTAAATTATCCATTGTTCGACCCATGGAGCACCCTGATGCCCGCCTCATCCAAACCCATTACTGAAGCCGCGCTGCTGAAAATGCCGGCTACCGCCTACATGAATGCCGACCAGCTGGCGTTCTTCCGCAGCCGCCTCGAAGCCCTGCGCGACGAAATGCTCAGCAACGCCGCCGACACCGGCGCGACCCTGAAGGAAAACGAGAACTTCGCCGACCCCAACGACCGCGCCACAGTGGAAGAGGAGCACATGCTGGAGCAGCGCGTGCGCGATCGCGAACGCAAGCTGCTGAAAAAGATCAATTCTGCCCTCACCCGCATCGACAACGGCGAATACGGCTGGTGCCTGGAAACCGGCGACCCCATCGGCCTGCCGCGCCTGCTGGCGCGTCCCACCGCCGAATACTCGATCGAGGCGCAGGAACGCCACGAACTGATGGAAAAGCTGCGCGCCTGAGCCCATCCCTTCCTCTGCGGAGGGGTTTTTCCCGCCCTCGAATGCAACCAGGTTGCGTCTGGTGGCGCAGGCTTCTATAATCGTCCCATGCTCCCCCCGACTCCCAGCCACGATCAGGCAACCCGTCTGCTTCAGCAGCGCGGCGCGTCCATCACGCCCGCCCGCGTGCGCGTGCTGCAGTTGCTGCTGGCAGCCGATGCGGCGATGTCGCATCAGTCCCTGCAGCAGGCCGCCTCCGCGAGCGGCCAGCCCTTCGACAAGGTAACGCTGTATCGCGTGCTCGACTGGCTGGTGGCGCAGGGCCTGGTACACAGCGTTACAGGACACGACCGGGTGCGCCGCTTCAGCCCGATGCATGCACACGCCACGCATGCGCATTTCGAATGCAACGACTGCGGGCGCCTGTTCTGCCTGCGCGGCACCCTGCCCTTCGCCCGCCCAGAAATCCCCAAAGGCTTCCAGCCGGACCGCCTGGACATCACCGTGCACGGACGCTGCGCCGACTGCGCCGCATCCTCACACTGACTGACGTTTCCAGGCATGCCGTGAGCACCCCCATTCATTTCCCGATAGATGCAACTCAGTTGCCTAAGTGCCCATGACACTTGCGCTGATCCTGCTGGCCACCCTGGTTAGCGGCCCGGTTTCCGTCCTGCTTGCCGCCAGCCTGGCGCTCACCCTGTTGCGCCGCTATGCCGACCTGATGGTGAGTTTTGCCGTCGGCGCGCTCCTGGCCGCGGCCTTCGTCGGCATGTTGCCGCACGCACTGGAGAGCGGCCTGCCTGCCGAGCAGGTGGGTGGCTGGGTGCTGGCCGGGCTGCTGGGATTTTTCCTGCTCGAAAAATCCATGCTTTGGCGGCACAGCCACGGCGGCGATACGCACGCACGCGGGCTAAAAGCCACCGTACCCATGGTGGTGATCGGCGATGGGCTGCACAACGTCGTCGACGGCGTGGTCATCGCCGCCGCCTTCATGGTCGACACCCATCTGGGCATAGCCACCGCGGCGGCCATCCTGCTGCATGAAATCCCGCAGGAGCTGGCGGACTTCATGGTGCTGCTCGCCGTCGGTCTCAGTCGGCGCCGCGCCCTGATGCTCAACCTGCTGTCGGGGGCAGCCACCGTGGCCGGGGGCGTGCTGGGCTATTTCATACTGGGCAACGCGCGGCCGCTGCTGCCGGTCGTGCTGGCGCTGGCGGCGGCGAGCTTCATCTACATCGCGGTATCCGACCTGGTGCCGCACCTGCAGCGCCAATCCGGGCTGCGCGCGAGCGCGTTGCAACTGCTGCTCATCGCAACAGGCGGCATCACGGTCCTGCTCGGCCACGTCATGACGCATGCACATGCGTACTGAAGCCGCCATGACCGCCCCCATCCCCTGCACCCTCGTCACCGGTTTTCTGGGCAGCGGCAAGACCACGCTGGTCAATCGCATTCTCGCTGAACGCAGCGAAGAGAAAATCGCCGCCATCGAGAACGAGTTCGGTAGCGTTTCCATCGATCACGCATTGCTCGCGCACGAGGCCGCACGCGAACAGGTCGCGTTCGCCGACGTGCTGCTGATCGGCAAGCGCGACCGTACGGACGAAAAACAATTCTCCGGGCTTGTACAGCGGCTGACCCGGACCAATCCGCGCGCAGTCATCCATACCATGTCGCACGGCGACGTGCCCCTGCACGCCATGGTCGACGTGAACGCCTTCAATCTGACTTCGCTGCTGGAGATCGATCTCCGCTTCCTCGACGACGCCCATCATCACCATCACGACGACATCGCCGCCTTCGTCTATCGCAGCGAACGCGCCTTCGACGAAGACCGGCTCGAAGATTTCATGGCGCACACCATCACACAGCATCATCCGCACCTGCTGCGCTACAAGGGCATCCTCAACCTGGCCGGCGAGCCGCATCAAGTGGCCCTGCAAGGCGTGCACATGACCGTGTACGGCGACCGCGTCCGCCTCTGGCCGGAAGGTGCTGCGCGCGCTTCCACTCCCGTTTTCATCGGCCGCACGCTGCCCGAGGCGGAATTGCGTGCCGGGCTCGATACCTGCCTCGTCTGAAAGGAAATCTGCATGAACCGCGATCCCCGCCTCCCCGTCACCGTGTTGTCCGGTTTTCTCGGCGCAGGCAAGACCACGCTCCTGAACCATATCCTCAACAACCGCGAAGGCCGCCGCGTCGCAGTCATCGTCAACGACATGAGCGAGGTCAACATCGACGCGAGCCTGGTGCGCGAAGGCGGCGCGCAGCTTTCGCGCACCGAGGAGAAACTGGTCGAGATGTCGAACGGCTGCATCTGCTGCACGCTTCGCGAAGACCTGCTGAAAGAAGTCGCCGCGCTGGCGAAGGAAGGCCGTTTCGACCAGCTGGTGATCGAGTCCACAGGCATATCGGAGCCGCTGCCGGTCGCCGAAACCTTCACCTTCGAAGATGAAGACGGCAGCTCGCTGGCGAAGGTGGCGCGGCTCGACACGATGGTCACGGTCGTCGATGCCTACAACTTCCTGCGCGACTACGCATCGTCGGACTTGCTGGGCGAGCGCGGCGAATCGCTGGGCGAAGAAGACACGCGCACGGTCGTCGACCTGCTGGTCGACCAGATCGAATTCTGCGACGTGATCGTTGTCAACAAGGCCGACCTCGTGTCGGAAGCCGATCTCGCGCGGCTGGCCTCCATTCTCCACACGCTCAACCCGCGCGCGAAAATCGAAATCGCCCGATTCGGCAAGCTGCCGCTCGACCGCGTGCTCGACACCGGCCTGTTCGACTTCGAGGCCGCGAGCCAGGCACCCGGCTGGCTGAAGGAAATGCGCGGCGAGCATGTGCCGGAAACCGATGAATACGGGATTTCCAGCTTTGTCTACACGGCCCGCCGCCCGTTCCATCCGCAGCGTTTCTGGAGCCTGATCCACAGCGAATGGGAAGGCGTGGTGCGTAGCAAGGGCTACTTCTGGCTCGCCAGCCGCCCCGAATTCGCGGGGTCCTGGAGCCAGGCCGGCGGCGCCTGCCGGCACGGCGCGGCCGGCTACTGGTGGGATGCCGTACCGCAGGCGCACTGGCCGCAGGATGATGCCTACCGCGCGCAGATTGCCGACAAATCGCAAGGCGAGTGGGGTGACCGGCGGCAGGAACTGGTATTCATCGGCATGGGCATGAACGAGACCGACATTCGTGCGAAACTCGACGCCTGCCTCCTTACCGACGCCGAAATGGCCCTGGGCCGCGCGGGCTGGGTGAAACTCGACGACCCTTTTCCGGTCTGGGCTCAAGATGCCCCGGAAGACATCGAGACCGAACTCGCCTGAATGCACAACGCGCGGCCATGCGCTGGCAGCTTTACGGAGGAGACCCTGACATGACCCGTCCTTTCCCCCGGCTCGCGCTCGCCGCGGCGCTGTACATCCTGCCGCTGGCCGTGCACGCGGCCACGGCACACGTACACGGCGCGGCCACGCTTGCCGTCGCCATCGACGGCAGCACGCTCACCCTCATACTGGCAACGCCGACCGACAGTCTGGTCGGCTTCGAGCATGCGCCGCGTACCGCCCGCGAACACGCGGCAGTGACGAAGATGAAGCAGACGCTCGCACGGCCGGCCGCGTTGTTCGTGCCCAGCCCGGCCGCCGCGTGCAAGCCGGCGGGCGTGAAACTGGAATCGACGCTGTTCGAAGCGGGACACGCGCACCACGATCACGGCGCGCTTAAGCACGCAGACGGCCATGCCGACCTCGACGGCGAGTTCGTGTTCCGCTGCGCGCGCCCCGAAGCCCTGCGCAATCTGGACGTGCGCCTCTTCGATGCCTTTCCGCGCCTGAAAAAGCTCAAGATCGAGATCGCCGGCCCGCGCGGGCAGACCGCTGCCCAGCTCACGCCGGGGCAGCGCAAGGTGCGCTGGTAGCCATGCCCGCGCCCGTCGTTTCCATTGCCAATCTGCGCTTTGACTGGGGCGATGCACCCTGCCTCGACATCGCAGTGTTCGAACTGGCGCAGAACGAACAGGTATTCCTCTACGGCCCCTCCGGTTCCGGCAAAAGCACGTTCTTGAACCTGCTGGCCGGCGTGCTCGTGCCGCGCGCCGGGGAACTCGTCGTGCTCGGCGCCGCGCTGCCGCAACTCGCCGGCGCCGCACGCGACCGTTTCCGTGCCGATCATCTCGGTCTCATCTTTCAGCAGTTCAATCTGATTCCCTATCTCTCGGTGCTCGACAACGTGCTGCTGCCGTGCCGTTTTTCGGCGCGCCGCCAGGAACGTGCTGGCGACCCGAGGCAAGCGGCCGCGCGCCTGCTCGCGCATCTCGATCTAGACGCGGCGCTGTGGACGCGCCGCGCCGATGCGCTGTCGGTGGGCCAGCAGCAGCGCGTGGCGGCAGCGCGCGCACTGATCGGCGCGCCGGAACTCATCGTCGCCGATGAACCGACCTCGGCGCTCGACGCCGACCGGCAGGACGCCTTCCTCGATCTGCTCACCCGCGAATGCGCCGCCAGCGGCGCCGCGCTGGTGTTCGTCAGCCACGACCGCCGGCTCGCCGCGCGTTTTACGCGCACGCTCTCCCTGCCCGATCTCAACCGCGCGGGGGCTGCGCCATGACGCCGCCGCTGGTCCGCCTGGCCGCACAAAGCGCGTGGAACCGCCGCGCCGCCTTGAGCCTGACGGTGCTGGCGGTCGCCCTGTCGGTGATGCTGCTGATCGGCGTCGAGCGGCTGCGCGAACAGGTTCGCGGCGGCTTCGAGCAATCCGTCTCCGGCGCCGACCTCATCGTCGGCGCGCGCGGCAGTCCATTGCAGCTGATGCTGTATTCGGTCTTCCGTATCGGCGAGGCCACGCACAACATGCAATGGTCGAGCGTCGAGGCGCTGGCCGCGCACCCGGCGGTGGCCTGGACGATCCCGGTCTCGCTCGGCGATTCACATCGCGGCTATCCGGTGCTGGCAACGAATCACGCCTACTTCGCGCATTTCCGCTACGGTGACAGGCGATCCCTCGCGCTGGCCGAGGGCCACGCGTTCGACGGCGTCTTCGAGGCCGTACTGGGTGCCGAAGCCGCGGATGCGCTGGGCTATCGTCTCGGCGATCGCATCGTGCTCGCGCACGGCAGCGGCGAGTCGAGGCTCGCCGACCACGCCGACAAACCCTTTACCGTGACCGGCATCCTCGCCCGTACCGGTACGCCGGTGGACAACACCGTGCACATCAGCCTCGCGGCGATGGAAGCGATCCATCTCGATTGGCAGGGCGGCGCGCCCATTCCCGGCATGCAGATCCCGGCCGAGTACGTGCAGAAATTCGACCTCAAACCGAAGACCGTCACCGCCGTCATCGTCGGCCTGAAATCACGCGCAGCGGTATTCTCGGTGCAACGCTGGATCAACGACTTTCGCGCCGAGCCGCTGATGGCCGTGCTGCCCGGTGTGGCACTGGCGCAGCTGTGGCAGGCGATCGGCTACGGCGAAAAGGCGCTGCTCGCGGTATCTGCGCTGGTGGTCGGCGTCGGACTCGCGGGCCTGGTCGCCGTGGTGCTGGCCGGCCTCGACCAGCGGCGCCGCGAGCTGGCCATCCTCCGCGCGGTCGGCGCGCGGCCGCGCGACATCCTAACCCTGCTGACGCTGGAAGGCCTGGGCCTGACCGTGATCGGTGCACTGCTTGGCTTCGTGCTCCTGACCGTGCTGTCGCTCGTCGCCACGCCGCTCGTCGAGGCACGCTTCGGCCTGAGCCTGACGACAGGCCTGCCTTCCGTGCACGAGCTTTTTCTGCTGGCCGGCGTGATAATCACCGGCTTCGTCGCCAGCCTGCTGCCGGGCTGGCGCGCATACCGCGTATCGCTGGCCGATGGCCTGACACCCAAAACCTGAGGACGCCATGAAAGCCCTGTTTGCCCTTGCCTGCCTGCTCTTAGCCACCGCAGCATCTGCCGCCGACTACAAGATCGGCGAAAGGCTTGCGCCCGCCAAATCCGTCGCGTCCGCGAAAGCCCTTGAAATCAGCTGGGACGACCTGATGCCGCCTGGCTGGAATCCGGCCAAAGAACTGGAGGGGCTCGACCTCGACCGCCTTGACGACGCCGATCCGCGCGCGATGGAAGTGCTCGCCCGCCTGAAGCAGATGTGGGCGAACGCACCCTCCAACCCCGGCATCACCGGCAAGCCCATCCGCTTGCCCGGCTTCATCGTGCCACTCGAATACGGCAAAAAAGAAGTCAGCGAATTCCTGCTCGTGCCGTACTTCGGCGCGTGCATCCACGTCCCGCCGCCACCCGCCAACCAGATCATCCACGTCCTGCCCGCCAAGCCGGTCAAAATGAAAACCTACATGGACGCCGTCTGGATCGAAGGCAAGCTCGAACTCGCCAACGTCAAGACCGACATGGGCGACGCTGGCTACCGCATGCGCGTCGTCAAGGTCGAGCCCTACGTCGAGAAAAAGTCCAGGCGATGAGCGACGCACCCCTTCCCATCACCCTGCTGACCGGTTTTCTGGGCAGTGGCAAAACGACCGTGCTGAACCATATCGTGCGCACACTGCCGCGCACCGCGATCCTGATGAACGAGTTCGGTGAAGTCGCGCTCGACCACCAGCTGCTGCAAAAAATGGAAGGCCCGCTGGCACTGCTCTCCGGCGGCTGCGTCTGCTGCACGATTTCGGGCAGCCTGTCGCCGACCCTGAAAAACCTGTGGATGGCGCGGCAGAAGGGCGACATCCCGGCGTTCGAGCGCGTCATCATCGAGACCACCGGCATCGCCGACCCGGCGCCGGTACTCGACACCCTGCTGCGCGACAACTGGATACGCACGCGCTTCCGTCTCGACGGCGTGGTGACCACGGTCGATGCCGTATTCGGCATGGGCCAGCTGGACGAACATTTCGAGGCAGTGAAGCAGGTGGCGGTGGCCGACAAGCTGTTGCTGACCAAGACCGACCTCGCGCCAGCCGATGCGGTCGCCACCCTGCGCGAGCGACTCGCCGCCCTGAACCCGGCCGCGGATATTCTTTCGGTGACCAACGGCGCAGTCAACCCCGCTGCAATCCAGAATATGGGGCTGTGGAATGCCGAAACCCGATCGCTGGAAGCGGCGCGCTGGCTGAAGCAGACGCGTTATCAGCCCGCCGGCGCCGGCAAGCTCGGCGGCAAACCTCTATTGCACGACGCGCGCATCCAGTCGTTTTCGGTGGTGCTCGACGCGCCGCTCGATCGCTACGGACTGCACTCGGCGCTCAACATGCTCACCTCGTTCCGCGCCGAGGACCTGTTGCGCTTCAAGGCGATCGTGAATTTGCAGGACGAGGTTCAGCCGGTCGTGCTGCAGGGGGTCCAGCACGTGCTGTATCCCGAAGTCAGCCTCGACGCTTGGCCGGACGACGACCACAGCAGCCGCTTCGTCTTCATCGTGCGCGACCTCGAACCCGAATTCGTCGCCAGGCTGCTGGCCGACTTTACCGGCGCAGCCCGCGGCCACGTCGCGCCGGAGGCTCAGGCCAAGCCATGAACCTGATGCAAAAACTGCTCATTGGCATGATTCGCGTCTATCAACTGTCGCTCTCGCCCTGGCTGGGCAGGCAGTGCCGCTACCTGCCGACCTGCTCGGAATACGGCAAGGAAGCCATCGAAAAACACGGTGCGCTCAAAGGCGGCTGGCTGGCTGCCAAACGCATCGGCCGCTGCCGCCCCGGCTGCGACCACGGCTACGATCCGGTTCCGCCTGTTGATTCACCCAAACAGTAGAACTCAACCCATATCACCCATGAAGATGCAAGATGATGGCAAGACGATTTGCAGGGCGATTTTGTTACCTGGAGGGCATCCATGGCCGCTCCATGGGTCACGAGCAAGCGGCAAAAATGGCCGCAAAGCGTCCGCGGGCGCTTGCGCCCTTCGGGGTGCTCGCGTAGGCTCGAAAAGCCGCCTAATGGATTATCCGGCATAAAAGCCATGCACCCTCGCCGCATTCATCCCCTGCTTGCCCTGACGCTGGCACTGTGCCTGACACTGGCACAGCTGGCGGTAGCGGCGCATGGCGTGGTGCATCCATGGGAAGATGCCGGCAACTCGCATTCACCGGCGTGCCAACACCTTGTCGGGCATGGCTTGGGAAGCGCGCTACCGGCCAGCAACACCCTGAATTTCGCCAGCGAGCCCAGCCCTTTTATTGGATCTGCCCCACTACTGCCTTTTTTTGGCAGCGTCACCTGCCGCTATCAAGCGCGCGCGCCTCCGTCAGCGTAATTCCCCCCTTTTTATTTAACCGGCTTGCCTTGGCAGACTTCGTCATTTGACGCGCTGCCGGGTTGTTGCGTGCTGCCCCTCCCGCCTGGCTTCGACCACACGGGAGCCGCACGAGCTTGGCACGCGCGACACAAGCCCATTGCAGGCGACCCCATCCATTCCATTGTTCAGGGAATCAGCATGAAATATTCAACCCATCATCTCCGCAGTGCCCGCTTACAAAAAACGGGTGGTCTATTTAATCCGAATGCCATTGTCTCGGCGCTTGCCGTGCTGGGTATGTCTGCAGCGCATGCCGAAGACATGAGTAAGGCAGCCGAATTGCCGACCGTTGTCGTGACTGCCCTACCTTTCTCAAACCGCGGCGAACTCGACCTGGCGCAGCCCGTTTCCGTGTTGCAGGGCGACGACCTGCGCCGCCAGCGCGAAGCGAGCCTCGGCGATACCCTTTCCCATGAACTCGGCGTGACATCGAGTTCCTTCGGCCCGGCCGCCGGACGCCCGATCATTCGCGGCCTGGACGGACCGCGTATTCGGGTGTTGGAAGGCGGTATCGGCACGCTCGATATCTCGACCCTCAGTCCGGACCACATGGTGACGACCGAGTCGCTTAATGCCTCGCAAATCGAAATCCTGCGCGGCCCGGCGACACTGCTCTACGGCAGCGGGGCGTCGGGCGGCGTGGTCAACGTGGTAACGGAGCGCATTCCGAACCGCCTATTCAAGTCGCCGAAGGGTAATTTCGAACTACGGGGCAATTCGGCAACGGACGAACGCAGCGGCGCTTTCAACGCGACGGGCAGCGCCGGCCAGGCGTCCTGGAATATGGATGGTTTCAAACGTAAAACCGGCGATTACGACACGCCGGCGGGCGCTGTCGGCAACAGCGCGATCGATTCGGACGGCGTGTCCATGGGCGGGGCTTTTATCGGCGAGCGGGGCTTTGTGGGCGCATCGGTTTCACAATTGGAAAGCCTGTATGGCATACCCGGCACCGATGGCACGAAAATCGACCTCAAGCAGCGCCGATATGATATTGCGGGCGAACTGGACGATCCGTTCCGGGGATTCAAGCGGCTCAAGGTGCGCATGGGCTACAACGGCTATAAACACGCCGAAATCGAAGGCAGCGGCGAGATCGGAACCCGGTTTAACAATCAGGGGTTCGAAGGCCGTGTCGAGCTTCTGCATGCGCCGCTAGCGAACTGGCAGGGCGTGCTCGGCGTGCAATTACAGGATCGGAACTTTTCCGCTATCGGCGAGGAGGCCATTGTGCCGGCCACGAAATCGCGTTCCACCGGCCTGTTCCTGGTCGAGGAACGCAACTGGGCGCGCTGGCGGCTGGAACTCGGCGGACGGGCCGAGCGCGCCACGCAAAACCCGCTGGACAGCGCCAATCCGTCGCGGGCATTCAATCTCTACAGCGCCTCCGCGGGCGTGTTATGGAAATTCATGGATGGCTACGGACTCGGCCTGTCGGCTACGCAAGGGCAACGCGCGCCCGCGACGGAAGAGCTGTATTCGGACGGCCCGCACACCGCGACGCGCACCTACCAGACCGGCAATAACGCCTTGACCAGGGAAACCGCCAACAACATCGATCTGTCCCTGAAGAAGACCGCCGGCGCCGTAAAATGGAAGGCCAATGTATTCCATAACCGGATCAGCGACTACATTTTCGAGCACAGTATCGACAGAAACCTCGACGGTGAGGCGGATATCGATCCCGATAGCGAGTATTTGCTACAGAATGTGGCGCAGACGGGCGCGCGATTTTATGGCGCGGAAGCGGAAGCGATCTTCACGCTGCTGCCCGGCGCCCTCGATTTGCGCCTGTTTACCGACACCGTGCGCGGCAAGCTAGATGGCGGCGGTAATGTGCCACGCACGCCGCCGCAACGGTTCGGGCTGCAACTCGACCATAAGATGGGACCTTGGGCGACGAATCTAAGCGTGATCCGCGCAGCGCGTCAGAACCGTCTGGCGGAACTCGAAACGGCGACCCCCGCTTACACCCTGGCCAACGCCGAAGTGAGTTACCGTATCAAGCAAGGCAAATCGATCGGCTATACGGTATTTGTGCAAGGCAAGAACCTGCTCGACAACGAACTTCGCGTGCATACCTCGTATCTGAAGGATGTCGCGCCGTTGCCGGGACGAGCCTTCGTGCTCGGGTTCAGAGGGCAGTTTTAAGGGCGCCGGGCAGGCCCAGCTTGCCGCAGCGGCATGAGCGGAAGCAGCGGTGCTGGCGGGCTGCGAACGCCGCTGACCAGACATTCAGGAAGCACCGATCGGCTCGGCTTTCGTGGTCGCGGCCAGTCTCGGCGTGCTGCTGTTGGCAGGGGACCCGCATGGGGCTGTTGGCCGGCTGGCTGCTGGGTGCGCCGGCTTATACAGCCGGACTCACTGCCTCGGCCCTGTTCGATTGGCCGGCCGGACCCGCGATTGTTGTCGCCCCTCGCAACGGCTGCCCTGATCGCCGGCAACATACTACGGCTTGCCGCCAGCACGCGACAGCGCTAGTATCCAGCACCGATACCCTGATTCAACCCCCCTATTCGTGGCTCTCCCGTTTTTCAAAAAAAGCAAAGACAAAACGCCCGACTCCGCGCCAAAAACCGCGCCGGCGTCTGCGCCCGCTATGGATCGGTATCCCACTGAAACCCTGTTGACCACGGGCATAGGCGCAAGCGGCATCGTGGTTGAAGAAACCAGCGGCGCGCCGCAGTCACCCGTGGATGAAGCGGCCATCCTGTATGCCAGCAACCAGGTCGAAGTGGCCGAACGCATGTTGAAGGATATTTTGGCAACGGGAGATCGCCGCGCCTGGCTCATGCTGTTTGATCTGTATTGCATCCAGAACCGGGAAAAGGACTTTGAGCAGCTGGCGCTGGATTACGCAGTTCGTTTTGAATCCTCGCCCCCCGTCTGGCAAAAAACCAGCGGCAATGGAGCGCCCAAAACCCAGCAGGAACAGGCGGCCAGTCTGGAGCTGCCTGGCTTGCTCGACAAAAATTCAGCGGCCACGCTGCGCGAAGCCATTGCCGCCACCGACAAAAAAGCCGTGGTGCGGATCAATTTTTCGCGCATTGAAATGGTCGACGAATCCGGGGCGGACGAGTGCGCCAAAGTCCTGAGTGCAGCACGCAAAATCAGGCGCAAATTGCAGGTCAGCGGTGTCGATCGGCTCATCGCACTGTTGCAGGATCTCAACCGCGCCACCCATAGCCGCGCCGTTCACTGGTTGCTGTTGCTGGAGCTTTATCAAACGCTCGGTCAGCAAGAACAGTTCGAAGACCTGGCAGTGGACTACGCGGTGCGCTTTGAAGTGTCGCCGCCCTCCTGGAGCGAAGTGCAAGCCGCCGTGGTTGTGCAGGCCGCACCCGCCGAGCCGCTCGACGATGCCTTGCGCCTCTCCGGGGAAATCACCCCCAGCACCGACAGCGTGCTCCAGCAGCTCGGCAGTTATGCCGCCACCCACAATGAAGTGATGGTCGATCTGTCGAAAGTCACCCGCGTGGATTACGGCAGCGTCAGCCAGTTCATCGGCGTGCTGATGAAGTGCCTGGGCAGCGGCAAAACCATCACCCTGCGCGGCCACAACGCGCTCATTCACGAACTCTTCCGCGTCATGGGAATCGACCAGTTGGCGCAGCTTGTACCGCGCCATCCGGACTGACACCGCCCACTGACGGGCAGGGGCAGGCAAAACCCGGCAGCGCCGCGCTTCGCGCCACTTGGCCTCCTTCGCGGTTACCCATTTTTTCAGGATAATCCTGCCCATGGAACAATATCGCGGCACCACCATTCTTTCCGTCCGCCGGGGCAATGAAGTCGCCCTCGGCGGCGACGGCCAGGTCACCCTCGGCAACATCGTCATCAAGTCCACCGCGCGCAAGGTGCGGCGTCTGTATCAGGAGAAGGTCCTGGCCGGGTTTGCCGGCGGCACCGCCGACGCCTTCACCCTGTTCGAGCGCTTCGAGGCCAAACTCGACAAGCACTCGGGAAACCTGATGCGCAGCGCGGTCGAACTCGCCAAGGACTGGCGCACCGACCGCATGCTGCGGCGGCTCGAAGCCATGCTGGCAGTGGCCGACCGCGAGCACTCGCTCATCATCACCGGCAACGGCGACGTGCTGGAGCCCGAACTCGGCATCGCCGCCATCGGCTCCGGCGGTGCCTTCGCCCAGTCCGCCGCCCGCGCCTTGCTGGAGAACACCGACCTGCCCCCGCTTGAAATCGTCAAAAAGAGCCTCGCCATTGCGGGTGACATCTGCATTTACTCGAACCAGAATCACGTGATTGAAGTGCTGTGAGGGGTGAGGGGTGAGGGGTGAGGAAAACCCCGCCGCCTCACCCCTAACGCCTCACTCCTAATGCCTCACTCCTCGCCCCTCACCCGCCAATGACTCCCAAAGAAATCGTCCACGAACTCGACAAGCACATCGTCGGCCAGGCCGCCGCCAAGCGCGCGGTCGCGGTCGCCCTGCGCAACCGCTGGCGGCGCCAGCAGGTCGATGAACCGCTGCGCCAGGAAATCACGCCGAAAAACATTTTGATGATCGGCCCCACCGGCGTCGGCAAGACCGAGATCGCGCGTCGCCTGGCACGGCTCGCCAACGCCCCCTTCATCAAGATCGAGGCGACCAAGTTCACCGAGGTCGGCTACGTCGGGCGCGACGTCGATACCATCATCCGAGACCTGATGGAAACTGCGGTCAAGCAGATGCGCGAACAGGCCACCTCCAAGGTGCGGTTCCGCGCCGAGGAAGCGGCGGAGGATCGCATCCTCGATGCGCTGCTGCCGCCGCCGCGCAGCGTCGGCTTCGGCGAGGCCGAACCCGCGCGCGAGGAGGGCACGGCGCGCCAGCGCTTCCGCAAGATGCTGCGCGAGGGCCAGCTCGACGACAAGGAAATCGAGATCGAGCTTGCCGCCGTCAGCCCCAGCATGGAAATTTTCACCCCGCCGGGGATGGAGGACCTGTCGCAGCAGCTGCAGGGCATGTTCGCCAACCTCGGGCAAAGCCGCCGGCAAAGCCGCAAGCTGAAGGTGCGCGAGGCCATGAAGCTCCTGACCGAGGAAGAGGCCGGGCGCCTGATCAACGACGAGGAAACCAAGCAGCAGGCGCTGGAAGCCGTCGAACAAAACGGCATTGTGTTCCTCGACGAAATCGATAAGATCGCCACCCGCAGCGACGCCCACGGCAGCGACGTGTCGCGCCAGGGCGTGCAGCGCGACCTCTTGCCGCTGATCGAGGGCACCACCGTCTCGACCAAGTACGGCATGGTGAAAACCGACCATATCCTGTTCATTGCCAGCGGCGCCTTCCACCTGTCCAAGCCGTCCGACCTCATCCCCGAACTGCAGGGCCGGCTGCCGATCCGCGTCGAACTGCAGGCGCTCTCGGTGGAGGACTTCGAGCGCATCCTCACTTCAACCGACGCCTGCCTCACGCGCCAGTACGAAGCCCTGCTGGCGACCGAAGGCATCACGCTGAAGTTCACCGACGACGGCATCCGCCGCATTGCCGAGATCGCCTTCGAAGTAAACGAGCGCACCGAAAACATCGGCGCCCGGCGCCTGCACACCGTGATGGAGAAGCTGCTGGAGGATATTTCCTTCGACGCCGGGAACGTCACCGGCGAATACGTGGTCGATGCCGAGGCCGTCACCAGCCGTCTGGCCGCGCTGGCCGCACGCGAAGACCTGGCGCGCTATGTCCTGTAGCGCGCCATTTAATTTATCGCGCTAGCAGCCTGTCGGACTTGAAGAATCGAAGCGAAAACTTGGCTGGGCGAGGACGGATTTTGACGATTTTGCAGGGAAATAGTCGTTCCATTGCCCAAAAAAGCGGCGAAACATGGACCGGCCAGGCAAAGTTGCAGCCGATTTCCTTTAAGTCCGACAGGCTGCCAGATCCTGTAATCCTTTTTTTAGCCTGACCCCTGTCCCATGAAATCCGAAACCCTCCCGCCCATCGAAACCCGCGGCAAATTCCTCTCCACCATCCTGTTCGGCAGCCGCTGGCTGCAAGTCCCGCTGTATTTGGGCCTGATTGCGGCGCAGCTGGTGTACGTCGTCCACTTCATGGTCGAACTGAAGCATCTGGTCGTTGGCACCTTCAATCTCGGCGAAGAAGCCATCATGCTGATCGTGCTGGGCCTCATCGACGTCGTCATGATCTCCAACCTGCTCATCATGGTCATCGTCGGCGGCTACGAAACCTTCGTCTCGCGCTTGAGGCTCGAAGGCCACCCCGACGAGCCCGAGTGGCTATCGCACGTCAACGCCAACGTGCTGAAGGTTAAACTCGCCACCGCCATCATCGGCATCTCGTCCATCCACCTGCTCAAGACCTTCATCAACGCCCCCAACCTGACCGACAAGGTACTGTTGTGGCAGACCGTCATCCACATGGCGTTCATCGCGTCGGCGGTGGCGATTGCGTATATCGACAAGCTGATGCCGCATCCGGCGAAGCATTGAACGGTCCCCGGCAGGGCGCCCCGCAGGCGCTCGCCCCGGATACGTCGGGAGAGCCAACCGGCTGCGCGAATGTTTCAAACGGCTTCTAAGCAAAAATACCTAGCGGAATAGAGAATCAACCCACTGGCAGCATGGTCTTGGTGCGCTTAAGGTACAAGTGCACGCTCAATACGGAGTCCGACCATGCCAGACGATACGCTTCTACAGTCCCGCCGCAATTTCCTGCGGGCATTCCCGGCGATCACCGCAGGGGTGGCGCTGCCCATGGGCAGCGCCCGCGCCGCCGAAGACAGGCACCATTGGGGCATGCTGGTGGATGTGCGCAAATGCATCGGCTGCCAGGCCTGCACTGTGAGTTGCATCATGGAAAACGCAGTGCCTGAAAACAGCTTCCGCACCATTGTGTCCACCTACGCCGTGCAGCTGGAGGTGGACGGCCACATGACGGCCAGCACCTACATGCTGCCACGGCTGTGCAACCATTGCGACAATCCGCCCTGCGTGCCGGTCTGCCCGGTGGGCGCCACCTTCAAACGCGACGACGGCATCGTGGTGGTGGACGGCGACCGCTGCGTGGGCTGCGCCTATTGCGTCCAGGCCTGCCCGTACGACGCCCGCTTCATCAACCACGATACCGGCAAGGCCGACAAGTGCACCTTCTGCGCGCACCGGGTGGAGGCCGGCCTGCTGCCGGCCTGCGTCGAAACCTGCGTCGGCGGGGCCCGCATTTTCGGCGACCTGAACGACGCCGAAGGCGAGCTGCGGCGCCGGCTGGATGCCGCCAAACGAAGCGATCCCGGCGCGGTCAAGGTGCTCAAGCCCGAATCGGGCACCCGTCCCAACGTTTTCTACATCGGCCTCGACCACCGCTTCCAGGGACGCGTCGACGGCCAGGCCGCCCTGTGGCGGCCGAGCGAGCACGGAGGCTGAAATGAACCCATCCATTGTCGAAGTCGTGAACGTGGCCCGCGAAGTGGCGTGGCTGCCCTGGGCCGTTCAATATTTCTTTCTGATCGGTCTGTCCGTGGGCAGCTTCCTGCTCACCCTGCCCTGGTTCGTGCTGCGCCGGCCTGCCTGGCAACGGGCCAGCCGCATCGCCCTGCTGGGTGCGCTGACCTGTGGCCTGACCGCGCCCGTGGCCCTGCTCGCCGACCTGCATCAGCCCGGCCGCTTCCTCAATTTCTACCTACATCCCAATCTCGGTTCCTGGATGGCCTGGGGCGCCTTCTTCATTCCCCTGTACCTGGGCGGGCTGATGCTCTATGCCTGGCTGGCGCTGCGCCCGGACCTGAAACGCCTGGCCGATGCGGGCGGGCGCTGGGCGAACATCTACCGGGCGCTTGCCTACGGCGGCCACGACAGCTTGGGCGCAATCCGCGTCGCCGCCGTGCTAGCCCTGTCCGGCGCCGCCTTGGTGGCGCTCTATACCGGCATGGAAGTCATGGTGGTGCACGCCCGGCCCCTGTGGGACACGCCTTTCCTGCCGGTGCAGTTCTTCATCACGGCGGTGGCCGGCGCCATCGGCCTGGTGCTGGTGCTGGATCGTTTCGTCGGCGACGGCCGTGCGGCGGAGGACGCCCCACTGCTGCGCCTGCTGGCGGCGACCCAGGTGCTGGTGCTGGCCGTGGGCGCCGCCTGGCTGCTGCTGGGAGTAAGCGGCCTGTCCCCGCGACACGCGGAAGCGCTGGCGCAAGTGGCCCCCTCGACCGCATGGCGGATCACCGCGGTGTGGGCCGCCGGCAGCGCGCTGGCCACGTTCTGGCTCGGGCTCGCCGCCCGGCATCCGGCGTGGCGGCTGACTGCCGGCCTGATCGCTCTGCACAGCGCCTGGATGATGCGCTGGACGGTGTTCATCGGCGGCCAGGAGATCCCCAAAACCGGTGCCGGCTACTACGTGTACCACCTCCCTCTTGGTCACGAAGGGGTGCTCGGCATCGTCGGCACCGCCGGCCTGTGGATCGTCGTCCTGATCCTGCTTATCTCGGTTCTGCCCTGGGCCGGCCAGCACCGCACCCAGGCCTAAGGAGAATGTCATGACCACCAACACCCGTCGCAAAATTCTTGCTGCTGGCGGCCTGCTCGCCTTCGGCGCCGGTTTCAGCGCCACCGCCAAGCGCATGTTCAGCCCGCTCCTGGACCGCAGCGCGCCTAAAAACCAGTACCACGGCGCCTCGCTGGAACCCGAGTTCAACATCGATCCGGCAACCGGGGTGCTCAAGGTGAACCCGGCGCAGCAGGTGAGCTACACCATGTGCCTCGGCTGCACCACCCTGTGCGGCGTGCGGGTGCGCATCGACCGCACCAGCGGCAAGGTG